>JAGWYZ010000430.1 GCA_018969115.1 Chloroflexota bacterium | reverse complement strand
CCATTGCGGATTGCTGGTCAGGATGCGTTGCCAGAAATCGCGCCATGCCAGTTCTTGAATGAATTTGGTAATTTGCACTGGCTCACTGCATAGTGTCAGCGCATGGTTGCGCACCTCATTCAGGCTTAGAATGCCATGGTGTATATAGGGTGAAAGCCGTGTAATGTTGCCATCGCCAAAATTGCGCGTGCGGGCGTAGTTCACCGGGTCAATCGCTGCTAACTTCCTTTCGGCTTTCTGCCTGCCGCCTTTAATGTAGCTACGCTCGCCTTTCGCCCATGGTGCAAGTTCCCTTACATAAGCAATCAGACTTTCTCGGCTATCGAAGTGTTTTTGTAAGAACTGCATTTACCTAGCCTGATATTTTTTAAGTGTTTCCAGAGGGATATATTTCAAGGCTTTTTCATGCGTGGCTTCCAGTACGATGGGCGGAGCAACTCCCGCCTCATGCGCCTCTCGCCAGCGCAACGCACACAAGCACCAGCGATCACCTGCTTTTAGTCCGGGAAAGTCAACCATTGGGCGCGGCGTTTGCAAATCATTGCCGCGTGATTTGGTGAATTCCAGAAATTCCTGTGTCACAATCGCTGCAACCACATGTCTTCCCGTATCCGCCTCACCGGTGCGGCAATATCCATCTCGGTAAAAACCCGTTTTGGGTGAAAGACAATGCAGCGCTAATTCTGCACCAAGCACATTTTTCTCTGAAACCATATTCACTCCGCCAGCTTCAGCATTTCGACGTTGTTACCGCTCGGGTCTTGGATATAAACCGAGCTGGTGCCATCGCGGTGTGGCACCGGAGTGCCAAATGCTGTCACATCATCGCGTGTCACCGCGAAATGCGGCGGATGTTGGTTGGGCAGCACCAATGCTAGCGAGATATTATCGAATTTCAGCAATGCCCAGCTGGCATCCTGATACGCTATTTCACAGTTAAAGTGCGCAGTATACCAGGCAATGGACTGTTCAATGTCTTGAATCTGTATGGCGATATGGTGAATGTGATCGAGCGGCTTAGTCATAATAATTCCTTTTGTTTTTTATCACCATCATTTGCTTTGAGCGCGATTTGGCAATGGGCGAGCCGCTTGAAACGCCAAGCAGCAAACGCTCGGTAAGCACTATTGACAACAGGCCGAATAATGGGAAGTGAAACGATTTTCGCCACTATCCGCCAGCGGCGAATCTGTTGCCAGATGAGCAGAAACGCATCGACTCCCACATGCAATTGACCCTGCGCATCTTCCGCGTGGAGTAACCTTAGCCCATCCGCATAGGAAATGCCTAGATGTTGGGTGGCAGAGGGATCAACAGTAATGTCCACCCACTCAAAAACACCCTCTGGCGCAACGCGCTTATAATGCCCGATCTCGCGACGACATAAGCCGCATTTACCATCGTAAAATACACGAATCATAACGTACCCTCGGCCATTCGCGTAAGTGTATAAGCGGCTTGCGCGCGAATGGCCTGTTGCTTTTCGGGCGCAAATTTATCCCAGGTGGAAAACACATAGGGCATGCGCTGGTTGCCCCGAAACTTATCCTCGTGCCGTACCAGAAAATCCCAATAAAGCGCATTGAATGGGCACGCCTTTTCACCGGTCATTTCATCGGGGTCGTACTTGCAATTCTCGCAATAATTGCTCATGCGATGGATGTATTTTCCGCTGGCAGCATAAGGCTTGCTGGCCACCACGCCGCCATCGCCAAACAGCGCCATGCCAAGCGTGTTTGGCATCTCCACCCATTCATACGCATCGCTATAGACAGCCAAATACCATTCCTGTACCTGCGCCACATCTAGTCCGGCGATCAGTGCAAAATTTCCCGTAACCATCAGACGTTGAATATGATGTGAATAAGCATGCTCACG
>JAGWYZ010000133.1 GCA_018969115.1 Chloroflexota bacterium | reverse complement strand
GCACTGCTGGCTAACCCACTGTTGGTTAACCCCCAGATCGCCGCTAATAATGCAATGGCTGCGCCAATGCTGATCAGAATAAAGCCTGTTAATTTTGATGAATTCATAATTTAATTACGAATTACGAATTACGAATTACAAATTACGAAGTCTATTATTTTGCGCTTCGTAATTTGTGATTTGTAATTCGTAATTATTTGACTAGCCAAACCCGCCGCCACCGCCACCCGATGAGCCGCCGCCACCACCGCCGCCACCGCTCCAACCGCCACCACCCCAACCTGTGCCACCGCTGCTGCTCGATGAAGCAACAGGTGCAGGCGTGCTGCTAAAGGTAGAAGATGCGGTGTTGAGCATGCTGGTCAGGCCAGCACTTAATGAATTTAAACCGCCAGTCAGACTTTTGTCAAGATCACCAATGCCGCCACGTTGCTCGGCACGATCACTGACATCGGGCAAATTGTTGCCATGTTCCATTGATTTTCGCGGGCCACCGGCATTGCCATAAACGCCGCCACGTCGATACGAGTCGTGATAAGGATCATATGGCACATACCAAGGGGGCATGGGGGCATCGACAGCGGCAAATTTTTTGATCCAATTGCGTTCTAAGCCAAAGGCAATGGCATAAGGCAAAAATTTGTCAAATTGGTCTTTGGCGGTATTAAGATCGGTATATCGCTCAATATTTTCGAGATAACGTTTAAATGCGTGCATTTTCATTTTTGCTTCGGCCCCCACTCGTGTCGCTTGTGGCATGGATTGCGCGACAATTAGGGTTAAGATGCCTGTAATGCCGAGACCAATCGGCACGCAAGCAAAATATTCGCTGCCGTCGAGTATCACCGCGCTGCCAACACACGACACAATGGTTAAAAACAAGGTGAATATGCCAAGTGCAATATATTTGTTGCGGGTGCTAGAGGGTTTGGCGTTATAAAATTTTTGTGTGACGAGTTGTTCGTAAAGTGTATCTTTAATGCCGTCCAAATTGACAAAAAACTTATTTTTTAAGCTTGATAAGGCGCGTTCTTCATTGTCAAGCCTGAGCGCGTCAAACACTTTTTTCTCGTGAGGCAATAGGGCTTTGCCTGAATTAGGGCCGAGTGATAGCAGCCAATCGGTGCTATTGCTCCAACCACTCTTTTCTTTTTTAGATTCGCTCATTGTAATAACTCCTTTACGGGCCAAATCGATTAAAGTTGCTAATACATCTTGCAAATCTGCTTTTTCATCGACCAATGTGCCAGCCACACCGGGGGGTATATCTGAAGGTGGCTCGGTGATGTAGTCAGCGATCAAGCCTACTTGGGGGTCTTTACCTCGGGTCTGCCACATGACCAATACACCGGCTGGGCCAAGTAACATAATTAAAGCACCAGCCACCAAGCCTATTAAATCGAGTTTAGGTTTTTGGGTTTCTTCAAATTCACGTTGTTTATCATAGACTTGTTGCCAAGGCGCGGGCGAGCCTGAAATAATGCCATGGGGAAATTGCACCCGTACTTCGAGTTGTTTACCGCTTGGGATAGCCTCGCTAGAAATGGCAGTTACTACTGTTTCGCCTTTGCCCGATAACCTAGCGGCTGCACCATAAGTCTCGGCTACAGTCGCAGTGGTGTTTGGCAATCGAATCGTGGTGCGCGATTCTTGTACCGCAAATCCATTACGGGCAGCATAAACACAGGCCCAATAAACTTGGTCGCCACCTGCGTAATAGCGGGTGGCCCCTTGGACTGTATAGCTGAGGGCAAGGGTGCGGGTTTCATTTTGGGCTGGTGTCGCAAAAAAATAT
This sequence comes from Chloroflexota bacterium, assembly GCA_018969115.1. GTDB lineage: Bacteria > Chloroflexota > Anaerolineae > J036 > Brachytrichaceae > AQU-03. The sequence continues at coordinate 10,085 of JAGWYZ010000133.1, read as the reverse complement.
TTAATGCGAAAGTCACCATTGTCAGCACGGCCTGTTTCAAAACGCACAGGTCGCCCATTTTCGCTGGCTTGAACATCGGTGATGCTCGTTAAGCGTGCTGATTCAATATCGCGGTAGCCAAAACTAAACGAGCCGCTGGTGAAATTGATTTCATTGGTTTCAACGATGCGCAAATCGCCATTGTTTTGAATGGTGATATCGCAGTCTAAGCGCCGCCAAACCAAGGTTTTTGCGGCTTGCGCTTGTGTTGTTTGCACAGGTAACCCGATGGTTAAGGCAAAGATTGCAACAAAATGGAATAAGATTCCAACGGCTACTATAATTCTGTACTTCACAAAAAGTATTATAGGACAACGGTAAATCATTTAACTTAACTTGAATTTTATAGTGAATATTTACCAAGCGTACTCGGTATTTAGTCTTAAGGCGAAATCTTAAGAATAATTGTGGTATCTTTTCAATAAAATGGGGCGAATAAAATAAATTTTCGTTGAAATCATTATATGGTCTTTGTGAATAGGGGCTTTGCCCCTATTCACAAAGACCATATAGTGATTTCGACATTACATCTTTTAGGTCTATCTCGAATTATTGAGAAGATACTAATTGTGAAACAAAATACGAACAAGTCTGGGAAAATAATCTTAATTTTTAAACGACAGGAGTGTGTATGACCCGCGAGCTGGGATTATGGTTTTTTATTGCAATAGTGGCGCTCGCCGCACGTGCATCAAACCTAGAAACAATACCGTTAACAAATGCTGAGGCAGTTGATGCCCTTGGTGTTTTGCGCTTGATGCAAGGCGAAGCTACTACGTTGACTAACCCATTGTTTAGTGGGTTGCAATATGCTTTGTTTTCGGTGTTCGATACCAGTAATATCTTGGCACGTTTGCCAGCCGCATTTGCAGGTGTATTGTTGTGTCTTACACCAATGGTGTTGCGTGATCAACTAGGTCGAGGTCGGGCGTTGGTTTTTGGCAGCTTAATGGCGCTATCGCCTCTTTTGTGGATGATGAGCCGCACCGCGGATGGTGCTATTTGGGCTTGGGCTATTGCGCTTGGGGCATGGTTTTGTTGGCAAAATGTGGAACGGCGCTTGGCATTAATTTGTCTTGGGTTGTTGTTGGCATGTGGACGTGATGCGGTTGCGCCATTTCTTTGTATTTTGGTGGCGCAGGTAGTACAACATCGTTGGCGAAATGTGATTGATCCATTTGAGGCAGAGGCCCCTTTAAAAAGCATGTCATCAATCGATTATTTTGCATTTATATTGGCGTTTGCGTTGGGGGCAACTGCATTATGGTTTAACCCTGCCGGTTTGGGTAGCGCACTTAATGGTATTTCCGATTGGTTTACCGCTTTGGTGGGTGGCTCAGATGCCCCGATTGCTGTTAACCGATTGCTGAGTGGCCTTTGGCTTTATGAAATCTTGTTTTTGTTAGCCGCTGCGATGGGCTTCATTACCGCTTGGCTTGAGCGCGACTGGCAGCGCGAGTTGGGCTGGTTGGCTTTTATTGGCTTTGGTTTGGCGTTATTTTTGGTAAATAGTTCACGCACTGCCGCTTCATTGGCCCCGATTGTGATTGGCTGTGCTGCGCTTGCGGCCCGTTTTGTGCTTTCTATAATCGGGCAATTGCAAACAAGTGTGCAACAGGGCACTTGGCAAACTGAATTTACGGTTATGGGATTAAGCACAGTGTTGTTAATGTTTGCCTTTCTTAGCCTTTTGCAATACTCAAATCAAGGACAACTAGCATGGTTAGTGTCATTAGTGGTGGCAGGCCTCATGATTGTTGGTATCAGCTTGATGTTTTCGGTCAATGGTGATGTTTTTGCGCCGGTTCGTGGCTTGATTGGGGCGGTTGGTTTATGCTTTGTTATCTATACTACTGGCAATGGTTATCAGCTTAATTTTGTGCGGGCTGATAACCCGGGTGAGCCATATCGCTTTAGTATTGCGGCTTCTGATCTCAATGGTTTAGTCGCTCAAATGGACCAAATTAGCGTACGGGCAACAGGCGATCGTGGTGCATTGCCAATCAAAGTTGATGAAAAAGCCCCCCCAGCGTTGCGCTGGGCTTTGCGGGCCGAGCGTTTTCTAACGTATGGTGCGTCTTCTGGCGATAGCATGATGCTGCTCACCCCACTTGGCACCCAGCCAAACGATCAACGAGCCTATATCGGCGATGCATTTACGATCAATACAAGCTCAAATTTGGGCAATACCAATTGCCGTCAAATTGGCGACAAGATGGATTGCACCCCCTTGGCCAAATGGCTGGCTTTTCGACAAATCACCGATATTAAATCTGAACAATGGACACTTTGGCTTAGCCAAGATGTGGCTGCCCTTGCCAGTGGGGTAAGGTGAAACAAATGTGCAAATTTAATCGGATTTAAGGATGAAGGATAAAAGATGAAGGATGAGAGTTCGTATGTTTTAATACTCTTAACTTTTATCATTTATCTTTCATCTTTAACTCTCAACCCTAATAACCCGTATGACACCTCTTACAGAACAAAAGATACCTTTATCATCAATGGCTTGGTTAGACCAACCTGTTTTTGCCAAGTTTGACTGGGAAAAAGCGGCCTATGTGGTCTTAATTTTGTTAGCGTTTATCTCGCGTTTTTGGGACGTTGGCGCACGGGCCATGAGCCATGATGAGAGCTTACATACCTATTTTTCCTATAACCTTGTTATGGGCAAAGGGTTTCAGCACACGCCGCTCATGCATGGGCCATTGTTGTTTCATCTTACCGCCCTCAGTTATTTTTTGTTTGGGGCTGATGACTTTACCTCGCGGATTCCTTATGCCTTGTTTGGGGTGTTGCTGGTATGGATGCCCTATATGTTTCGTCGTTGGCTTGGGCGGGGTGGGGCGCTCGTGGCGGCGTTTTTGCTGCTTATTTCACCGTCTATGCTTTATTATGCTCGCTATATTCGCCAAGAAGGCACGATCGTGGTGTGGACTTTGCTTACGATTCTCACCATTTGGCGATATATGGAGACACGCAAATCGGCTTGGCTGATTGGGTTATCGGCAGTATTGGCTTTGCATGGGGCCGATAAATCGACCTCGTTTTTTAATGTTGCCATGATGGTGATTATTTTGGTGGTGATGATGGCAATTCATTTGCGCCAAGCTCACCAAAGCCTCATTTCTGCCATCACATTTGCGGTGGCAATGGGGGCAATGATTGTTGCGCTTTGTATTGTCTTCGTGATCATTTCTGGGTTGCTGGTTTCGGCATTTTCGCCCAAGCTCAATATTACGAACGAAGGGGCAGTCTCAATCGACAGCGGCACCTATTTGTTGATGGGGGTGATGCTGACATTGTGTGCCATTGCGAGCCAAGTTGTGCGCTGGGTCACCAGCAATTTCTTTGGTGATTTTATGCGCCGTGCCAGCCAATATTCACCGGCTTTCAACCCAATTATTGTGTTGGTAACCACCACCCTATTTATGGCATCGGCGGCATTGTTGTTGTTGCTTAACCCACTTTGGCGTGTACTGACTGGCAAGGTCATTTTAAATTTGGAGTTGTTGGGCAATATGTCGAACCTGAATAACAATATGGGCGTAGTCGGGCCGATGTTGGGTTTGAATGTGGCCTTAATTGCCGTGGCGATTGGCATTGGCATGGCTTGGAACTGGCGACGCTGGTTACAGGTCATTGGGGTATTTCTCGCCATTACTATTCCATTATTTACTACCCTGTTTACTAATCCAGCGGGTATTGCGACTGGGTTTGTGGGGCAGCTTGGTTATTGGATGGCCCAACAAGACGTGATGCGCGGCAGCCAACCTATTTACTATTATTTTGTGGTGGTACCGCTGTATGAATATTTGCCAATTTTTGGCACTTTATGTGCTTGGTTGTTGTTGGCATACCAAATTTTTAGCAAGCAGATTGCCCCAAATTTGTCTTCTGCTGCAGCGGGTGTTGCTAGCGACACTGAGTTAGTGGTTGATGCCAGCGCTGGTACTCGTCGTCGTGCCAAACAAAATCGCGCTACTTCACGCCTGACCCGTACCATTAAATTAGGCCCGATTGAAGTAATGATTGAAGGCTCTGAGGCCAAAGCCGAAGAGAAAGATTTGCCAGCCTATCCAGCAACGAGTGTTGATAAAGGTGGGCGATTACTTGACTCAGGCTTGCTTTTCCCCATCATGATTGTGTTTTGGACTGTGATTACATGGGCCACCTACACCGCTGCTGGCGAAAAAATGCCGTGGTTGACCATTCACATTGCCTTGCCCATGATTTTTATGACAGGCTGGTTTTGCAACCAAATATTTGAGCGCATGAGTGCTTGGCGCGAATTGAGCAGCAATTACAAATTGTGGGTGATGGGTTTTGCGGGGTTGACTGTCATTTTAGTGGTGCGGGCGTTGTCATTGGTGTTTGGTTTGCCCGATGCAACTGATGTGGCTAACGCTGGTAAAGCGACTGGACAACTTGGGCAAGTGGTGGTAACAATCTTGCTTTTAGGCGTGTTGTTTGCTGGCATGCGTAAATTATTAGGCGCAAACAAATCCAAGAGTGTTTTGTTGGGTAATAGCATGATCTTGGCCTTTATAGCCTTGCTGAGTGTGCTCACCATTCGCACAGCCTATACCGCTGCGTTTATTAATTATGACTACACCAAAGAATTTTTGTTTTACGCGCATGGCGGCAATACGGTCAAAACTGCGCTTGATCAAATCAAAGAATTATCTGTTCGTCTGAGCGGCGGCAATAGCATTCGGGTTGGCTACGACAGCGATGCCGCATGGCCCATGAGCTGGTATATGCGCGAATATCCCAATGCCCGTTTCTTGGGCGGCGATTTGCCCGGTGATTTTAAAGAGATGGATGCCATGTTGATTGGGGCACATAACCCTAAGGCCAATGATATGCTCAACCAGCTTGCAGTCGATTACACCCGTTTTGATTATATGTTGGTATGGTGGCCAATGGAGGATTACAAAGATTTGAAGATCACCAACATCACAAACAATATCGGCAAGGCCAAATGGCGGGCAGCGATGTGGGATATTATCTTTAACCGCGATTACAAAAAATATGCCGAGATGTATAATATACAATCGCTAACTCCTGAAAATTGGTCACCCGGGCACAAAATGTATTTGTTTGTGCGTAACGATGTGGCATCTCGCGTCTGGGATTATCGCGTGGGGGCGGTTGCGGCGGGTAACAGTGGCGCACCTGTCGCGCCACCTCTGCCGGTGGTGGCAAAAGGCAAAAATTATGCTGGTTTGGCCTTAATGACCAACGGTGAACGGGTTGTTACCGAACCGCGTAGCCATCGCGTTTTGCGTATTGATGTTAATGGCGAGATAAAAGCCAGTTGGGGCGGGCTAGGCAACCAAACCGGCAAATTTAATACGCCTTGGGCGGTATTGGTCGATGGGGCGCAAAACATATTTGTGGCTGACACCTTTAATCACCGTATTCAAAAATTTGATAAAGATGGCAATGTTTTGCAAATGTGGGGCAGCCCCGGTGTTAGTAATGCCGATGGTCAAGGTAAACAAACCACCTTCTTTGGCCCGCGTGATTTGATTTTAGATAAAAAAGGCCGCTTGTTAGTGACAGATACAGGCAATAAACGGGTGCAAGCCTTTGATGCCGAAGGCAACTTTGTGGCACAATTTGGCAAAGCTGGCGCCGGTGATGGCGAATTTAGCGAGCCGGTTGGGCTAGAGGTTGATAATGCTGGCAATATTTATGTGGCAGATACATGGAACAAGCGCATCCAAGTCTTTGATGCTGAATATCGCTATGTCAGACAATTTCCAGTTGAGGTTTGGCAAAATATGCAACAAGGCGAACTGCAAAATATTGACCACAAGCCCTATATGGCCATCCGTGGCAATACTTTGTTTGTCACCAGCCCCAAGACCAAGCAAGTCTTAGCCTTTAACACAGCCACTGGCAAATTGATCGATTTGCCCAATGTGGTCTTTCAAGGTAATGCTATGCCTACAGGGATTATCATTTCGGGTAACAAATTGTTGGTGACTGATGCGGCTGGCAATGGTGTTCAAGAGTTTGATTTGCCAGTGGGCAATTAGCAGTATATTCTGTTTGTGCTTAGTGCACTTCCCCAGATACACATTTTGCATAAGCCGAGATGTGCGTCTGGGGACGCGTACTAAGCCGTATTTTAAGGAACTTGCTCTAATTCTTTAATAATGCTAGCGAAATGCGCCACACCAATTCAGGTAAGATGCCAAAACTATATGGCATATATACCCGCTCGGTGCGCTGATGGTAATCACGCCCGCACGGACCAATGTTGACCGAAGGTAGTTGTAATGCTTGGCTTGGGTCAGGCATGTACCAACGGGCCGTCCAGCCCGCGGTGAGTTTAGGCATAATCGCGGCGTTGTCATGGCTGTTGCCCATTTGGGTACCAAAAAAGCTCATGTCGGCGATGCCGGGGATGAAATATTGCAAGCGAATACCAGCATTTTGGGCGCGGTTGAGATCATCGGCCTCAGCCTCGACGATGTGCCGTAACCGCGTTGCGCTGCTTGAGCCATTCAACAGCGTCACTGGATAGTAAACTGGCGCAAACCCCACAATAGCGGCTGGCCCCTGTAATTGCGCCGCCTGCACCAAACGGGCGGTGATGATGCGGCTGACGGACAATGCATTTAAGGTCATATCTGTTGCGTGTTGGGCGATTTTATCGGCAACAGTGGCCCAATTTGCCCCGCTGCGTTGTTGAGCCAAAGCCGTTAGCTGTTCGAAGGTGAAAACCTGGGCTGCGCCGCAGTTAAGCTGGGTGGCGATGCCCGATTGTTGAGCGTAGCGTTTGGCGCGTTGCTGCATGTGGGTGATGGCATTTGTCATGGCCTGTGCCGCCGCTGTATGTAACCGCACCAATAGCTCGGCTGGGGTTGCCGAATAGGTCAGCACATTAAACGCACACCATGCCGCTGAAGGTGTGGTGACATCGTAATAACCCTTGAGATCGAGTTGTTGTAAACACACTGGCACGGGCGGCATTTCGCCGAGGGTGGGGGATGGGTCGGCGAGTGCGTCGCCTACTTCGCATAGGCGTACAAATTCGCTACTGAGTAAATTGGCGTTGATGCCATCGAAGGGTGCACTGGCGTGGGTAGGGCGGCCCACGAAAAAGGCGGTGGGCAAAAATTTGCCAACACTGCCCAGATAAATGCTACGGGCTTCGCTGCCGTCGGGGTTATTTAACCCAGCGTCAAGGTTGATAGCAGCTTGCAGGTCCAGCCCCCACCGTGCTGCTAGCACAGGTAATTGGGTGAGGGCTGAGCGCATGCCATGCGAATAGTTTTCTTCGTCGCATACAGCAGCAAAGAGCAGGTTGCCGTGGCGGTCGGGCTGCTCGGCGAAGTGTTGCAATAAAGCCAACCCAACCGCCAAGCCACTTTTCATATCGAGTGTGCCGCGCCCGGGCAAATAATTGCCGCTTTGCAGATCGTGTAAGGTGGCGAGGTCAGAGGCGTTGGTAGCGTGTTGCCGTAATTCATCAATTTGGCGGGGTAATAGCGCTTCGGGGTCTGTGGCCCATGGCTCTAACGCGCCATAATTGGCGGTGCTGACTGTGTCGTAATGGCCAGTGAGCAAGACTGTTTGGCTGCTGCTGCCGCGCACCAACGCACAAATAACATAGCGCTCACGAAAATCGTGTTGGGTGCGTAGTAATTGAATCTGCTGAGGGTTGGCCTGAAAATAGGGCTGTTTGAGTAACACCTGTCTGACATGCGCCGCGAAATTGCTTTCGCCATCGCTTTCGGTTACACTTGGCGCACGCACCAGTTCAAGCGTTAATTCACGGACCATTGGGAACCAATTCATTTTATTGAGCAATTTGTCGCAGTAAGCGCACCCAAGCATCAATTTGTGGTTTTAGCTCGGTTTCGGCAATACGAATTTGAATAGGCACAACGAGGTTGATGGGCACATCGGCGTTGACAGGGATGCTTTGACTAAAGCTTATAGGCACAGTAATGCGCACTGGAATGGTGGTTTTGACGGGCACATCGAGCGCAATTGGCCCAATGACGGGTAAAGTTGGGTTAATTTGAATAATGGTATCGACTGGCACGGTTTGATTAATTGGAATATCAAGTCGCTGGTTAAATGGCACTGTGGCACGTACAGGCACGGTTTGGCTAATTTGCAAACTATAGCTGATGGTCTGGTTGCCGATCGATTCGAGTGTTTTGGCGGCCCCACCTGCAATTTCACGTGTTAATATCACGCCATAGACCAATGCCCCAATCACCACACAATTTAGCATCAGCGATAGCAAGGTGAGTAGCCAATGGATTGTTTTCATGGTGTGAATGGGCGAGTAGGCGAATGGTCGATTGAGTGATTGAGTGATTGAATAATTTCAATCACTCAATCACTCATTTACCCATTCACTCATTTACAAATAGCGCCCAATCAACAGATTGAGCTTTTGACGGGCCTGTTGAGACATGCTATCTCTGGCAGTGGTCATCACAGCTGATCGCATAAAGCCCTCGCTTTCGTGCGGCAAGCTAGCAATGACAGGTGCAATATTGGTGATGGCTTGCTGGGCGATGCTGAGGTTGGCATGTAGGCGCTCGATTACCATTTCAACCGTGACAGCGGCCTCTTCTTCGTGCCAGCAATCGTAATCGGTTACATGCGCCATAATGGCAAAATCGATTTCGGCTTCACGGGCCAATGCCGCTTCGGGTGAAGCCGTCATCCCGATAATATCGTAACCCCAAGCGCGAAAGGCATGGCTTTCGGCTTTGGTACTAAAACGAGGGCCTTCGATCGTCACCAAAGTGCCGCCCCCGTGCGCTGTGCCGCCGGCATCTCGCACAGCTTTTAATAAGGCCGTATTCAACGATTTTGAGAATGGCTCTGCAAATGACACATGCCCAGCGATGCCGCCGCCAAAAAACGAGCCTTCGCGTTTGCCTTTGGTGAAATCAAATAATTGGTCGGGTACCACAATGTCGCACGGCTTTAGATTTTCGCGCAAGCTGCCACAGGCACTAACGCTAACGATGTGTTTAACCCCTAAACTTTTAAGGGCGTAAATATTGGCACGGTAAGGCACTTCGCTGGGGAGATGTCGATGCCCGCGCCCATGTCGCGGCAAAAATGCCACCCGCGCCCCAGCGAGTGTGCCAATGATGATGACATCAGACGGGTCACCGAATGGCGTAGCAATGTGATGCTCACTGATATCGCTCAAACCGGGCATGGCATAAAGGCCGCTGCCGCCAATGACTGCAAAAGAAGGATTATTCATATTTTGGATTTTAGATTTTAGATTTTGGATTTATGAATTATCTGGCTACTGACTACTGACCTCTATTTCCCACCTTTCATCTCTTTAAACACATCTATCACTTGTTGTTGTTTGACTGCGCCAATAAATTTGCGATAGATAAGCCCCTTTTCGTCGATAAAAACAGTAATGGGCATGGCAATGACACCATAAGCATCGGCTACAACACTTGTCGGGTCATTTATGATTAGGTAAGGCACCCGATTGTTCTCGGCAAATTTACGTAGATTTTGAATGTCGTCATTGACCCCAATGCCGACAAACAAAATATCTGATTCACCTTGTTTGAGCAAATTGTTATAAGCCGAGACCAGATCAGGGGTTTCGGCCAAACAAGGGGCGCACCACGAAGCCCAAAAATTGAGCATGATGCGCCGCCCCTGATAGTCGCTTAATTTAATATTTGCGCCTTCGAGAGTGGTAAGGGTGAAATCGGGGGCGGGGGTATTTTCGCGTAATACCCTGCGTGTCGGGGTGTTATTGGCGGTTGAGTTGGTGAGTTGGGTATTTGAGGCCCCAACGACCAAAGCTGCCGCGCCAACCCCAAACAATGAAAACACCAATAGCACAATCAATGTGGTAGGAATTCGCCGCTTTTCCATTGGTTGTGAGTGTACCACTGCTCAGAGAGTGAAAAACACAAAATGCTGCATGCGTGATATCCACCCTAACAAGGCTAGGGTCTATAGCGCGCATCTGACGAAAACTATTTTTTTGCTAATTCAATTTGAATGGAGGCGAATATTGCATA
>JAGWYZ010000429.1 GCA_018969115.1 Chloroflexota bacterium | reverse complement strand
AAGAACGCCTCGGTATCATGCAAGTTATTGGGCACAGGCAACTGGGTGGCTTGTGCCAATTGTTGGGTGCTACTGCGCAACAATTGCAAATCGCGCTGGGCCAAGGCTTGGGCGGCATCGAGCGCCACTTGTGCCGTTGTTGTGCCCTCTTTCAAATCGGCATTCACCCATAGGCTAGGGCTTTTGCGGGTGATGAGGTCACTGATAGCAGTGGCTTCTTCTAATTGTGCCTCAATTCGGCGGGTCACATCTGGGGTCAGCGCTGCCAGATCGGCCCCACGCCAACGTAGGGCGCTTTGCACGGCGGCAGGGCTGCGTAACAACTCACCTTGCAATTCAAAGACACTTTTCTTTGCAGGGGCACGTAGGGTGTGCAGACGGGTCACATGCTCATTTAGGCGCTGACGCACATCGGTAAACTGGGCGTGTTGCGCGGTTGTATCTACGGCTGGCGATGCCTCACGCACAGCAGCCAGCCCATCTGCCACCCGTCGCATCAATTCGCGTTGGCTAAAATCGGCCCCATGCAAATCAAGCACCAGCCGCCCCACCCCAACCCTATCCAGACGATCTTTTACCACTTCTAAGGCCGCACGTTTTTCGGCCACAAACAGCACCCGTTTGCCTTGAGCCGCCAAAGCCACAATCATATTGACAATCGTTTGGCTTTTACCCGTGCCGGGTGGGCCTTGAATAACGCCGCTTTGACCTTTACAGACCGCCATCACCACATATTGCTGGCTGCTATCGGCATCTAAAATCGTAAAATCTTGATCCGGTGGCACACTGTCGAGGCTTGGCACTGGGTCACGTTCAGCACGAAGCGACAAGGCTTTTTGGGCAGCCACATCACCCGCTAATGCGCCAATGATAGGGTGTGTAGCCAATTGTTCGGCATAATCTTGCAGGTCGCGCACCATTGCCATTTTTTGAAACGAAAAATTGCCCAACACGGCCCGATGGGCAATGACAAAACCCGCAATATTGGCACAAGCTTGTTGCAAACGCTGATATACCGTATGTGGGTCAAAATCGCCCACTTGCCCTTGGTCATTGGTCGGCATGGTCAATAGGGCTTCTTCATCCAGCTTTACTCCAAATTCTGACTTTAAGACATAGGCCAAAGCCAAATTAAATTGTGGCTCGCCACTGATGCGCAATTGCGCATTACGGCCATCACGCCCGCGCAAGTCAATCTCGACCGGCAAGAGCAAAATCGCTGCTTCAGCGTTACGTCCCCCATCGGTGGCTTGCCAGCTGGCCATACCCATCGTCATATATAGGGTCTCAATACTTTTATCTTCTAAATTGGCCTGCGCCCGTCGCCGAATATGAATCACAACACTTGAAATTCGCGCCAAAGCCGCGGCGACATCGCTGGTCGGGGGCAGCAGCAATTTATGAATCGGCACACTATCGCCATCAAGCAAAGCCCGCAATAAGTTAGCAGGTGCACTACTCAAATCGAGCGTGCCGGTCTTGCTTGGGCGGTAATAGAGTAGGTTGTTGCGACGGCTAGTGTCAATCAGACGCTGAATCCAGCGTTGACGGGCAAGTGCTACCGACGAGCTTGTAATGGCATTAACGGGCTTTGTTGACATGAGGGGTGATTTTATCTCGAGTTTAGCAAAAATCTAACACCAACCGATTGTCATCAACTTGCCAATCGGCTAAGCTTATAAATAAGCAGATTAAACACCGCGATAATCATTAACTGCTGCTTGCCAGACCGCTCTTTGAGATGTTGTCACAAAATATAATGCATCAAAAAAATACGCCGAGCGGTTAGATAAAGACAATATCATCCTTGAAGCAAACACCTGCGCTGTGACAAGCGACATAACCTTAATATTAGTAGTTTTGCAATCACTTCCGTGCACC
>JAGWYZ010000132.1 GCA_018969115.1 Chloroflexota bacterium | reverse complement strand
TTTAGCGACAAAACCTGCGAGAAGAAAACCTGTTCAAAGATCGCATTTTGGGTTTTTACTTTACGCACCTCAACTTCATCCATCTCGCCCGCTGGGTCAAGCGTCGGTGCTTCGCCCGCAACGGCTTGAAAACCCTTGGGCGATTGGTCGATGATTTCGAGCGACAACACTGGCAAGCGTCCGGCATTGGTGATTTCGCTGGTGACGGTTAAAGTTTCGCCCACAAAGGCGCGGTTTTGGCTGATGCGGCGGTGATAGGTGATGGGGCGCAACACCCGCCGCCGCAATACACTCGCCAACACAAACACCATCAGCGGCAATACCGCCAACACAATCAACGCCGGCACCCGCCACAATACGCCAATCCCCCCCATCAGCAACAATAGGCTGACAAGGCGCTCCATTCGGTCGGGCGAGAGATTACTCATAAAGTGGAAAGTGGAAAGTGGAAAGTAGAAAGTGCTAAGTGCTAAGGGTCGATTCGTTGAGTCTTAAAGCTCATGGCTCAAAGCCCAAGGCTCAAGGCTCATGGCTCATGGCTCAAATACTGTCCACTGGGACCGGCGTGCGCTCCATCACATCACGCAAAATATCTTCGGCGCGGCGACCGCGCAGACGGCTTTGCCCATCGATGACGATGCGGTGGGTCATGGCGTAGGGCGCTAAAAATTTCACATCATCGGGCAACACAAACTCGCGCCCACGCATGGCGGCAAAGGCCTGCGCCGCCCGATATAGCGCCATGGTGCCGCGTGGGCTAACCCCCAACAACACCCCCGCCGCCTCGCGCGAGTTGCGGCACAGCGCCACAATATAATCAGCCACACTGCGCTCAACCCGCACCGCTTGGCAAATGTGGCGCAGCGCTCCCAACTCTGCCATCTCGATCACACTGCCTAATGCCTCAAGCGGGTCGCGTTGGTCTTGATGTGGGCGTTCAAAGCGTTGCAAAATCTGCATTTCTTCATCGGCGCTGGGGTAGCCCAATTTAATACGCAGCAAAAAACGGTCAATCTGGGCTTCGGGCAATGGGAATGTGCCTTCAAGCTCGATTGGGTTTTGGGTGGCCAACACCAAAAAGGGGCGCGGCAAGGCCATCGTCACCCCATCGACCGTGCTTTGGCGCTCTTGCATGGCCTCAAGCAAGGCCGATTGGGTGCGCGGCGTGGCGCGGTTAATCTCGTCGGCCAACAACACATTGGCAAAAATAGGGCCGGGCCGAAATTCAAATTCTTGCTTTTTCTGGTCAAAATACGACACCCCCGTCACATCGCTGGGCAACAGGTCGGGGGTGAATTGGATGCGGCGAAAAGTGCAGTTGAGGCTACGGGCGATGGCCTTGGCCAGCGTGGTTTTGCCTGTGCCCGGCACATCTTCAATCAACACATGGCCTTCACACAACAACGCCACCAACGCCAGATCGATCACGTCATCTTTGCCGACAATTACTTTTTGAATATTGGCCCGCAGGCGCTGGGTAAGGGTTTGAATGCTAGTCATGTGGTTAAAGGCTAAGAGTTGAGAGTTGAGAGTTGTGTCGTCATGATGATGATTATAGAGAGTATTTTGCTTGGGTTTTAAGTCACCAGCCCCGCTATAATCTTGCTGATGTTATCCCCCATCATCATTCGCCCCGAACAACCCGCCGATATTGAAGCCATTTACGACCTCACCCGTCGCGCCTTTGCACCGATGTCGTTTAGCGACCAGACCGAGCACTATATTGTCAATGCGTTACGGGCACAAGGTGCGCTGACCTTATCGTTGGTGGCCGAGCACGCAGGGCATGTGGTTGGGCATGTGGCATTTTCACCCGCCAGCATCAGCGATGGCAGCACGGGCTGGTATGCACTCGGCCCCATTTCGGTTGAGCCGAGCCTACAGGGGCGTGGCATCGGTCGGGCTTTGGTGACACATGGCTTACAAATATTGGCAGGGTTGGGGGCCACGGGTTGTTTGCTCATCGGCAACCCCAAACTTTATCAGCGCTTTGGGTTTATTCACACCACCGATCTCACTTATTCGCCGGTTGATGCGCTTCATTTTCTCATTTACCCCTTCAAACCCAATACCTCACGTGGCGAAATTTCATTTCACCCAGCGTTTGAGGCAAATGGCCGCTAAAACATCGGATGTCTAATAACAACACCTTCGCCAATTTGCGATTGCCTGCCCGTGAATTTCACGGTCTGAAACAAACAAATGCGTTAAAACGCATTAAGCGTGCCGCGAACGCGCTTTAGCGCGTTTGAAATTTTTAGACCGTGAATTCATTCACGGGCGAGATGGCGAAGGTATTGTAAAAATACCGCAGCCATTAGAAATGGCGCGTTGGGCATACGAAGCCTGCCTTTGCAGGCTAAGAATTTAGACCGCGAAGGCGGTCTTTGTGTGCCCAACGCGGGATTTTAATCCCTGCGCTAAACGATAAGCAAACAGATTTTTGCCGAAATCACTATCCCCTATCCCCGTCGGGAATGGGGGATAGTGATTTCGGCCTTACGTCTTTTGGGGTTGCCACAATGCGTTAGAAGCCACAAAATCAGATGAATTAAAAGAAAATCGTGTACAGTAAGCCCCTATGATTAATGTCACCGTGTGGCACGAATATCGCCACGAAAAAATACACAAAGAAGTCTCAGACGTATATCCCCAAGGGATGCATAGCGCTATCGCCGAAGGCCTACGCGCCAATGATCATGGCGGCGAATTTACCATTCGCACCGCCACCCTCGACGAACCCGAACACGGGTTAACCGATGAGGTGCTAAACAGCACCGATGTGTTGATTTGGTGGGGGCATTTGGCCCATCACGAAGTGAGTGATGCCATTGTCGATAAAGTGGTCAAGCGGGTATGGCAAGGCATGGGTTTGGTGGTGCTGCACAGCGGGCACTTCTCCAAACCATTCAAACGCCTGATGGGCACTGGCTGCGACCTTAAATGGCGCGAGTCTGAACGCGAGATCGAGCGCTTATGGTTGGTGGCCCCCGCCCATCCCATCGCATCAGGGTTGCCCGAAATGATTCAACTCGAGCGCGAAGAGATGTATGGCGAACATTTCGACATCCCCGCACCCGATGAATTGGTGTTTGTCAGTTGGTTTGAGGGTGGCGAAGTCTTTCGCAGTGGCTGCACCTGGCAACGTGGCAATGGGCGCATTTTCTATTTCCGCCCGGGTCACGAGACCTTCCCAACTTATTTCAACCCGCAAGTACGCCATGTCATCAGCAACGGCGTGCGCTGGGCCGCTCCCGTCAACACCCCTCAACCCAAACGCGGGCATCACCCTGTGCCGCTGCAAAAATTGAACTGAAAGATAAGGATGAAGGATGAGGGATGAAGGATGAGGGATGAAGGATGAAATTAGAAGTCATGAGTTACGAGTCACGAGTCACAAGAAATGACTCATGACTCATGATTCATCGCCAATCCCTCATCCTTCATTCTTTATCTGTCATCCTTCACCCTTCATCCTTGCCCCCCCATGTTTTCACCCGCCGCCGCCCAATTTAGCGCCAGCCACGCTGTGCGTTTTAACGCCCTATCGCTCGAGGCACTCGATGCCGAATTGCATCATTTAGTCACACAACACGAGCAACACCTCGATCACGACTGCATCAACCTTTATGCTGGCACCAATATACTCAACCCACGTGCCGCCAAATTGTTGTCATCAAGCCTTGGCAGCCGGCCCAGCCTCGGACATCCGGGCGACAAATACAACAAAGGCATGTTGTATGCTGAGCAGATTGAGGTGATGGAGATCGAATTATTCAAACGCATTTTCAATGTCCGTTATGTCGAGCATCGTGTCGGCAGCGGTTCGCTGGCGAATTTGTATGTGTATATGGCGACCACCCAACCCGGCGACACCATCATGGCCTTTGCCGATGCCGCCGCGGGTCACCCCACCCATCATGCCATTGGTGCGGCAGGGTTATATGGCTTAAAAATCGAAGATGTGCCATTTGACCGCGAAAAGATGGATGTGGATGTGGCAGCCTTGCGCGAACGCGCCAAACAAGTGCGCCCCAAACTCATCATCGTGGCGGGCAGCATGTGTCTGTTCCCCTATTCGGTGCGCGAGGTGCGGGCCATTGCCGATGAGATCAGCGCAATCGTGATGTATGACGCGGCCCACATGGGCGGCATGATTGCGGGTGGGCAATTTCAACAACCATTGGCCGAGGGGGCACATGTCATGACCGGCTCGACCTACAAATCATTTGGCGGCCCGCCTGCTGGTTTTGTGGCGACCAATGATGTCATGCTAGCTGAGCGGCTCGACCGCATCGCATTTCCCGGTCTCACTGCTAATTTTGACCTGAGCCGCAGTGCCGCCATGTGTGTGGCGATTATGGATTTGCTCGAACATGGCGTGGCCTACGCCGAGATGTGTATTGCCAATGCCAAGGCCTTGGCGCAAGCGATGGCGGCGCGTGGGCTAACTGTACATCGGGTGGCCGATAAGGGCTTCACGGCATCGCAACATGTGGCGCTGCAAGCCATTGCCTATGGCGGCGGCAACCACGCCAGCAAATGCCTCGAGCCAGCCAATGTGTTGCTGACCAGCATCAGCTTACCCATCCCAGCAGTCCCCGGTGATGCCAACGCCATTCGCATCGGCACCCAAGAGATCACCCGTTGGGGCATGACCCCACAGCACATGCCCGCCATTGCCGATTTTATCGGGCGGGTGTTAATCGATAACGAGTCGCCAGCAAGTGTGTGCGAGGATGTGATCGAATTTCGGCGCGGGTTTCAACAGTTGCATTTTGTGCGTTTATAAAAATATCGGAGGTCTTAGCGCAAGCTGCGGCTATAACCACGGCTTGTGCTAAGACCTCCGATGTTTATTTCTGCTCATATAGGCCAAAATCAACCTGCGTTTCGTCTTGCCATTCCAGTTCAAAATCGCCGATAAACACCATGTCGCCCGGCTCGATCCCAGCCTTGAGTAAGGCCGAACTTACGCCACTGCGATCAAGCGCCACCTGAAATTTTTCTGTCGCCTGATACAGATCCCAGCGCGTAATTTGAGCTTTATGCTCAAGATAGCGGCTGATGACCCGAAACCCGCCGCGTTCGCGTTTGATCTGGAAGGTATCACCTTCGGCATCGGTCATAGCAATCACTGGCACGATGGGCGTTTCTTCGATCGGTGGCAATGAATCGAGTACTTGCACGGCGGTATTGATGAGGCGCTTCACATTTTCGCTCGAAGCCGAGCTAAAGGCGATGATATCGGCGTGTTGTGGGCTAAATTCATAATATTCATCACTCAACACCGCATATTTGGCGCTCATGGCTTTTAATGCTGGCCCATACAATTCATATGAGGCGCGGGCATCTGGCAAATCCATTTTGCTAATGGCCAATACTTGAGGTTTGGTGTCGAGACCATGACCAAAGGCCTTCAGTTCGGCTTGAATGGTCTCGTAATCTTTAAGGGGGTCTTCACTCATGCCATCGATGAGGTGAATAAGTACACGGGTGCGCTCAATATGGCGCAAAAACTCATGCCCTAACCCCAAGCCTTGGCTGGCGCCCTCGATTAAGCCTGGAATATCGGCCACGACCACCGTGCGGCCTTCGTCGATTGTCGCAACACCCAAATTGGGTACTAAGGTGGTAAATGGGTATGAGGCTATTTTGGGCTTGGCTGCGGTTAAAACCGAAAGCAAGGTGCTTTTGCCCGCGTTGGGCATACCCACAAAACCAATATCGGCGATCAGTTTCATTTCGAGCAACAACTCGCGATACTCGCCCGGGTTGCCATTGGTGGCAATGAGCGGGGCTTGATGGGTAGAGGTGGCAAAGGTTGGGTTGCCGCGCCCGCCACGCCCACCACGTGCCACCCGCATTTCGCTGTCGAAGTCGGTTAAATCACCAATAATTTCGTTGGTGGCTGCATCACGCACCACAGTGCCGGGTGGCACATCAATATACAGCGTCTCGCCTGATTTGCCAGTCATGTCTTTGTTATGCCCAGCATCACCGTCTTGCGCTACAAATTTTGTTTTGTGTTGAAAATGTTGCAGGGTGTTTAGATGGCGATTAACGCGCAAAATCACATCTGCGCCACGTCCGCCATTGCCGCCGTCGGGGCCACCACGCGGCACCATCGATTCGCGGCGAAAGCTCACACAGCCATCACCGCCCTTGCCCGCTTGCACGGTGATTTTAGTTTCGTCGTAATACATTTTAAAAGATGAAAGATGAAGGATGAAGGATGAAAAAAAATTGATCTCTCATTTTCATGATTTATTTAGGATGAAGCAAAAAAGATAAAAAGCGAACGCAAATTTATTTTTTATTTTTTATCCTTCATCCTTCATCCTTCATCCTTTTTTAGAGGCTTCGCGCCAATTCTACAAATAATCGTACGCCATAGCCGCTACCACCGCGAATGCGATAGCCCTCTGTTTTGTCGTCCGTATCCATTGCTGCCATATCGATATGCGCCCAAGGGTAGGCGGGTTCGCCGTCTTCACCTTCAATGAAGCGCCGCAAAAACCATGCTGATGTTCCCACACCGCCATAGCGGCCTCCCGAATTCTTGATATCGCCGGTGTCGCTCTTGATGCTATTGCCATATTCCTTGTATAAAGGCATCCGCCAAATGCGTTCACCGGTAACGGCTGATGATTTTAATAAGGATCCAGCCCAATTATCATCGCTGGCAAACACACCCGCAGCCACCCCTTCGCCCAAGGCAATTACACATGCGCCGGTCAGGGTGGCAATATCGACCACACCGCGGGGAATAAAGCGCTTGGCGTAATGTAATGCATCGGCCAAAATCATACGGCCTTCGGCATCCGTGCTGATAATTTCGACGGTCAGGCCGCTCATCATCGTTACCACATCGCCCGGGCGATAGGCGCGGTCGCTCGGCATGTTCTCGACCATCGGCACTAACCCAATCACGCGGCGCGGCAAATTCAACTCGGCAATGGCTTGCATGGCGGCAATGACTGCAGCGGCGCCAGCCATATCACCTTTCATTGCTTGCATTCCTTCTGACGGCTTAATGCTAATCCCGCCAGTATCAAATGTGACACCTTTACCCACCAACACAATAGGCTGCACACTTTCGTGGCCAGCCGCGCCATTGCTTGTGCCATTGGTGCTTTTGGGTAAATGTTCTAATACCACAAATCGTGGGGGTTGGGCGCTGCCCTTTGCCACCGCCATAATGCCACCCATTTTGCGCTCACTAATCTCATGCTCGTCGAAAATTTCACAGCGCAACCCCACCCGCAAAGCCATTTGTTGCGCAAATTCGGCAAAAGTGATTGGGTAAAGCAAATTGGGAGGGCGATTGGCTAGCGTGCGGGCGGTATTGACGGCGTTGCCAATAATCTCGCCTGCGTTGGCCCCAGCAATCAATTGGTCCGTTTGCTTTGTATCAGCGGTTAACAACATTAATTCATCGATAGCCTTGTTATCTTTGCCCTGTGATTTATTTTCAAGATGTTGATACACCCCCATCACCGCACCCTCAACCGTTGCTTGGGCCGCCTCACGCGGGGTCATACCGCCAATGCCGGCCCCATGCGCAATCGTTGCCACCCGTTTGCAACCGAGGTCACGCGCCTTACGCACCGCTGTGGCGCTGGCGTGCCGCGCTGCGTCGGCATCAAATTCATTCTGTTTGCCGAGACCTACTAAAATGACCCGTGTCGCTGGAATGAGGCCATTGGTATAAATCACCGATAACTCATTTAGCTTACCTTTAAAATCGCCTAGCTGAATAAGGCGGCTGATGGCGCCATTGCCCGGCACACCATCGGTTGACGCTAATGCGGTGTCTACCGCGCCGCTAGCCCCTTCGGGCATCTTTACACCATCAAACAAATTAACAATAATGGCATCGACTGTGGCAGCTTGAATTTGCCGATTGAGAACGGAAATTTTCATACCCCCTATTTTCTCAGACTTTTGATGTGCTTCTTATTCGGATTCTCTTAGAGCACTATTAGCCTGACAGCACTCCATTTATTTGATATAGTTAACCTATTATGTTAATTATTGATTCACACCTTGATTTGTCTTGGAACGCCCTGCAATGGGATCGCGATTTGTTAAAGTCAGTGCACAGCATCCGCCAGGTTGAGCTGCCAATGGTGGGCAAGGGGCGTGGCATGGGCACGGTGGCCTTGCCCGAAATGCGCCAAGGTCGGGTTTTTATCAGTTTTGCCACCTTATTGGCACGTTGCACCGGGCGGCAAGCGCCTAGCATCGACTACGGTTCGGTGGCGCAGGCTCATGCGGTGGCAAAAGGGCAATTGGCTTATTACCGCGCCCTTGAAAAAGATGGGCATGTGCGGGTGATTGAAAACGCCGCCCAACTGGCGGCACATGTGGCTGAATGGCAAGCGTGGGACGCAGCCAATGCCGATTCACAACCCGCCCAAACCCCACCGTTAGGGTTTGTGATTTCAATGGAGGGTGCTGACCCCATCACCAACCCAGCCGAGTTGGCAGAATGGGCGGCGCTGGGGCTGCGTCTGCTGGGGCCAGCGCATTATGGGCCAAATCGTTATGCTGGCGGTACTGGCACCGAGTTGGCATTGACCGACGGCATTGGGCCACAACTGCTCAAAGAAATGCGGCGGCTGGGGATGGGCATGGATTGCACACATTTGTCGGATGAGGCATTTTGGCAAGCGGTGCGTTTGTTTGATGGCCCACTGCTCGCCAGCCACCAAAATTGCCGCACCATTGCGCCGGTGCAGCGCCAATTCACCGATGCCCAACTCAAGGTCATCATCGAGCGCGATGGCGTGATCGGCGCATCATTTGATATTTCAATGGTGCGGGCGGGTTGGCAATATATGAGCCAAAATAATTTGTGGGTTAATAATCCGGTCACGATGAGCGAGATTGTTGATCATATCGATCGCGTGTGCCAGTTGGCGGGCAATGCCAATCATAGCGCCATCGGCACTGATCTGGATGGCGGTTTTGGGCGTGAGCAATCGCCGCGTGATCTCGACACCATTGCCGATTTGCAAAAGATGGTGCCCTTGTTGCAAGCGCGGGGGTATGCCAACGCCGATATCGACAAAATTATGCATGGCAACTGGCTGCGTTTTATGGGTCAGGTGTTAAATTAAGTGGCTATCAATGCCGTATTAACCATACGGCAACCCCTAATACCCCCAACGAACCAACGCCGACTAACAGAAGAAAAAGATTCGGCATAACATTGGTTTCATTGATGGGTGTATAAACAGCTACGGTGGCTACGTTTGCGGGCGTAGCCACTGCCAGCGTTGGGGCCGGGGGCATGGTTGAAATGAGTGGCGATGTCGGTGATGCTACTGCCGCTAATGTTGCGGTTGGATTGGCAACCGTGGCTGTAGGGGCTGGCGTGGGGGTGGCGGTGGCCTGTGCCACGGGCGCCAGTTTGAGGGTAAAGCCATATTTGCCCGATTCGGTGTGCCCATCAATTGATAATGAACGCCATTCAACCGAATATGCCCCATCGGGCAACGCTGGCAAAGTGACAACATAGGTGAATGAATTGGCATCGGTCGGGTCAATTTTGCCATCTTTGTTGTCAATTTGTTTGTTGTTTTTATCTAGCACCTTGATTGTCGTCGGGGCTAGAATTTTTTCGCTAAAGATAATACGGACTTGCTTGGGGGCTTCGGTTAGTGTTGCGCCAGCCGCGGGGTAAGTTTGAACCGGTTCAGCATGGGCAAAGACCCTGTTTACCCCCAACATAAAAACCACCGATACGAGCAAGCCCCAAGTAAAGCTTTTAATAAAAATAATATTTTTCATGAATTTAATTCGGGTTTATCCCATTGCCAAACCAAGGCAGCAATGCCGCCAATTAAGATGAAGCCAGACAACATTTTTAAGGGGCCAGCCAAGCTAGCCTCGACAACGTGATGGGCATCGTGGCCGGGTGACAATGACGTGAGCCGTGCCGCCAAAAACAATACACCCACCACAATCGCGGTTTCGATTTGAATGCTAAGAATAAAGCCTTGGGCATGGGTTGGTGTGCGCAAAAACCGCGGCACAATCAGCCAATGCACCCCGCCCAACAACATCGCCCCTAGCGCCAGAAAAGTCTTGATAATTAAGGTTTCACCATATTGGGTTTTCGTCAATTCACCCAAATCGGGCAAATGAAGCGCCACCAAGCTTAACCCGCTGGCAGCAAGCAAACCAACCCCCACAATCCCCAAAGTCGCAAAGCGCTGGGTTACTTTGCGAATAAGCCGCACCCCGCCGCGTTTGCCATTTCGCTCACGCTTAGCAGATACAGTGTGCCATTCGTGCAAATGGGTAGCTAATACCAGCAACCCACCCGCCCAAATGGCACTACCCAATAAATGCCCAAAATCGATTAAGACATCTGGCCCGGGAAAATGAGCTGCTGTATGGCTGACCAAACTAATGCTGATTTGGGTCAGCAGCCCAGTTATGGCAGCCACCCACCACCAACGCGACACCGCCAGTTTCGGCAAAAATATACTTGCTAGCCCAGCCATCAATACCCGCGCCAACCACATCCAGCCTAATTCACTTTCAAATACAAACCATTGCAGCAAAGGCCAAGATAAATTTTCACTGCCTACGCCCAATATTTGTATCACAAACAGCCCAGTGGCTGCCATAGCCAACAAACCCGTTGCCATGCCCACCCATTTTTGCAGGTGAATGGGGCTGTAGGGCGCATTGCCACTGGCAGTTGCATCAGGTGATAACATGCGCCATGCTAAAGGCAAACCTACCCACAACACGCTGGCAAAAAATAAGCCAATTCGGCTTAAGGTCTCAAACCAAGTTATCCACATATTTTGGTAAACCCCAAAAACATCATGTCGTCATCTTGATGAAAATTTGTTTTATTCATTCCGTTTGATTAAGAAGATATAGAATTGGCTCTACCAGATTTAACCTTAACGATTTAAATTTAGCAAAGCCAAGCGTAATCCTTGCATTTTTTGTCTGCTTGCTTTACTTGGTTTTTTATAGAATTTTTGTCGTATTTTGTTTAAAGTGTATTAGTCAATATTTAATCTGACAGTTGTAATAAAATAGCAGTAAACAGCTAAAGGAAAAGTCAGATGAGTATAGAAGCAAAAGTAATCAAGGGCAAAGTGGGATTGTTGAAACTTGCCGAACAATTAGGCAATGTAAGTCAAGCTTGTAAATCACTCGGCTACTCGCGAGATACATTCTATCGATATCAGGAATTATATGCGAAGGGCGGTGAAATAGCGCTACAAGAAATAAGTCGCAAAAAGCCAATCATGGCTAATCGGGTTGAAGATCGGTATAGAACAAGCAGTAGTCAAAAGTGCAATTGAACAACCGGCGTGGGGGCAATTACGCACTTCAAACGAATTAAAAAAAGTCGGCATCTTAATCTCACCGGGTGGCGTGCGATCAATCTGGTTGCGACATGATTTAGGACGAATGGCACAACGTTTAACGGCACTCGAAGTCAAAATGGCGCAAGAACGTCTGATCTTGAGCGAGGCTCAGTGGCGAAATCGAAACTGAGCATCCCGGCTATTTGGGGTCGCAAGACACCCACTATGTCGGACATATGAAAGGCGTTGGACGCATCTACCAACAAACCTTTGTAGACACTTATAGCAAAGTAGCCGATGCGAAGTTATACACCGAAAAGAACGCATTAACGGCGGCAGATATGCTGAATGATCGGGTAATTGCGTTTTATGACGCCCATAACATTAAGTTGCTGCGAATACTAACCGATCGCGGCACAGAATATTGTGGGCAAATCGAACATCATGCCTATCAACTCTATCTGGCCATTGAAGATATCGAGCATACCCGAACAAAGGCAAGTTCGCCACAAACAAATGGGATATGCGAACGCTTTCACAAGACCCTTGGCCATGAATTTTACGCCGTGGC
>JAGWYZ010000131.1 GCA_018969115.1 Chloroflexota bacterium | reverse complement strand
TAATTCGCCCGATCAAACAAAGCATCAATAAATGACGATTGCCTTAATGCTATTTCATCCTGCGAAAAAGGTCGCAATGTCAGAATTTGTACCCGCCCCGCCAGCGAATCAGCAATTCGTGGCAACATCAGGGCATTCGCTGATCCAGTCAGCAAAAAACGCCCCGGCTGGCGGTTTCGATCGACCTCGGTTTTAATGGCTAAGAATAAATCGGGCACACGTTGAACTTCGTCAATGACTAACGTTGAGGTAACACTCGCTACAAACGAAACTGGGTCACGAGTTGCTGCGGCCAGCACTGGCGCTTCATCTAACGAAACATAACGAATGGGCTTATCATTCACTTCAAGGGTTTGCACCAAGGTGCTTTTACCCGTTTGCCGCGCCCCTTGCAAAACCACAACAGGGCTTATTTTGAGGGAGCGGTTTAATAAAGCAGTAAGGTTGCGCGGAACAAATTGTCCATCGTGTAATGTAAAATTCGCCATCACGTGGCGAATTTTACATCATTTGGATGTCTTCTCAATAAACAATGGTAATTAAAACAAACTTTCGCCGAAATCACGATAGCAGTCTTTTGGATTGGGCTTTTCCCAATCCAAAAGACTGCTATCGTGATTTCGGCATTACGTCTTTGGGGGATACCCTCAATTATTAAGAAGATACCTATATGGTTAAACCCTAAACCTGCGCCGCATAATCATGCGCAGTATGCTCGGCCCAATTTGAAATGCTAATCACGGTTTGTTCGGGCGACATACCCTTAAGCCGACGATGCACATACAAATAAACATCACGGGCAATAGCAGTGGCGGGTGCGGCGAAAATAACGCCAGGCAAACCGAAAGCACGCCCCAACATCAACATCGAGACGATGAGAATGGCTGGGTGAACGCCCACTTTTTCGCCAATGATGCGCGGTGCAAGAAAGTGATTTTCGAGCAAATCGATCACCAAAAACAAGGCAATGATGACCAATGCAGTAGCAATGCCACCCGATGAAAACCCGACCAACACAGCAGGAACTGCGCCAGCCACCCCGCCGACCATCGGGATCATTTTGCATAGGGCGGCCCACAAAATTAATAGCAAAATATAGTCAATCTTAAAGGCCGGCAAGGCATCAATAATGGTCAGCCCGATCCCAATCCCTGCCCCCAAAAGCACCGCCAAGGTCACTTGCCCACGCAAATAGGCCATAAAGGCACGGTCGATAATGGCCCAAATATTCCAAAAATCATCACGTATGTGAAATGACAAGATGCGGTTGAGCGAGGCCAAAGCGCGACGTTGGTCTTTGAGCAGATAAAACAGCCAAAGCGGCAAGATCAAATAGCCAACCAACGATTCGAGAAAACCCGCCGCCAATTCCAATTCTTTGAGCGCAAATTCGACCAGTTTGCCAGCGTCTTTCGAGGCGGTGGCTAACCATTCGCGAATGGCTTCTTCGACAGCGGGTTGGGCGCTTTCGGGCACAATACGCCGATATTCTTCGAGCCATTTTAAGCCAGTGGCCTGAATTTTTGGAAAATCGGTCAACACCCCGATCAGCCGTTGTAATTGTGAAAGAAATAACGGAATGACAAAAATGATGAGACCGATCAAAATAATTAGCCCCACCCCATAAACCAACAAAATGGCAGCCACCCGCGGCATCCGTCGGCTGAGCCGATTGACAATGGGCATGAGCAAATAGGCCGCAAACAACCCAATAATGAAGGGGGTCAGGGTGCTTTTGGCCGCCATAATGACATAAAACAACAGCAGCGCAGCCAATATGCTCCACGCCACACGGGCAATATCACGCCAAGGTAGGGTTTTCATATTTGGTCTATTCTATGTTACTAAAACCATCTCGATCAATACAAAATCCCTTCATTTGACGAAGCTCAAGAAGTTAGGTTTAGTATTGAGAAAGGTGTGAGTTTGCTGACCAGGTCGGTGAGGGTGAAGACGGGCAGTGGCATAGGTTTATCTTAGGCGATTAGCAGTATAAGCGGTTGGGTGGTTTGGGTGCGTTATTAATATTTTGGAGGGCAGAGGCGCTACGGGGTATGGCATATAAGTTTACTGCAGATGAGGTAAAAAAAATAATTTGCGAAGTTCTGTGCGTCGGTTGATATACGATACATATTTTAGTCTTAACTTTTTGCTGTGCAAAGGCTTGTGATGAATCTCGATAGAGGCATGTTGTCACCATATTTTGCAACGAATTCAGAAGAAAGGGTCTGCGAATTCGCAGACCCTTATATTTTAATTACAAGCAAAAAGATTTC
The DNA here is from genome assembly GCA_018969115.1 of Chloroflexota bacterium. GTDB lineage: Bacteria > Chloroflexota > Anaerolineae > J036 > Brachytrichaceae > AQU-03. The sequence continues at coordinate 9,648 of JAGWYZ010000131.1, read as the reverse complement.
AAAGATTGATAGTATTATCAAATTGCTTGAAAGGGTTTCAAAAAGTGGCAAGCCCTTGTTTATTATTGCCGACGATGTTGAAGACGAGGCTCTAAGCACTTTGATCATTAACCGTTTACGTGGCATCATTAAGGTTTGCGCCATCAAATGCCCTGGCTTTGGCGATCATCGCACCGAAATACTTGAAGATATAGCGGTCATAACAGGGGGCCAAGTCGTAATAGATGAGTCAGATTCGTTGGAGGAGCTTGAAATTTATTCAGAAACGCTTGGTTCAGCCAAACAAGTAATTATTACAAAAGACAGCACACAGATCGTATCAGGTTACGGCCAGATCGACGAGGTCATGAGTCGCCTCGCGTTGATCAAAAACCAGATTTCCGACGCGACTTCTGAATACGATAAGGAAAGATTGGGAAAGTGGCTGACTAATTTGTCAAGATCAATGTCTGAGCTGAAAGGCTAAACAATATGAAGTGGCTCCATTTTTAGGGAATCACTTCAACAAACCTTCAATATTTAGTAATGCAAAAATGAGTATCCCTCTGTTCCTCATAGAGGACGAAAGGATAATCATTTTGCTATTGTAATAAGTCAGGTGATTTGGGTGCATTCCCGATTTTTTGTGGTGGATGTGCTATTAAATATAGTATGCAATTTTATTGCAAATGAGGTAAAAAAAGTCATTTATAGCGTTCTGCGCGTCAGTTGTTATACAATAAATGTGTTGGACGGATCTGAATATAATTCAGTTTAATGCCCACAAAAAATCAGTGGCCAAAATATATTATTTTACTCGTCGGAACAGGAGAACAATGTGGCAGATTTGAAGCAATTTAAAGATCAAGAGTTTTTGAGCCTTGAGACATTTCGCAAGAATGGCATCGGTGTGAAGACCGCCATTTGGTTTGCTCAGGAAGGCGATATGTTGTATCTCTGGACACGCGGTAACTCGGGCAAGGTCAAACGAATTCGCAACAACGCTCGGGTTAACATTGCGCCGTGTAAGAGGTTTGGAGAAGTAACAGGCGAATGGACGGCAGCCCAAGCTTCAGTGGATGATTCAGATGACGCCGTACAACACGTTGTAACCCTGTTACGCCAAAAATTGGGCTTGGGGTTTATTGTATTCGGGATGATAGAAGGGCTGCTAGAACGGCTGAGTGGACAGCACCGTGTTTCTATCAAGATTTCATTAACCAAGAATGTGTAGAAGCGAAAGTTGTCAATTTCCCAATCCCTGAATCAATGGTTTGAAGTGTGAAGTAACTCCATTTTTAGGGGGTCACTTCAACCCTTCATCCTTCACCCTTATAAAAAATGACAAACACCCTCCTCCCCCACCTCAGCGCCCAAACCCCAGCCATGCTCAACATGCTGGCGGGATTGGTGGCGATTGAATCACCCACCCATGACAAAGCCGCAGTTGACCGCATGGGCGCGGCCATCAGCCAACACCTGCGCAATCTTGGCGCAGCTATTACCCATTACCCACAAAACAGCGCAGGCGACCACCTGCTGGGCGTGCTTAATGCTGGCGCTGGCAACGCCATAACAATGGTCATGCACATCGACACCGTGCATCCAATCGGCTTTCTGGCCCAACACCCGGCTCACCTCGAAGATGGCAAATATTATGGCCCGGGCGCATGTGATATGAAAGCCAGTCACGTCATCGCCCTCAGCGCCCTCAAGGCCTTGCAAGACCTCGGCCAAATGCCCCAACGCGAGATTCGCGTGTTATTTACCAGCGATGAAGAAACCGGCAGCCATAGCTCGCGTGATCTTATCGAAGAGATCGCCAGCGGCAGCAGCCTATGTATGGTGATGGAGCCACCCATCCCCGACGGCAGATTAAAATCGGCCCGCAAAGGCACGGCTGGGTTTAAGCTGATTGCGCGTGGTCGCGCCTCACACGCCGGTAATCAACACGAAAAAGGGGTTAATGCCATCGCCGAGTTGGCCCATCAAATCCTCAAAATTCAAGCCCTCACCGATTATGGGCGCGGGCTAACCCTGAGTGTAGGCAGTGTGCGTGGCGGTGGGGCCACCAATGTGGTTCCCGATTATGCCGAATGTGAAGTTGATTGCCGCATTGCCAAACTGAGTGATGCCGATTACATCGTAGCAGCCATGCGTGCCCTCACACCGGTCTTGCCCGGTGCCAGCCTCGAGTTAGAGGTCGATCTGAACCGCCCGCCGTTTGAATATAACGCCGAGCGCCAAGGCATCATCGACCGCATCAACGCCATCGCCCAAGCCGAATTGGGTCTGACTTTTGGTCACGGCGCAGTCGGTGGCGGCAGCGATGCCTCATTCACCGCCAACCTCGCCCCTACCATGGATGGCTTCGGCGCGATTGGCGATGGCATGCACGCCATTCACGAGCATATCGTCATCAGCAGCCTCGCCGAGCGTGCTGCCCTCACCGCCGCAGTCATTCGCGAATTTTAGATTTTAGATTTTGGATTTTGGATTTACGCTTGCGCTTTACAAGCGCGATATAATTGCCAATCTAAAATCCAAAATTGACTGGGCCTATAGCTCAACGGCAGAGCAGAGCTCTCATAAAGCTTTGGTTACAGGTTCGAATCCTGTTGGGCCCATCGAACAAATCAGGGGTGTCATCTAAATGACACCCCTGATTTGTTTTAACCCGCGAAGCGGGGATTGATCCTCGCCGCTACGCCCCAATCGCCGCCCGCAATGAACCGACATCTAAATTGCGACCCGACAGCACCAAAACCACCGTCTGCCCAGCAAAACGAGGGGCATAACGCAAGATGGCAGCCAAAGCCGCCGCGCCAGCCCCCTCAACGATGATGGCATGTGACCGCACCAAATGCCCAATCGACGTGATCAGCGCTTGCTCACTCACCAACAACATCTCATCGACCCGTTGTTGCATAATATCAAACGCCATCGGCACCGGCCCGGTGGTGGCAATGCCACCCGCAAACGAGGTGGTAGGCCGATACACAATTTGCTTTTGCCGCATCGATTCGGTCACACCGGGTGCGGCCTCAGATTGCACCCCAATGATGTGCGGCGGCGCAGCCTCATTTTGGGCCGCCACACCAGCGGCGGCAATGGCGCACCCGGCAATAAAATTGCCGCCACCCACTGGAATCAGCATAGCTTGGGTGCGCGGCAGGTCTTGCATAATCTCTAGCCCCACCGTGCCAGCCCCTGCCATAATCCAAGGGTCTTCGCCGTCTTCAAGATACAACAGCCCTTCACGCGCCGCCATCTCCCGGGCAATTCGGCAACTATCACCCCAATCGGTGCCCTCAATCACCACACGCGCCCCCGCGTTTAGCATATTATTCAGCTTAATTTCGGGCGTGCCAACCGGCACCACTACCGTGCAAACCCCATTCACCCGCCCCGCTGCCCACGCCATCGCCGCCCCATGATTGCCCGTGCTGGCGCAAATTAACCCTTGGGCAATTTGGGCTGGGCTGAGTTGCAACACACACGCCAACGCGCCCCGTGCTTTAAATGAGCCGATCTCAGCAAAACATTCGCACTTCAGCCATACATCGGCCCCGCTCAGTTTGCTAAGCTGGGGGGAATAGATAAGGGGCGTACGCAGTAAATAGCATGATAACAACGTTTGCGCCTGACGAATATACTCGAAAGTAGGAATTGACACGCTCATGATCGAAACACCACCTGCCCGGCTTGCATCACCAGCGCTACTTTGCCCAAAGCCGCCATGTCGACCAATGGGTCGCCATTCACCAAAATACAATCAGCTTGTTTGCCTGCCACAATAGTGCCAACACTGGCTTGCACACCCAACAATTCGGCAGCGCGTGAGGTTCCGGCCTTAATCGCATTCATTTTGCTCAAGCCGCGATCATGCAAAATACGTATGTCGCGCCACAAGTGGCTGGGGTAAATACACGGCTCGCCACAATCGGTGCTCGCCACCACATTCACGCCGATGCGAATGGCTTCTTCGCACGACCACCAATGTTTGTCACGAATGTGCAACATACGGCTACGAAATTCAGGCGTGAGATCGTCACGCTCTAGCGTAATCTCGGTCACGGCCAAGGTTGGGGTGAGGGTGACATTGTTGTCACGCAGGCTACGAATGGCATCGGCATCGGCTAAAAAGGCGTGCTCGACGCTATCGACCTTGGCACGAGCCGAGCGCATCACCGAAACCGAATTTTGGGCGTGGCTAAAAATGCGCAATCCGCGCCGCCGTGCCTCGCCCACCAACATGTTAATCTCGTCTTGGGTCAATTCTTCAACGGCGGCTTCGGGGCCGGTCAACATGGCGGCCTCGCTCGCCACAATTTTAATCACATCGGCCCCATCACGCATTTGCGCCCGCACCGCCTTTTGCAAAGCATCCATGCCATCGGCCTCAACCCCAAAGGTGATGCCATGCCCACCCGTAATGGTGATGGCGCAACCCGGCGCAAGCAAGCGTGGGCCTGGCACAAGCCCTTTGGCGATGGCATCACGCAGCAAAAAATTGAGCTGACGCGGCGCACCGGCATCGCGCACCGTCGTCACACCAGCATACAGACCGTCTCGCGCCGTGCGCGCCGCCCGCAGCATCGTCATGCCAACTGGCTCGGTGGCAATTTGGCTAAAAGGGTCTTTGGCCCAAGGGTCGAGGGTGTAATGGGCATGACAATCGATCAGGCCGGGCAACAAGGTATAACCCACGCCCGAGATCAGCATACCTTCGGCGGGGTAGCGCTCGCGGGTCGGTTCAATGGCCTTGATCTTGCCATTGTCGATCAGCACATCGATATGTTCACTGACTCGGTCAGCAACCCCGTCGATAAGACGGCAATCATGAAATATTGTTAACATATATTGGCTATTGTAAACGGCAATGTAATCCATTCACGTTTCGTCAATTTCACCATATTAGTGAAATTGGCATATGTTTTTTTATGACATTGTCAAGTTAATGAGAACGACAAAACATTAAGTTGCCCTGAGACCACCTTGCTTTTTTCGTCTTGATTAAGCTATAATTCCGGCGCTAAAAATTAGCAGTGTCTAGGAGAGAGTGCTATGCCAATGTATCAATACGCCTGCCCAGATTGTGGCGTTAGTTTTGAAAGAAAGCAAAAATTTACAGACGAACCGATAAAAGTATGCCCAACTTGCCAGAAAACAAAGGTTTATCGCGTCATCAACCGTGTTGCGGTTACATTTAGCGGTAGCGGGTTTTACGTCAACGATAGCAAATCGTCGAGCAGCACCCTACCCGTTGCGCCAAAACCAGCCACCGAGACCGGTGACGCAAGCGCCGAGGCCAAAGAAAACAAGAGCGCCAGCAACGAAACAAAAGCCAGCGAGAGTAGCGCCGCAAGCAGCAGCGACAGCAAAGCCAGCGAACCCGCTAAGACCGAGAAAGCCGAAAAACCAGCCGCCACTCCTGCAAAATCGGGCTAGATTCTACGATTAATCTCAACGACAAAAAACGGGTTTCTTTTAGAAACCCGTTTTTTGTCGTTGAGCACCGAGTTACATACGAAAGACGCCATAATCGGTTTTGCCGCCCGGGGCTTGGGCACAAGTCGCCAGCGCCAGCCCCAACACCGTGCGGGTTTCGGCAGGGTCAAGAATACCGTCATCCCACAACCTCGCAGTCGAGTAATAAGGTGAGCCTTCATGCTCATATTTGTCAAGAATGGGTTGTTTAAATGCCGCCACCTCTTCGGCGGTCATCATTACCCTTTTCTGGCGTGCGAGCTGATCTTGTTTGACGGTCGCCAAAACATTAGCGGCCTGTTCGCCACCCATCACACTGATGCGGGCATTGGGCCACATCCACAAGAATCGCGGCGAGTAGGCCCGCCCACACATACCATAATTGCCCGCCCCAAATGAACCACCGATAATGACCGTGAGCTTGGGCACTTGGGCATTGGCAACAGCATTGACGAGTTTGGCCCCGTCTTTGGCAATGCCGCCATTTTCATAGGCTTTGCCAATCATAAAACCGGTGATATTTTGCAAAAACAACAGTGGAATGCCACGAGCGCAACATAATTGCACAAAATGTGCGCCTTTTAATGACGATTCACTGAATAAAATGCCATTATTGGCAAGAATGCCGACCGGATATCCTTGAATTTGGGCAAAACCACACACCAGCGTTTCACCATAACGGGCCTTAAATTCGCGGAATTGGCTGCCATCAACCAAACGAGCAATTACTTCGCGCACATCATAACTGACGCGAAAAGTGCTAGGCAAGATGCCATATAAATCAGCAGCAGGGTAAAGCGGTTCTTCAACCTTTGCCTTTAGGGTTTGCAAATCAGATTGGCGCGACCATTGCAAATCGGCCACAATGCCACGCAGCAGCGCTAGCGCGTGTTCATCATCTTCGGCAAAATGATCAGCCACACCCGATTTGCGAGTATGCACATCGGCCCCGCCCAAATCTTCAGCACTGACATCTTCGCTAGTGGCGGCCTTAACCAACGGCGGGCCGCCCAAAAAGATGGTGCCTGTGCCTTTAACAATGATAGTTTCGTCACTCATGGCTGGCACATAGGCCCCACCGGCGGTGCAACTGCCCATGACACAGGCAATTTGTGGGATGCCTTTGGCACTCATGGTGGCTTGGTTATAAAAAATGCGCCCAAAATCATCGACATCAGGAAAAACTTCATCTTGCAAAGGCAAAAATGCACCGCCACTGTCAACCAAATAAATACACGGCAAACGGTTTTCGAGTGCAATTTGTTGGGCACGCAAGTGTTTTTTTACCGTTAACGGGTAATAAGTGCCCCCTTTAACGGTGGCATCGTTGGCGATGATCATACACGGAATGCCGTGAATTGGACCGATACCCGTCACCACACCTGCGCTAGGGGCATCGCCATCATACAATCCATAGGCAGCCAAGGGTGATAATTCTAAAAAAGGTGCATCGTCATCCAGCAGCTTGTCGATGCGATCACGCACAAACAATTTGCCCTGCTCTTGATGACGGGCTTGGGCGGTGCTGCCACCGCCGCTACGAATCTGAGCGAGTCGTTGGCGTAGTTGCTCAACCAAGGCACAATGATGCTGGGCGTTGGCCTGAAATGAGCCAGATTGTGGGTCAAGTTGGGTTTCAATAAAAGTCATGTTTTGAGACGGGTAAGAGGGTGGAAAGGTAAATGACACTTTACCTCATCCCCTCACCCTGTCACCACTAAGGCGCCCAAATTTCAATCGGTGGGGGTGGCACTTTGAGCCATTTTTGTGCCAATTTGGTTAGAGATGAATCAGCTTGCATGTCTTGCAAGTTCAGATTCATCAAATCGCGCCATTCCGAATCATTTTCGGCAAACACCAAGCCTACTGGCGAGGTAAAACGCGCCAACGGCCCTGTATAAATGCTGGATGGCTGAAAGATCGGGTAGCTAAAATCAAACAAGCGCTCATTGGCGGGGCTAATGCTGACGCCACCCACCCCCATATCAATCTGCCCCGATTTTAAGGCATCGGTCAGCGAATTGCCCTTGAGATCGATAAACTCGACCCGCGCCGGATCGGGCAAACGCCGTGCCAATTCGACCACCATTTCAACTTCATAGCCCAATGCATCATTTTTAAAATCCCAACTGGCAAAGGGCAGGTTTTGGGTGCTAATCCCCACGCGCAAGAGTTTATTGTTTTTGACCTGGTCTAACGTGCGTTTAAGGTTGACATTGGCCGGTAAGGCCGCCAGTTGCAAATCGGCTTCGCCCTGTAATGGGCGCGCCACCGCAGGCGGGGCCGTGCCAAACCATTTGCGGTGCAGCGTAGCAAAGCTGCCATCGGTCATCATTTTGCTTAGGGTAAAGTTGACAAACCCCTGCCACGCCGAGTCGTTTTCGGCCAACAACACCCCTACCGGATACCGCGACAAAACCGACAAAACCGCTAATTGCGGGTCACGGCTAGCTTCGTAACGCAAGCGCCGCCAATTACCCGCAACAGCGTTTAATCGCCCAGCCCTTAATTCTTGAAACGCCTTGCTATAGGAACCCATCGATTGCAAGGTCATGGTGACGGCTAAACCATTTTGCAGGTCACGCAAGGCATATGTCGTATCGAGATCAACCCACCCCACCGACTTACGAGCAAGGTCACGCGGCTCTTTGGCCGTATTGGCCTTAATCAACAGTGCCTCGCCATCTTCTAAATAGGTAATGCCAAAATCAGCGATTTCTTCGGTGGTTTTTGAATGGAGGAAACCACCCATCGCAATATCAATTTCACGAGTCGCAAGTTTTTGCGGGGCCGAGCTAAATGTAACTTGAATAAACTCAACTTTATCAGGACCGCCTAGCCAACGGGTGGCAAATTCACGCGCAATATCAAGGTCTAAGCCTTCAAGGTCGCCTTTGTCATTCACAAAGCTAAGCGGTGGGGCATCGTAACGCATCCCCACCCGTAATTTACCGCGCCGTCGCACCACTTCGGCAGTCGAAATCTCAGACGGCACAGCAGTTGGAATGACAGCGGCGCGAATAGCCGCCGGAGTTGGATCAGTACGCAACAATTTGCCAACATCTAACTGATTGCGAATTGAGGCGGGAATTGAATTACAGCCTGCGAGTATGACGCTAAGACAAATACTCACCCAATGGGTTAGACCAAAAATAGATTTTTTTTTCATCAATTTGAGAATCCCTCAACTTGTAAAACGCAAGATCATGATGATATTTTAACGTGATGGGATTGTCCCTACTATAATCCAAGCGAAAAATGAATGTACAAGCAAAATTAGTCATCATTATTGGCCCAACTGCGGTGGGCAAATCGGCCAAGGCGATGGCTTTGGCAAGCGAGATCAAGAGCGAAATTATTTCATCTGATTCACGCCATGTTTACCGTGGCATGGATATTGGAACCAATAAACCGACTGCAGATGAACAAGCCAAAGTTCGGCATCATTTGCTCAATTTGCGTGATCCCCACGAGGCGTTTTCATTGTCTGAATATTTAGACTTGGCACGTAATGCAATTGACGATATCAGCGCACGCGGCAAAACCCCGTTATTGGTCGGCGGAACTGGGCAATATGTGCGGGCCGTAATCGAAGGCTGGCAAGTACCAGAAGTGCCCCCCAATGAAGAGATACGCCGTCATTGGACTAATTTTGCCGAAACCCATGGCATTGAAGCCTTGAACCGCGAATTGATCAAACGCGATCAAGCCGCCGCCACCACCATCGACCCGCGCAATGTGCGGCGGGTCATTCGGGCGCTTGAGGTGATTGAAGTGACCGGCCAAAAATGGAGTGAGTTGCAACGCAAAAACCCGATGGATTCGGGCGCGTTGCAAATTATTAATGTGTCGATGCCGCGTGAAGCCTTATATGAACGCGCCGATGCCCGTATTTTACAGATGATGGAAGATGGCTGGCTAGACGAAACAAAGCGTCTGCTTTCGTTTTTGGCATCGGTTGGCATTGATGCCGCCAAAGCCAAAACCTTGCCATCGATGTCGGCTTTGGGCTATAGTGAAATGATCGATGTGGCGCTCGGCCAATTGTCACTGGCCGATGCCATCACCCGCATCAAGGCCGATACCCGCCGCTTTATTCGCATGCAAGATGCTTGGTTTAGACCCTATTGGAAACAATAGGGTCTACGATTGCCAAAATTCCAGCCCATTCGCGTGATC
>JAGWYZ010000130.1 GCA_018969115.1 Chloroflexota bacterium | reverse complement strand
TTTCGGCATTCGTTTTGTCTAAATATGCGCTCTGATTTGATAAAACCACGTAATTTCAGCTGACAAAAAAGTGAAATTTGATTTAAGAAACACTCTCTAAGCAATACTGAATAGCGCAGATGCCGAGTAGGTGAAAGGTTTGGCCGATTTTACGATCTATCCCCCAAAGTGTTGCTTTGGGGATAGATCATAAAATCGGCACTTCATCTTTGGTACGAAACTCTCCCTCTGCCAACAAAGCTGGCAGAGGGGGGAATGGGTTGGTACTACGCTATTTGGAATCGCCCCCAATTATTTAAAAGATACTAAGAACAAGCCACTTGGCTAGGTGCTTCTACCCATCTGATTGTTTATCGTGTGCCCATTTCTTTGTAATATGTTTCCAGTCTGTAAATTTTTTGCAACAGTCGTAAAAAAATAAGAAGGAGAACAATCCAAATGGCAGAACCCAAAAACACACTTACGGTTTCCGAAGAATGGGGTGAGCATGTCCTTGATTCTGGTGAGCATTTTGTGCCACGTGGCACATTTGCATTTCTCATGCTCATGTTTATCGGCTTTGCCCTGTATTGGGGTTATATGTGGTACCTCGCCGTTATTGTGCGTGGGGTGGGGGCATAAAACATGGCACTAGATAAATACGAGAGAGTATGGTTGACCGCAGTCGGCGGTTTAATTGGTTCATTTATGGCCGCCCTTATGGTGGCTTATTTGATTTTTGATATTCGTTTGCCAACGTTTGAGGCGCGGGTAGACCCAGCGAATTTGAATAGCACGATGTTTGCAGATTTGGGGGTAAAAAAGCGCGGTGAAAATAAATATGATGTGGTGATGTTGGCAAAAATGTGGGTTTTTGACGCCGGTAAAGATGGTGGCAACCCCGGTGTGCCACCTGTGATTCGTGTGCCACGCGGTTCACGAGTCACTTTTTATGTCACAAGCCTCGATGTTACGCATGGGGTTTATGTAGAAGATCACAGCATCAACCTCGAAATTGTGCCGGGTCAGATCGCCCGCCAATCTATTCCATTTAACCGGCCGGGCGAGTTCCGCATTATTTGTAACCAATATTGTGGCGCGGCGCATCAAGGCATGTATGGAACCATTGTTGTTGAATAGTTGCGATGATTGATCTGTTTTAGTTCAGTGATCGCTTTTTCAAAAAATGCAACTTACTCAATCACAACCTAAATCTTTTCAAGTAAATACCACTAGCGTGACGATGCTAAATAATGAACGTTGGCTAGTTGGTTTACACATTCTGAGCGCATTTTTTGCGCTATTTTGGGGCGCGTTGATGGGGCCTTTCCAAACCTTCCATCGCTCGCCTGCTTTTGTGGCGGCATTCCCAAATGCCACCATGCCCATTTTTAGCTATTATTATCAAGCCTTAACCGCGCACGGGGTGCTGAACGCTTTGTTTTTCACCACCATGTTCATCACTGGCATCAGCTACTATGTGACTTGGCGCTCATTTGATCGCCCCTTGGTCGGTATGCCCTTGGCTTGGGTCGCCTATGCGCTCGAATTGATTGGTCTTGTTATCCTCTTTTTTGTGTTGTTAAATGACCCCCAACGCTCAGCCGTGCTTTTCACTTTCTACCCCCCGCTTATTGCGCCGCCTCTGTTTTATATCGGGTTGGTATTGCTAGTAGTGGGTAGCTGGCTTGGTTTGTTGGTGGTATTTTTGACCTATGGCGCTTGGCGCAAAGAGAACAAGGCCGCTCGCATCCCACTTGCTCCTTTTGCTGTAATGGCAAACTATGTCATGTATTTCTTGGCGAGTTTGGGTGTGGCCGTCGAAGTTTTGGTTTTGGCTTTGCCTGCTTCGCTCGGTCTTATTCAAAATACTGACCCACAATTGTCACGTGCTCTATTTTGGTTCTTTGGTCACCCAGTCGTTTACTTTTGGCTTATTCCGGCTTATGTGTCTTGGTATACCATGTTGCCAATGCAAGCGGGGGCCAAGCGTGTGTTTAGCGAACCATTGGCTAAGATTGCCTTCTTGATGTTGATGATTTTCTCGGTGCCAACTGGTCTTCACCACATGTTTGCCGACCCCGGTATTAGCAGCACTTGGAAAGCCATTCATACGGTCTTTACGCTTATGGTGGCTGTGCCCAGCTTTATGACAGCCTTTAATATTGGCGCAACGCTCGAAATTGCGGGCCGCAATCGTGGCGGCAAAGGCTTGTTTGGCTGGATGTTTACCCAAAAGTGGAGCGACCCAGTCGTGGCGGCCCAATTGATGGGGATGTTGCAGTTCATTACCGGCGGTATTACCGGTTTGATTAATGCCTCGGCTCAGATCAACACAGTGGTGCATAACACATCTTGGGTTCCAGCGCACTTTCACCAAACCGTTGGCGGCGCTGTTGCTATGACCTATATTGGCATCATGTATTGGCTCTTACCCATGATTCGCGGACGTGCCTTATACAGCAAGAAGATGGCCTTGGCCCAAGTGTATACATGGGGTTTTGGCATGACCATGTTTGGGCATACGTTGGGTGAAGCTGGTTTGGCTGGTGTGCCACGCCGCACTTTGTCAGGTTTATCGCCCTATCTGTCTGAAGCGGCTACCTATTGGCTGAATGCCAACGCCATAAGCGGTGTCATTTTGTTGGTTAGCCTAATTTTGTTGTATGCCAACATTGTGCTCACGTTGTTTGCCTCGAAGGAACCTGTGACTGAAGGTGGCTATACCGTGACCAAAGGCGATCCTACCACTCCGGCCATTCTCGAACGTTGGGGTTTGTGGATCGGTGTTGCGGTTGTGCTTGCGGCTTTGGTATGGACCGTTCCGTTTATCGACTCGATCAACTTGACCGAAGGCTTCCAGATTTTGCGTTATTCACCCGCTGGCCCTGTGCCGCTGAAGTAATTTTGGATTTTAGAGTTTAGATTCAGAATTGGTTGAGGCCAACTCTAAACTCTAAAACTCTCTTTTTAATCTTTATGACAACGACCAAACCTGATACCTTTGCATGGACAATGGCGACAGCCTTGTTTACTGGCATGGGTATTACCTTTATTTTGTTTAGCCTGATTTATGCCCAAGATGTAGCTGAAGTGTTACGCACGCCTGAATTATTGTGGAATGCAATTTGTGGGCGACCAATGGCTGTGAATGAATTAACCATGCCAATATTGCGAGCATTAGGTAGTGCAGCCATTACGCTGGGGATTGCGTTGCAATGGATCAAGAATCGCATGTTAAGTCTTCGGTTAATTTCGTAGCTGGGTGCGGTATTAAAGCATTTTGTGATTAAATACAACGCCTTTTACACAAACAATGGATGTTCCTTATTTTTTATTCCTTTGTCTTGGCACCCCCTTAGCCTTTTTTCTGGTGGCTTTGTTGGGCGTAGTCTTGGCGAGTATGGCGACCTCGTTTAGCAAAACCCGCCGCCAATATGCCAGCGCGGGTCAATTTGTTGATAAATATGACGAAAGATTGATTAAAGAAATGCAAGCAAAAGATGGTTTGTCACGCGCAACAGCAATGGCGCGTTTGGCTGTACGACCCATCTACGCCACAGACCGTGCGATGTTTACCTGGTTTGCGGTGATCACCTTCGCAGTAACATTGTGGTTGTTGCTCAATGCGCCCGGCCAAAAGAATGCCTTTTTCTTGTTTCTATTTCTTTCGGTGATTGGCGGTGCAGTCATTGCCTATATCTTACAACGCTATAACGGTTTGGTTGATTTAGACATCGTCGAAACTGCCCTGTCTAAAAATCCACATGTTGCCAGTATCGCCGATATCACCATCTTTGGCTTTTTTGCCGCCGCAGTGTTGGTAGGCGTAACAGCCGCATGGGTAGGCGCACCGCCTGCCCGTAACGGTCGCCCAGTTGAGGTGGCTCAAGCTGATGTTGGCAAGAAATCGTTAGTGCCTAAAGCGACCGCTACACCGGCTGCTGCTGCCGCAGTTGGTGCCGATGGCTTGCCGATGGGTAGCCCCGCCAGAGGCAAGGCGGTATTTAATGGACCGGGCACCTGCAATGCTTGCCATAGTATCGTCAAAGATCAAAAACTGGTTGGGCCGTCATTGTCTGGGGTGTGGGCAACCGCAGCCACGCGCAAGCCCGGCTTGAGCGCCAAAGAGTATGTACGTGAAAGCATTGTCAACCCTAGTGCGTTTGTTGTTGATGGTTACCCCGCCGGTGTAATGCCAGTTGCATTTGGCGAATCGCTGAGCAAACAACAATTGGCCGACCTCTTGGCGTATCTTGAAAATGACTTGAAATAGCCTCAATTTGGCTTGACAATGTCACATTCGTCAATGTGAATAGGTTTTTGCCGATTTCACGATGTTTTCACCTGTTGTAGATAGATGAGGATATCGTGAAATCGGCATTACGTTTTTAAAAAGCCACAAAATACGATAAACTTATAACCAATGAATCGCGTTGCCTTTATTCAAGCCCTCGAAAAGATTGTTGGTAAAAAATATGTGGTGCAAGACAAAGCTGCTTTGATGCTGTATGAAGCAGATGGTTGCATCATGGAGACGCATGCTCCTGATGTCGTCATTATGCCCACAAGTACGGAGGAAGTCGCTGCCGCCATTAAACTTGCCCGTGAATATGACGTGCCAGTGACGGCACGCGGTAGTGGCACAGGTCTGTCGGGTGGCAGCACCCCAGTGTTTGGTGGGTTGGTCATCACTACCACCCGTATGAATCGCGTGCTTGAGTTGGACACTCGTAATAATCGAGTGCGGGTGCAGCCGGGTGTGATTAATTTTGAGCTATCGCAATATTTGATGACGCACGGCTATCATTTTGCGGCAGACCCATCTTCACAAAAAGCCTGTAGCATTGGCGGCAATATTGCCATGAATAGTGGTGGACCGCATTGTGTGAAATATGGCGTAACGGGTAGCCATGTGCTTGGCCTGAAATTGGTGCTTGAAGATGGCTCGACCATGTGGACGGGGGACGGCACACCCGACGGCATTGGCTACGATTTGACTGGGGTGAATGTGGGCGCGGCGGGCGGTTTTGGCTTTGTCAGCGAGGCATGGTTGCGCATTATGCGTATGCCCGAAAGTGTGCGGGTGGTGTTGGCCTTGTTCCCCGAAATTCGTGGGGCTGCCGAGGCCGTGTCCGAGGTCATCGCTAGCGGCTTTTTGCCAACCGCGATGGAAATGATGGACAAATGGGTGATTAAGGCGGTGAATAAGTCGTATAACCTCGGTATTCCCGATGCTGCCAAAGCCGCATTAATTATTGAGGTGGATGGCGTTGACGAAGGGTTAGACAAGCTGTTGGCCGAAATCGTCAGCATCTGCGAAAAACGCGGCGCACTCGAAATCCGTCCCGCCAAAACCCCCGAAGAACAAACCAACGCGTGGGCCGCTCGCAAAAATGCCTTTGGTGCGATGGGGCGGGTAGCGCGCTCTTATTATTTGGTCGATACGGTGGTGCCGCGCACCAAATTGCCCGATGTGCTTGAGCAAGTGCAGCGTATTTCTGAAAAATATGACCTGCCGGTGGCGAATGTGTTTCACGCTGGCGATGGCAATTTGCATCCCTTGGTGCTTTACGATCGCACACGCGGCGATGAAGACGAACGTGCCCATAAGATTGCCACCGAAGTGATGGAATTATGTGTATCGGTGGGCGGGGTGATTAGCGGCGAGCATGGCGTGGCGCTCGAAAAGAAAAACTATATGCCAGCCTTGTTTAATGACGACGACCTTGGGGCGATGGCAGCCTTGCATGAGTGTTTTAACGCCTCAAAAATGTTTAACCCGGGCAAAACCTTCCCCGATAGTTGCCCGCCGGGTGCATTGGTGGCGCGGCGACGGCGTTTGTTGGGTGACAAAGCCGGAGCTGATGCGGTGCATATTGGGCGGGCGGCGGCCTTGGCAAACGGTGGGCACGCCCGTCATGGGCATCATGATCAACAGCAGGCGCTTGATCGGGTGGTGAAGCAGGGGGCGTGGGTTTAAGATGCAAGACATAAAATTTAGTGTGTTCGATATATTTGCATATTTGTTGCCTGCTCTGTTGGTCTTGGCTCTATTATTTTGTTTTCAACCCCCCATATTAATAACATCGGGCAATATATTGATATATCTAAAGATGTGTCTGCAAGTCAAGCCGTGTTGATAATTATTGTATCTTATATACTCGGAAGTGTTATTGATAACTTTGGCTCATTTTTATACTATAAAGTTGGTTGCAAAATCTGGGGAAGTCCATATCCTAAAGTTAAACATCCTACACTAACTAATACACAACAAAGAGCATTAATTCGGATGTATTCTATCGAGAATTTTAATGTTTTACAAGTCTGGAAAATATTGAAGACTATGTATCATAATTTATCTTTTGCTTTACTATTGCTGTTTTTTGCTTCAGGATGGCGTTTTTTGCAAAACAATGACTTTCAATGGTTATTATTGTCTGGAGTTACGGCCATATCTTCTGTCATTTTACTTAATCGTGCAAATATCTATGATAAATGGCATTATAAGGAAATGTTGGAAATGGTAGAGGTTCTAAAACAAGAAAAAAAGCTCATTGTTTCTGATTCGGTTTAAGTTTTGTGATTGTTGATTTGAGGTTAATACCTAAAAGATAAAACTTTATCAATTTGTATGATTTCATGAACATATCGGCCACAATTAAGCTTTTTTTACCATATGGGGATGCGACTCGTTTAAGAACAGGTGAAGTCTCAAACTGGACGGGAAAAGCGTTAGCAGCACCACGTACTGATTTAGAGTTATTGCTTGGAAGAGATGAGCTAAATAACCCCGGTATTTACTTGCTTATTGGTACTGATATAAATAAAGGCAATGAGCTTGCTTATATTGGTGAAGCAGAAGTGATTCGTGAGCGATTAAAACAACACAAAGATAAGGATTTTTGGACTTCAGTGATTGTTTTTGTCAGCAAAGACGAAAATTTAACTAAATCACACATTCGATATTTGGAAAATCGTTTATTGGATGAGGCGACTAAATCTGGTCGATATCAACTTGCGAATATCAACACATCTGGGTCAAAATTACCTGAATCGGATCGTGAAGATATGGAAGTATTTTTATCGCGTATTCGGCAAATGTTGCCTGTATTGGGTTCGGAAATTTTATCGCCTATTACTGGTTCTTTGTCAGTTTCTAGTCAAAAAATTAAGTTGTTTTACTGTAAAAACAAAGGTGCAGTTGCAATTGGGCACCGCACAGAAAAAGGCTTTGTTGTTTTTAAAGATTCAACAGCGGTTTTAAATGAACGCCCGTCTGCTGAACAACAACATCCATTTGTGGTCGCACATCGACAAAAATTGATTGCAGATAAAATTCTTGTCCCAAAAGATGATTATTACGTGTTTATGAAGGATACAGAATTTTCTAGCCCAAGTGCTGCGGCTGCGGTAATTCATGGGGGCGGCGCTAATGGATTAACACAGTGGAAAGATGAAACTGGAAAATCGCTTAAGGAATTGGAAGGTTGACATAGATTGTCTGTTTTAAAGAAATAAAATTAGAAGAAAACAAGTGACTACCCTAACCCCTAAAACCCCCGCCGAACTTGCCGAAATTGTGCAACATGCGCATGAGACCAATGCCGTGATTGTGCCGCAAGGCGGCGGCACGCATCAAAGCATCGGCAACCCCATTGCCGCCAATGGCCGCGAAATCATCACCATCAATATGCGCGGCCTAAACCGCGTGATTGAATATGAGCCGAATGACATGGTGATTGGGGTCGAGGCCGGCATGACTTTTGCCGAACTCGACGCAATTGTGCGCCCAAATGGGCAGATGTTGCCGCTCGATGTGCCCTTGCCCGAGCGTTGCACGATTGGCGGCGCGCTGGCGGTGGCTGCCGATGGCCCGCGCCGTTTGGGGTATGGCACTTTGCGCGACCTGATTTTGGGAGCACACGTGGTCGAGGCCAGCGGGCGCATCAGCAAGGCAGGCGGTATGACCGTGAAAAATGTGAGTGGCTATGACATGATGAAGCTGTATCACGGCAGTTATGGCACACTTAGCATCATCACCCGCGCCAATTTCAAATTGTTGCCGCGGCCACGCGCAGCGGCCACTTTGCGTATGGGCTTTGATTCGCTTGCGGCGGCGTTTAAGTTGGTCGATGCCTTGCAAGCCAGCCAATTTACCCCCGCTGCCGTTGAGCTGATTTGTGATACGAAACACAATGGGGTATCGCTGACCACTCAAATTGAGGTGGCAGTGTTAACCGATGGCTTGCCCGATGCCGTTGCTCGTCACGAGCGCGATATTCCGGCCTTGGCAAAAGGGTTAGGTAGCACGACATGGACAGTGCTGCATGGCAATCAGCATGATACATTTTGGGCCTATGTGGCCGATTTAAACCAAGTTGCTGATTTGCAGCCTGACAAACTGGCGCTTAAATTGGCATGTTTGCCCAGCCAATTGGGTGATGCCTTGGCCTTGGCGCAAAAATTGGCGGCCCAACATGCCTTAACCCTGACGCTGAATGCCCGCGCCATCAATGGGGTGGCCTATTTGCGAGCGCGTGGGGCAAATGCCAATTTGCAGGCCTTTCACACTGCGCTTTTGGCGCAACACCCGCGCCTTGTGGTTACGGGCGCGCCCGAGGCTTTGCGTGGCAAACTCGCAATTTGGGGCAATGATGTGCGAGGCCGCGACATCATGCAACGCATCAAACACGAATTTGACCCGCAGCGCTTGCTCAACCCCGGGCGGTTTGTGGTTTAGCTTTGAGCCGTGAGCCATGAGCCTTAGTCAAAGCTCAAAGCTCATGGCTCAAAGCTCACGGCTCATGGCGGCTTCCCTACCGCTTCTCAAACCTCACCCACAGCCCACCTTTGGGGCGCATGGTAATGGCGACTTGGCGTTGCACGGTTTGGTTTGGCACTTCGCGCACATGGTAGCGTTGGGCCATCATTGCCAATAATAATTGGCCTTCCATCAAAGCAAAATTATTGCCGATGCACATATGGGGGCCTGTGAGGAAAGGCATGTAGGCGTTGCGATTGAGTTTGGCCTTGTTTTCAGGCAAAAAGCGCTCTGGTTTAAATTCATCAGCATCCGGCCAAAATTCGGGGTGACGATGAATGTTGTGGATGGCGATTAATGCCCCCATGCGTTGGGGGACAGCAATTCCGTCAATTTCAGTATCTTCATAGGCCACCCGCACGGTTAAGGGTACAGGTGGGTAGAGCCGCATGGCTTCTTCAAAACAGGCCAGGGCATAGGGTAAATTAGGCAGGTCAGCTAAGGTGGGGGCGCGGCCAGCCGTACCCGCGCCAAGCACACGGTCGGCTTCGGCTTGCAATTTTTGCAACGCCTCTGGGTGTTGGTTAAGTGCGTGCCATGCCCAAGTGAGGGCAACGGCGGTTGTTTCATGGCCTGCGCCATAAATGCCCGCCACTTCGTTGCGTACTTGTTCATCATTCATACCCAAATGCGTATCTTCATCACGTGCAGCCAGCAACATATCAAGCAAATCGCCCTTGTTTTGGGTTTCACCTGCGGCGCGGCGATCACGAATAATGCGATAGAGAAATTCGTCCATCTGGGTGCGATTCGACCAAAACTTGCGGTTGGCTGGGGTCGGCCAGCGGGCGGGCAATTGCAATGGGTTGCTAATACGCCCCGCAATCCAAGTTAGGCTGTTGTCAATGGTGTGCCCAATTCTGTCGATTTCGGGCAAGACATTGGTGCTAAACATGGTTTGGTTAATGATGTCGAGTGTCACCACTTTCATTTCTTCGCTTAGGTTTACTTTGTTTGCTGCAGACGCATGTTGATCTAAGCGGGCCAACATACTTGTGCCTGCTGCCACCATTTTGTCGCTCATGTTTGCAATGCGTTGGCGATGAAAAACTGGTTGCATCAGCCGCCGCTTAGCCAACCAGCCATCGCCATCAGTGGTGATGAGGCTAAGGCCGAGTACATAGGTTAATGGGGTGCCGCCTTCAAAAATATTTGAGCGTTTAAAAACATTTTTGCGCTCAATCAATACCTCAGTTGCTAATTTTGGGTGCGACAACACTACAAATTTGCGCGGGCCAATATTGGCCGTGAAGGCATCGCCATGTTGTTTCCATGCCCGTTGTAATAACGTTACTGGGTCATTTCTAAAATCCAACATTGAACCGATGATCGGGTGTCCTTTATGATTAGGGAAGGTGCGTGTGGCACCAAGTGTGGCTGAAGTGTTCATGATTTACGAGTAATTGCTTATGTTATAATATGAGCAATTACTCGCTTTGTCAAGGGGGTTCGCCATTTTCATTACAAACACTCAGTTTTGTTTCATTTTATGGAAAAAGATGTTTTACCCCAATCGCGCCGTGTGCCAGTACAATCACGTGGGCAACAACGGGTTGCCGAGATTTTAGATGCCGCCGAGCGCCTTATTGGTGAGCAAGGGTATGAGGCCATGACGACGAATCATATTGCATTGGCTGCTGGGGTGCCGATTGGCTCGGTGTATCAGTTTTTTGCCAATAAATTTGAGATTTTGCAAGCCTTGACCCAGCGCTATTTAGATGGCATGTTGAGCGTGTATGCTGGTTTTGGGGGCGATATTATGTGGCTTGCACCCGAAGCCATTATTAACCGTATTTATGATGGGCTGTTGGCTTATAGCAAAGCCCATGTATCCTTTTCGTTGGTGGTGATGAGCGCACCACCCGGCTCAGAATTGGCGCAAGCTTCTGCTTTGATTTATGATGCCATGAGCAAGGGGATTGAGGGCCTGCTGGCGGTGCGTGCGCCTTGGATGAACGCTGAGGCACGCAAGATTTATGCCATCATTAGCTTAACTTCGGCCCGTGCCTTGCAGGTGCGCTGTTTGGCTGAAATTCGGGCGGGTAATGCTGCATTTGCAGCCCAGCTTGAGCAAGAATCACGGGCGTTGCAGGTGGCCTATTTTAATGATTTGCTGCGAAAACATGAGCAGGGGGCAAAGTAGCAAAGTGGCAAAGTGGCAAAGTAGCAAAGTAGCAAAGTTGCAAAGGATAAAGCAATGTTACAACTTGCAACCTGCAACCTGCAACTCTGCAACTTTGCTCCCTCCAACTCTGCCCTCCGCTACTTTGCTAGCTTCGCCAAAATTTGCTCGGTGGCATCACGTACATGCTCACGCATGAGGTTGCCAGCTAGATCGACATTTTGCGCAAGACAGGCCGTGTAAATAGCGATGTGTTCATCGAGCGATTTTTGGGCTTGTTCACGCACAAAGACATTGCGCTGGCGGTATAAACGATTGCGTTCCCATAAGGTTTGAATCATGCGCATTAACAAAGGTGATTGGGCTGTATCATAGATAGCAAAATGAAATTCGCGGTTTGCCACATGATAGGTCAGCATGTCTTGTTGTTGAATCGATAGCTCCATGCTTTTTAAAATGGCGAGCAATTGTTTGTGTTGGGCTGGGTTTAATTTGGGGACGGCTAATTGGGTCGCTAACGATTCGAGTGCCTCACGGATGCGCGAAATCTCGCGCACTTCATCTGCCGAGCGCTCGGCCACAAACGCCCCGCGTCTTGGCTCAAGCCGTACTAATCCTTCTGATTCAAGTTGGCGTAACCCCTCGCGCACTGGGATGAGGCTGACCCCCAAATTTTGTGCCAGTTGGGTTTGGTCTAGCCGTTCGCCGGGCGCAAATTTGCCTGATAATACATCTTCGCGGATGCGCTCGATGACGTGCTCGGCAAGGGTTTTAGGTGGGGCTTGGTTTATTAAAGCCATTTTATTGTAAAATCACCGTCACTTCACTTGGTGATGCCGCCAATTCGCCAACAATGCCCTCAAGATCATAAGCAGATCCTTGGGTTGCGAATGCCTCATTCACCCAAAACACCTCGTTTTTGCGGTGGCGCAATAAATACTGAAAAGTTTTGGCATAAACCGTCGCGTCATAAGCGGGTGGGTGGAGGTTGTTATTTGCTGCCACAAAACCCAAATCCACAGCGAGGGCGTGTAGGTCATGCCACAAGGCTTGCAAAACATTGGGG
>JAGWYZ010000428.1 GCA_018969115.1 Chloroflexota bacterium | reverse complement strand
TTTGCCACCCCATAACAACCCTGAGATAGTGATTTTGGCATTCATTTTGTCTAAATAGGCGCTCTTATTTGATAAAATTACGCGGTTTCATCTGACAAAAAAGTGTAAATTGATTTAAGAAACACCCTCTAACTAGTAACTAAGCTATTTTTTAATCTTTTTCGCAAACCTCGAAAACATTTTTTTATATAGTTCATGATGATTTCAATTAGAATAATGTCTTAGTTGGCCATTGGATATGCAATTTTTTATCTAATTGCACAGTTTTTTAATTAAAAATATAGGAGTTTCAAAATGGAAGCATATAAAGCATGGTCGCACTATTTCCTGCAACAAGATATTTTAGCGACGGTATCGAGGGTTGGATGCCATGTAAAGGGCAATTGATACAAATAACACAGAATCAAGCACTTTATGCATTGATTGGCATCGAATTTGGTGGTGATGGAAAAACCACCTTTGCTTTGCCAAATCTAAGTGATAAGGCGCCAAAAGGCCTTCAATACTTCATCTGTACTAACGGTATGTTTCCGACACGACCTTAGTTTTAAGCGATCAATCAAGCAACATATAGGGTGTGTTTTGGGGCGATTTACCCAAACACACCCGTTTTGTTTTTCACCAACTAAGGGCTAAGAACCAAGCATTTTAAATCTTGATTCTTGATTCTTGGTTCTTAACACTCAAATACACTGTCTCGATACGCTGAAACATTAAATCTTCGTTGAATTCGCTAAAGGCGCGGCGCTGGGCGGCGCTGGCATACGCTTGACGTAGCGCTGGGTCATGATGCAGCGTCAAAATTGCCGCCGCAAGTGCGGCGGGGTCGCTCGGCGGTGTCACCAAACCCGTCACCCCATGCAAATTAATCCACGAGGTGGCCGTACCAACCTCAGTTGAGATGACCGGCAGCCCGCTGGCCAACGCTTCTAAGATCGAGATGCCAAAGGCCTCGGCGCGTGAATTGGCGGGGTTGACATACATATCGCAAGCGCGGTAATAATCTAGCACATCGGCATCACTGGCCTCGCCCGGCCAAATAATACGCTCGGCCACGCCCAACAATTGCGCCAACGCCCGCCACTCACCCGCCATCGGGCCAATGCCCACCAACACTGCCATCACGTCGAGCGGCAATTTGGGCAAAGCACGAATGAGATCATCAAGACCCTTGTAGTAACGCAATCGCCCGACACTGAGCAGCAAAAATTTGTCGGCTGGCAAGCCGAGGCGTTGGCGTAGCCCTAACACGTCGGAGGTCTTAAAGACCTCCGACGTTTCTAGCGGTTTAAAACGTGCGGGGTCAATCGAGAGCGGCACGGCAGTGCATTTGTGCAAATAGGGGCTAACCCACGGCGAGGTGCGCCCATAAATTTCGCTCGACAAAATAATATGATCGGCGCGTTTAATCACTTGGCGCAAAATGGGTGCATAAAAACGCAGCAGTGTTTTTTGGCGCACCACATCGCTTTGCCACGTTATGATGGTCTTTTTGCCGCGCCCAAATAACAAATTGCAGGCTTCGCCAATCGGGTAAGGCGCATGCAAATGCACAATATCGGCATTTTGCGTGATTTTTGCCACCCAGCGCGGAAATTGAAAACTGATCGGGGCCGATTGCACATGAATTTGTCGGGCTGCTTTGATCACGTTCACCCCATTCATCGTTTCAATGACGATGCGATTGCTGGTATTGGTGACCAGCACAGTCACATCATGCCCCCGCGCCACAAATGCTTCGGCGATGTGGCGAATGTGGTTTTCCATGCCACCTAAAACGGGGAAATAATCTTTATAAATGTGAACGATTTTCAAAATGGGCCTCGGTGTTTCTATATGCGAAATTACGGCTTCAGTATCTTCTCAATAAAATAAAGCAAGTAAAACAAATTTTCGTCGAAATCAC
>JAGWYZ010000427.1 GCA_018969115.1 Chloroflexota bacterium | reverse complement strand
TGCCAAAATAAGGGTTTGCCGGGTTGGGTGGTTTGCGATACCTTATGCCACATTTTGGCGGTTGGCACTTGCACAATTTGTAGCCCGGCATTTCGCACCCGCTGACAAAATTCAAGGTCTTCCCACATAAAAAAAATGCTTTCATCGAGCAAGCCCACTTTTTCAAAGGCGCGGCGGGTGATTAAAATACAGCAAGCAATGGCATATTCAAGCGTGCGTTGTTGCCCAGTAATGTGGTTATCCATGACAAAAGCGGGCGGAAAAGGACGATAACTAGCCCCAGCCGACCAAATGTGTTGTGGACGATGATATTCATAGGCGATAGGCACACAAATTCCCACCTTGTCGGCTACGCCAACTTGGGCTAAGTTTTGCAGCATGTCGGGGGCCAACACGGTGTCGTTGTTGAGCATCAGCACTGCGTCGGCCCCGTGTTCTAAGGCATAGCGAAAACCAATGTTATAGCCACGCGGCACACCCAAATTGCGCTCATTTTGAATGAGGGTGACTTGCGGGAAGAATTGCCGCACATTAGCAACAGTGTTGTCATGCGAGGCATTGTCAACTACTACGCAGTGGGTATGTTCATTGAGCAACGGCGCAATCGAGGTCAAACATTCGTGGGTGTCGGCGTAGCCGTTGTAGGTTAGGATGACGATATAGGTCGTTGTCATGCCAGCTTATTTCACGCTAATTGGCAGGTAAGTCTTTTGATTCAGGCTGTTGCTCAAGATAGTATCGGTGTATAAATTTTCGCCAATTACATATTGTCCCGAATAAATGACATTTCCCACATTTGTCCATGCTTTTTCACATTGCTGTATCCACCAATCGTCGTTGACCGCCGGTATGGTGGTTTGTTGCCAATATCCTTGCCAATGCGAAAATCGCAGCATTCCGTTCCGATTCCATGCCATGTAGTCTTTGCCAGTGATTGCGCCTTTTGGCTTTTCCCAACCCCACGCATACAGCACCGCCTCGCAGCCTAGCGTGGGTTTGCTTGCATCGTTGGGGCGGGCAGTCCACGCATAGCCTTGATACACCACGCCAACCGAGGGGCTGGTTTTGCAAATTTGGTTGGCAATGGCACTTTCACTGGCAGGCACGCCCTTTTGAGGGTCGTCACAAGCGTTATTTCGTTGTTCAGTGTTTGCTTCGCCCCAAACTTCTTCTAGTTTAGCAAATGCATAGCCTCCCTTAGCGCATTTGTCGTTGACCATCACTGCCAAATCGGTCTTAGTGAATGGTTGTGATCGATTGGTGACAGGGTAAATTAGCCCCGAAGTGCAATCTACATCGCCGACAAGCCGGTTTTCTGCTTCAGTTTTGCCCGCGTAACGCATCTGGCGCAACTGATTGTTGATGGGTTGCCATAATTCGTATTCATAAGCGCGGGTAACTTTATCCAATGGCTTTGGGTATTCGGCAGGCGCGTCGCTAAAATCAGAATAATGATCTTCGCGGAATCCCTTATAAGCCGCAGTGTTACCAGTGTATGGGCGACTCCATTCCCAGATTACTTTTTGTGGCGATTCAGTATATGAGATGGCGTGCCAACGCCGACCAACAAATTGCCAGCCGTCTTTTTCGCCTTGCCATGTTGTGTCATCAACTGGACAAATTTGGGTGTGTTGTTCACAAAATTCGTCTTTACCAATCAAAAAATTACTCGAAAATCCATTTGCGGGATTTGTATGAGCGCGATTGGTGGCAAGCAAACAAAAAACGACGGTGGTGAGCAGAAAAGATGTTTTGTTGGCCATAATGTGTAGCCTTTATCTTACAACACAAACGGTGCAGCATGAAAAAGAATGAGATCATCAGGTTGATCAACATCAAGCGCCGTCGCACCTGAACTATACCAATAAACCGGTAGCCCTGCCTTGCGGGCGGCATCGGCATGGGCAATGGCGC
>JAGWYZ010000129.1 GCA_018969115.1 Chloroflexota bacterium | reverse complement strand
GTATTTTTTTTAACAATGACTATGCTGTAATTAGCAAAAATGAAATACGATTATATGAGATAAAACAAGCTCTATGCGAAAAAAAATTTAAAAATAGCAAATTTATGACCACGCCACAAACACCTAACCCATCATTTCACGGAGCCAAACTCGATTTTAGCCGTGATATGAGTTATGCCAATTATCTAGATCTTGATGCAATTCTAAATGCCCAACACCCAATTAGCGATGCCCATGATGAAATTTTATTCATCATCCAACATCAAACCAGTGAATTGTGGATGAAATTGATGTTACATGAGCTACAAGCCGCCCGCATTTGCCTAAAACGTGATGAACTGCAACCAGCGTTTAAAATGTCGGCACGTGTGTCACGCATTATGGAACAATTGTTACGCGCATGGGATGTGCTAGCAACCATGACCCCAAGCGAATATTCGACATTTCGGCATCACCTCAGCAATTCATCGGGGTTTCAGTCCTATCAATATCGCATTATCGAATTTGTATGTGGCAACAAAAATGCTCTGATGCTACGGCCCCATTCACATCATCCGCCTACAGTCGAATTGCTCGAGAAAGAACTCAACACACCCTCCATTTATGACGAAACCCTTCAGCTTTTGGCACGGCGCGGGTATGAAATCGATGCACATTTGCTCGAACGCGATTGGACACAGCCATACGAAGCCAATGATTCGGTAGAACGTGCGTGGTTAGATGTATATCACAACCCCAAAGAACATTGGGAGCTATATGAATGGGCCGAGGAATTGGTCGATTTAGAGGATATCTTCCGCCAATGGCGTTTCCGCCACGTCACCACCGTCGAGCGCATCATCGGTTTTAAACGTGGCACGGGTGGTACCTCAGGGGTCAATTACCTCAAGAAAATGCTCGATGTCGTGCTTTTTCCTGAGCTTTGGCGCGCTAGAACCAATATGTGAGCATTTTAGATTTTGGATTGAAGAATGCAAAATCTAAAATGCTAAAGTAAATTCCTAAAAGATGAAAGGCCGATTTCACTGTCTATCTCCCAGAGCGTAGCTTTGGGAGATAGACAGTGAAATCGGCAAAACCTTTCATCAACTTAAAATCGGCCCTATTTAGACAATTAGACAAAGCAAGAAATTGTTTTAAGACACAGGTGCTTAGGCTATTGTTGTCGCTTGTTCAGATATCGTTACAGGCATCACGGCTTCTACATCCACGATGCGGGCCACGCTCGCTACCGTATCATTGCCACGCAAGCTAATCACCCGTGAGCCACGTGTGGCGCGGCCAGTCTTAGCCAAATCAGCCACCGCGGCCCGCAATGCCGTGCCATTGGCGCTGATGACAGTAATTTGATCAGTTTCTTGTAATACCCGTGCCGCCACCAACAAACCGGTCTGGTCTAACTCACCCGCCATTGTGCGCATACCACTGCCACCACGCCCTTTGGCTGTATATTCTCGCAAATCGGTGCATTTGCCATAACCTTTTTCGGTCACGGTAAACAAATACCCGTTGGGTTCAATCACCTCCATACCGGCAATATAATCCCCTTCGTGCTTCATACGCATGGCACGCACCCCACCCGCCGAGCGCCCCATTAGGCGCACCAAATGTTCATTAAAACGCAAGGCCTGCCCCTGCGCCGTCACGATAATCAATTCGCCATTGCCTTCAGTCAGTCGGGCATAGGTCAACTCATCGCCCTCTGCCAAGGTCATACAAATTAAACCACTGGCGCGAATATTGGCAAAAGCGCTCAAGTTAACACGCTTAATTTTGCCCTTAATGGTGCACATGGCGATGGTCGGTCGAGCATGGGCGGCATGGCGTTGCGCCGCTAATTCACTCGATTCAGTCGCCTCTGTGCCTTCTTCGCCCTCACCCTCATGCTCATCTACCACAGCCTCGCTGCCATTATCGGCGACAACCTCATCTTCATCACTCCATTCTGCTGCCGCAGCCATAATTGCACGCGGCACACGCAATGCCGATGTAATCCGTTCTCCCTCACTCAATGCGATTAAATTCTTTAAAAAGCTGCCTTTAGCAGTTCGATCCCCTTCAGGAATTTGATAGCTCTTGAGCGCATAAACTTTGCCCTTGTTGCTAAAAAACAGCACAGTATCATGAGTGCGCGCCGCGAGCAAAAACATCACCTCGTCTTCGCCTTTGGTCGACATACCGTTAGACCCACGCCCACCCCGCCCCTGAGCACGATATGCATCGGTCAGCGTTTGCTTAACATAGCCACGTTGTGTCAACGAAATCAAAACATTCTTATCAGGAATGAGTTCTTCGTCTTCAAAGCTCTCACGTTCATCATACGCGATGCGTGTACGTCGCTTGTCACCATATTTATCACGCAATCGTATCGTGTCATCTTTAATGACCTGCAATACTTTTTCGGGATGCCCCAACAAATCTTCAAAATACAGAATTTGATTGCGTATTTCTAAATATTCATCTTCGATGCGTTGGCGCTCAAGCGCAGCCAAACGCCGCAATTGCATATCGAGAATGGCTTGCGACTGAATTTCGCTTAACGACAATCGCGACATCAACTCGCCTTTGGCGGCTTCGGCACTGGCAGCCCCGCGAATAATACGAATGACCTCATCGAGATGCTGCAATGCGATGCGCAACCCTTCGAGAATATGGGCGCGGGCCTTGGCCTTGCGCAATTCAAATTCGGTGCGGCGGCGAATGACCTCGCGGCGATGCTCGATAAAAATCACCAGCGCCCGCTTAAGGCTGAGCAAACGCGGTTGATTATCGACCAAAGCCAGACATTGCACCCCAAAGGTGGTTTGCAAAGCCGTAAATTTATACAAACGGTTTAGCACGCGATGGGGTTGAGCGTTGCGCTTCAACTCAATCACCACCCGCATCCCATTGCGATCGCTCTCATCGCGCAAATCGCTAATTTCAGAAATGCGTTCATCGCGCACCAATTCGGCAATACGCTCAACCAACAAGGCTTTGTTTACCTGATATGGCAACTCAGTAATGATGATTTGTGAACGGTCGCTACGTGCCCCCTTCATATCTTCGATGGTGGCAACACCGCGCATCACAATCCGCCCACGTCCAGTTCCATAGGCCTGCTGAATCCCTTCGCGCCCAATGACAATGCCGCCCGTCGGAAAATCTGGCCCAGTCACAATTTGGGTCAAGTCCTCAACCGTCACATCAATTTCGGGCAAGGGGGCTTCTTTGTGCAGCGGAACCAATTGCAGACTTTGCGCTTCCAAATATTTATCAATAAGATAAATCACCGCGTTGCACAATTCAGTTAAATTATGCGGCGGAATGTTGGTTGCCATACCGACGGCGATACCCGATGCGCCATTGAGCAACAAATTGGGCAAAGCTGATGGGATTACCTTGGGTTCTTGGGTCGTGCCGTCGTAGTTATCTTGCCAATCCACCGTATCTTTGTCAAGATCGGCCATCAATTCTTCGGCAATACGCGACATACGCACTTCGGTATAACGCATGGCGGCAGGTGGATCGCCATCGACGCTGCCAAAGTTACCTTGACCATCGACCAATGGATAGCGCAACGAAAAATCTTGCGCCAGACGTACCATTGCGTCATAAACAGAGCCGTCACCATGTGGATGATATTTGCCCAACACATCACCCACCACACGAGCAGATTTGCGATAAGGCGCACTGGCACGTGCGCCGGTGCTATCCATCACATATAAAATGCGGCGTTGGACCGGCTTTAAGCCATCCCGCGAATCGGGCAACGCACGCGCAACAATGACGCTCATGGCATAATCAAGATAAGCATTGCGCATTTCGCGGTCAATGTCGATATTCCGAATTAAGCCAAAAGCTGGGTTTAAATTAGGTTCGATGATGGGGCTATCGTTGAGGGGCGGAACCCCATTCTGACTAGCAGCATCGTTCATTTGATCGGGTTGTTCAGCGTCACTCACAGGGGTAAAACTCCGAATTTTTCAAGACCCCTAATTATACCCTTTTCTAATTGGTTATGTTGAGTTTTCAACGCAATATTTTCTCAATAACTGGTGGAAATTAAACAAATTTTTGTCAAAATCACTCTATGGTCTTTATTGGCAGAGGCAAAGCCGCCGCCAACAAAAACCATAGAGTGATTTCGATATGACATCTTTTAGACAACTCCAATGCTTCAGCAGATTCAATCACCCCCTAAAATCTGTCATAATCACTATCATGATTCACACTTTCAAACCCTCACGTTATTACAACACTATTGGGTGGCACGAACCCGCTTTGCTCATTCATGATGGTGATACCGTCATCACAAGCTGCGTCTGCGCCGCAGGCATGGATGAGCACGAAAAGACCATCACCCAGCGACCCAACCCAATGAGCGGCCCGTTTTATATCGAGGGGGCACAGCCCGGCGATACGCTGGCCGTAACCTTTGACCGCATTACGCCCAACCGCCCCTTTGGCTGGACGCGCAATGTATTGGCACAAAATGTGGTAGACCCCGATTATGTGCACAGATTGCCCGATCGAAGCGCAGGGGTTGGGCGTTGGCAGGCCGATGTGGCGGCTGGCACAGCCACCTTAGTCTCGCCAGAAACCAAATTGGGCACCTTAAGTTTGCCACTAAACCCGATGGTGGGTTGCTTTGGGGTTGCGCCAGCGTTGGGTCAGGCCATTTCAACCGCAACCTCGGCAGAACACGGCGGCAATATGGATTACAACGGGTTTGTGGCCGGGGTGACGGTTTATTTTGCGGTGAATGCGCCTGGGGCGCTATTTCATTTGGGCGATGTCCACGCTGTACAGGGTGATGGCGAAATTTCAGGCACTGGGATTGAAATTTCGTCTGAAATTCAATTCACCGTACGGGTGTTAAAAGACACACACAATATTTGGCCGCGCGGCGAAAACGTCGACTACATTTTCACCTGCGGCAACGCACGTCCGCTTGATCAAGCATTGCAACACGCCACCACCGAAATGAGCCGCTGGCTGATGGCTGACTATGGCTTAGATGGGGTTGCTGTCGGGCTATTGATGGGGCAGGCGGTGAAATATGAGATCGGCAATGTCTTCGATCCTGCTTATACGGTTGTGTGCAAAATGCCAAAGAAGATTTTGGCCCAATTCACACACTAAGGCCATACAAGAAAAATAAACTTCCGATTTTCCGCCTTTTCCGTATCTCCGCGATCTACAAAAGCGGAGATACTCTAGTTTTCGCTAAAAGAAATGGTTATCGGGTATGTTTGAGATATGAAACAAATAAACAAGCCGATAACCACCGCTATGAATGATACCGCAATGCTAACGCAACGAATCGTGGAGAATGAAAATATAGGAACAAACCTTGGCTTATACCGTGGGCAAATGGTGCTACACGGCGGGCATTTGCTGGCAAGTCGAGGCGGATTAACGCTAGCACTGGGTTAAATAAACAAGAAAGCAAACAAACATGGCAAGCCATAGCGCAAGGCAAGTAGACTGGCTATCATTCCTCTGGCCTTGGCTCATGCAAAAGACTGTTTTTAGCGAAAACTAGAGCGTTATAAGGGCTAATAAACCAAACCAAACACCATTATTTCAATAAAATAATACCCGTATTGGCTGTCATTGAAATCGACTTGGTTAAAACACCAGATTGGGTGAGGTATTCACGGTCTAAATCAGCTTTTTTGGTTTCATTTGAAGCATTGACCAACACCACCCCATTTGAAAATGACCGTATAAAAATACCAGATTTTAATGTTTCGTAGGCTTTTAATGGGGTACCAAGGGGAATGGTAAAAACCAAATCGCGCCAAATATCGGTGCGCCCATTGACATCAAAATACAAATACGTTTGCTTGCCATTTTTACCCAACAAATAAGATGACACGGTATACATCAGCCATTGCCGCATTTGCGTATCATCGACCGGGGTATTGGGGTCAAGAAAAGCCGTGCGCAGCATCACAATCTTATCCCCAAACGAAGTCGAAGCCAACATATCAATATCTTTGCGCCAATTGGCCTCACTACGAAAATCAGTGGTTTTGCTGATCGGCACACGCAAAAAATCGCTGACATAAATCCCATCCCCAATTTCAGCCAAAGCGCGGGCTTCATCTTGTCGCGCTGAATACGTGCTCCCATCCTTCCATGCATATCCCCCAATAATCATCAGCTTGGTGGGTGGTAATTTCGCTTTAACTGCACGCAACATACCTTCTACCGCATCGCGGCGTTGTTGCTCAGTAAATTCTTTGGTCGTGGTAAAAATAGGGGCGGCTGTTGCACGAATGAGGTCTTGCCCAACACCATCGAGCAAAATGCCATCGTGACTCGCCCGTTGCACCCGCTCAGCCGCCTGATTCGATAACATCACCCTGACTTCAATATCACGAATATTGATCAATGGCTGGCGCGTATCGCTACTAAGAGCCACCTTTTTATCTTTATCGAACAGCACCAAATTGGGTTTAGTAGCAATTGTGCCCGAGATATCACTTTCAAAACCAACATGAACGGCTTGATATGCCAACGAAACAGCCTGCACATTGGTATTTTGCAGCAAAATGGCCGAATCACCTACCCCTACATCAATTGTAGCCGAGATTACTTGAGGTATAGACACATCTTTTGCCCATAAGCCAATAGTGGCGCTGGTATCTTGGGGCATTTTTTTGGCGACTAGGGTAGGTAAACTGGGCGTAGGGGTAATAATAATTGCCGTGGGAGTAATCGTAGGCTTTATCACGGGCGGCGTGACAATCGGCACATATGCCACTGGCGATGGAAAAGTCTCGACTTGTGGCGGCAACAAGTTAACAGACCCGCAAGCGGTTAGCAGTAGAGAGCATACAACATAAAGCACAAAGAAATGTTTCTTTTGGCTCACCCTGCCATATTTTTTTCTTACTTTATAGGCTTCAATCTGCATTCTTTGTTTTTTATTGGCTACGACTCATCGATACCGTTTTAGGTGTCTTCTCAACAATGAGGAGAGGCTTCAAAAGATGTAATACTTAACTTACGATCGCTTTGTGTTTAGAGGGGCTTTGCATCTTCCAAACACAAAGTGATCGTAAGTTAAGCGAAAATTTATGTTACGTTCTGCTGTTTATAGGTATCGATTAAACACCAAAAGCATCACGCAGTCGATCAAAAAAGCCCTTTTCGCCTTGTTGGGTAGTCACTTCTTTACCCATTGTTTTTGCCAATTCAAAAAACAACTTTCGTTGATCTGGGCTTAAGACTTTAGGGATAGAAACGGTAACAATGACAACTTGATCACCGCGGCTATTGCGACGCAAATGGGGTACGCCTTTGCCTTTCACCCTAAAAATACTGCCACTTTGAGTCCCCGGAGGGATGGTGAGTTTCTCTTTGCCATCAATCGTCGGGACTTCAATTTCATCACCCAATGCGGCCTGTGCCACATTCACCCCAAGCTCGACAATAATATCTTGTTCTTTACGTCTAAAAAATGGATGCGGTGTGACATGCACTTCGACATATAAATTGCCCGGTGGGCCACCATTTACACCGGGTTCGCCTTCGCCATTTAAGCGCACATGCATCCCATTATCAACCCCTTGTGGAATCGTAACCCGTAAGGTCTTGACACTGCGAATTTGTTTTTTGCCGC
Organism: Chloroflexota bacterium; assembly: GCA_018969115.1. Taxonomy (GTDB): domain Bacteria; phylum Chloroflexota; class Anaerolineae; order J036; family Brachytrichaceae; genus AQU-03. The sequence continues at coordinate 4,656 of JAGWYZ010000129.1, read as the reverse complement.
CACATTGTCGGCAGGGTGACGCAATTACCTCACCTGTGCCGCCGCAAGTGGCACAGGTCGTAACATTAACAAACGAGCCAAGAATGCTTTGTTGCACACGACGTACTTCACCGGTCCCATTACACGTTTTGCAACGGGTGGGCGATGTGCCGGGTTCACAACCAGTGGCTGTACAACGTGGGCAGTTTTCGCTGCGCGAGACTTCAATATCTTTCTCAGCGCCAAAAATGGCCTCGACAAAATCCAGCTTCAACTCATATTTCAGGTCAGCGCCACGACGTGGGCTGCGGCGACTTTGTTGTGCACCCCCTTGCCGTCCGCCAAAACCACCAAAAAATTCATTGAAAATGTCGTTAATATCGGTCCAGCCTTCAAAGCCTTGCCCACCGCCACCAAAGCCACCGCCCTGCGCATTATGCCCAAAGCGGTCATATTGTGCCCGCTTTTGCTCATCGCTCAAGACTTCATAAGCCTCGTTTATTTCTTTAAACTGGGTCTCGGCTTCGGGGTCTTTGTTGACATCGGGGTGATATTGGCGCGCCAATTTGCGGAATGCCTTTTTTACCTCGTCTCCTGACGCATCTTTGCCCACACCGAGCACCTCATAATAGTCACGTTTGTTTGCCATTACTGTTCTTAATCAACTGCAAATTATGGATACCTAGAAAGGCGAAAATAGAGGAAATGCCAATTGCACCATTGCGGGTCAAGCGATGCTTGACCCGCAATGGTGCAATTGGCGCAACCACGTTTTCTGCACCCTTAGCTCTTCGACTCGCGAAATTCACCATCCACCACATCATCGGCAGGGGGTGGCGCTCCACCCTTATCAGGGGCTGCGCCCGCTTCAGCGCCATCTGTGGCATACATCGCCTCACCTGCGGCCGAAAGCGCATCGCGCAGGCTTTGTGATGCCGCTTTCATTTGTTCAGCATTGTCGCTTGTCATGGCAGCGCGCACATCGGCAATCCGTTCTTCAACTTTGGCTTTCGTGTCTTTCGGCAATTTATCGCCATTATCATGGATAAATTTTGCAGCCTGATAAGCGGCGTTATCTGCTTCGTTCTTGGCCTCAATGCCCTCACGGCGGGCCTTATCGGCATCCGCATTACGTTGTGCCTCTTGCACCATACGCTCAATCTCTTCTTTGGCTAACCCAGATGAGGCCTGAATGGTAATATGAGATGACTTACCAGTTGCCTTGTCAGAGGCTTTTACATTCAAAATGCCGTTTGCGTCGATATCAAACGTCACCTCAATTTGTGGCACGCCGCGGGGAGCCGGCGGAATACCATCCAAAATAAACTTGCCCAACGATTTGTTATCACTGGCCATTGGACGTTCACCCTGCACGACTTTAATCTCGACGCTGGTTTGAGCATCGCTGGCAGTGCTAAACACTTGGCTCTTGCGCGTTGGAATGGTAGTATTGCGCTCGATCAATGACGTAGCCACCCCACCCAAGGTTTCAATGCTCAAGGTCAACGGGGTGACATCAAGCAACAACAAATCTTTTACTTCGCCACCCAACACGCCGGCTTGCAATGCAGCCCCAATCGCCACCACTTCATCTGGGTTGACGGTGCGGTTTGGCTCTTTGCCAAACAACTTACGGGCCAAATTTTGCACGGCTGGCATACGGGTCATGCCGCCGACCATCACCACCTCATTGACTTTATTGGTGTCTAAGCCAGCATCTTTCATAGCAATTTGGCATGGGCTGGCGCTACGGGCGATGAGGTCTTCGCACATTTGCTCAAGTTTACTGCGGGTGAGGCGCACCACCAAGTGCTTGGGGCCACTGGCATCAGCGGTGAGATAGGGTAGGTTGACTTCGGTCTCCATCACCGTCGAAAGCTCAATCTTAGCTTTTTCGGCAGCCTCTTTCAAACGTTGTAATGCTTGGCGATCCTTACCAATATCGATGCCATTTTCTTTGCGGAACTCATCAATCAACCAGTTCATGACCTTAATATCAAAGTCATCACCACCAAGGAATGTATCACCATTGGTTGCACGCACTTCAAATACGCCATCGCCAATTTCGAGTGCGGTCACGTCGAAGGTGCCGCCACCAAGGTCATAAACCACAATCACTTCGTCTTTCTTGCGATCAAGCCCATAGGCCAATGATGATGCCGTCGGTTCATTGATAATACGCTTTACTTCAAGTCCGGCAATCTTGCCGGCATCTTTGGTGGCTTGGCGTTGGCTGTCGTTGAAATAAGCTGGCACAGTAATGACCGCTTCTGTCACCGATTCACCCAGATAAGCCTCGGCATCCGCCTTGATCTTTTGCAAAATCATGGCGCTAATCTCTTGGGGTGAATATTCTTGCCCACCCAAAATCACGCGACAATCGCCGTTGGGGGCCGCCACAACCTTATATGGCACCATCTTAAGCGCTTTTTGTACTTCGGCATCGGTAAATTTGCGCCCCATAAAACGCTTAATCGAAAAAACCGTATTCTCAGGGTTGGTAACGGCCTGACGCTTTGCAACTTGCCCAACCATGCGCTCACCGGTCTTGGGGTTCACGGCTACAATTGACGGAATTAAACGCGAGCCTTCTGCGCTGGGAATGACCACCGCTTCGCCACCTTCCATCACCGCCACCACACTATTGGTGGTACCTAAGTCAATTCCAATTATTTTTCCCATCTAAAATTTAAATTCCTAAAAAATTATGGTCTACGACCTCAAACAAATGATCGTATCAACCCATGATCTCTAAAGTCCAAAAACAAATCTGCTTACTTATTAACGAGCAACACGCACCAAAGCAGGACGCAATACCTTATCGCCAATCTTATAGCCGCGCTGCAATTCTTCGATAACATTGCCACTATCAATCCCCTCAACATCATCTTGACTAATGGCCTCGTGTTGGGTCGGGTCAAATTTATCATTTGGGTTGGCCGCAATTACTTTCACATGCTCACGCTCCAACACCGTCTGCATTTTGCGTTGCACCAGCATCAAACCCGTAATCCAAGTGTTATCCTTCAGCACTTCGGGCAAATTTTTGGCCGCACGATCAAAATCATCAATAATCGGCAATAAGCTTTTGATCAGCTCACTGGTCGCCATCGCACGCAAGCTCGATAATTCTGTCTGCTGACGGCGCTTATAGTTGGCAAATTCGGCTTGTTGGCGCAACCAACCATCTAAATTTTCGGCAGCTTTGGCTTGTGAAGCTGTTAGCTGTTGTTTCAGCGTTTCAATTTCGGCATTGGCAGCTGCCAATGCCTCTAATGCTGAGGCTTCGGCAGCGACCGCTTGTGTATCATTTTGCATTGTTTCTTCGTTATTCACTCCAGTTCCATTTTTTTCTGAGCTGTCCATCATTTACATCCTTGTAAAACGTATTAATATCTGCGTAAAAATAAACCTTTTTTGTTAGATTAACGATAGAGGCCGATTTATTCACCATATAAGTCGCTCACCATACCACTCATCAGCTCAGCCACATAACGCACTGTGCCAATGGCGCGGTCATACGGCATGCGGGTTGGGCCAAGCACACCCAATGTGCCAGTGGCAAACCCCTCAGTCCCATAACGCGCCAAAACCATGCTACATGAGCTTAATTCGCGCCAACGCCCCTCGCCACCAATCACAACTTGCACCGTGCCAACCGGCGTATTGACCAAACTATTTAAAAATGCAGGGGATTCAAATGCGCTCACCAACGCCCGTGCATCATTTTGGTTGATAAATTCTGGCTCTTTTAAAACCCCAGTCAAGCCGTCGCGCACCACATCTGCCGATTGATGTGCTTCGGCAGACATAAGCTGCACCAAAATACGCGCCACTTCCATTTCAAAATCACCCAATTCAACCGATTTAGTGCGAATTGTGAGCAAGTCTAAACCAGCATATTGGTTGTTTAAAAACGCCGCAAGTTGGCTAAGGGCGTTTTGGTCTATCGGCTCGCGCAGTACAATCATTTGCTGACGCACGACCCCACCTTGCAACACCAATACTAACAACACCAATTTAGGTTGAGTCGAAATCAGTTCTAAATGTTTTAAGTAGGGTTGCTCGATTTGCGGTGCGGTAATGAGCGAAGCCCCGCGTGAGGTGCGGGCCAACACCGTCGCTGCCAGCTGCATCCATTGCCCCATTTCTAGCCGCGCTTGGTGAAATTGGTGTCGAATGGTCTTACGCTCATCGAGTGGCAAAGCCACATCGCCCAACAAACGCTCGACAAAATAGCGATAGCCTTTGTCGGTGGGAATACGCCCAGCCGAGGTATGCGGATGGGTGAGATAACCTAAATCTTCGAGCACAGCCATCTCGTTGCGAATGGTTGCGCTCGAAAAATCGAGGCCGCTCAACTCAAGAAATGCTTTTGAACTTACGGGTTGGGCGGTCGCAACATAAGTGCGAATCACAATCCCTAAAATAGATTGTTGTCTAAGCGTAAGGTCTGCCATTACTTCACCTGCATACATTAGCACTCGAAGTATTAGACTGCTAATGAGATGTAATTGCGAATGATATCATGCAATTGCATCTCGTCAAGTATTTCGAGCATGGTTTATTTTCATCTGCTTAGCAACAGTGGGAGGTAAAACAAATTTTTGCCAAACGCACTATCACCCTGTATTTAGAGGGGGCTTTGCCCCCCCTAATTATTGAGAAAATCCGTTT
>JAGWYZ010000128.1 GCA_018969115.1 Chloroflexota bacterium | reverse complement strand
GCATGATAGGATCGCCATCAAAAACGGAGCGCAGAGCACCCAAAATATCCATACCCTGCTTACCTAAAGTAGAAATATAGCTGCGTGTTCGACAAAATATTTCAGCACCTAGCAGACTGCGGAAGCAGCCCGACACCTTCTGTTTTATTTTAGTCATTCGAATATCGCGTTCGGCTTGATTATTTTCAAAAGGCACATTAAAGTCATGCATAAATCGTAAAACTTCATTTTCATGATCGCGCAACCGCTCGAGCAGATTGCGGGCAATCCCTTTTCTTAGTCGCCCACGTTGTCCAGCAATTCGCTCGGGTAATGGATTAACACTTAACCCGACTTGCACTAATTCTCGATACCGAATTTGATAGGCTTGTATTACTTCGGCATTCAAAGCAAGCGTTCTGACCGCTTTTTTAGTCTTCACTTGCGCATAAATCTCAAAAAGCAGTGTCCTCATCGATTCGGGCCAACTTTGATTCGGATACATCTCTTGCAATCCCTTTAAATCACGTGCTAAATGTACATTGCACAGACCGTGTTGCATCTCTTGGTAACCCCAGTAGCTCTCGTAAGCATCATGCACACCCGTTCCCTTAAATACAGGCAATATCCCGATTCGACCATGGGCTTCTCGTCCCCGCTGTTTATCCACCCCATAATGCGTCAGGGTTTCGCTACTTGCTACATGTAACCAATGCAATGACTTTACCACCCGTAATCCCGTTTCATCAAAATGCACCACCTTTGATCGAATCACCCCTGCCTTCACCATGGCTTCAAATCCTTTCAGCTTTTCGTGCGCCGCACTCAGCGTGTTCATCAGAGTGCCTTCACTTGGCTTACTGTTCACCACATCCCCAAGTAATTCAACCGTCCGTGACATCGGCAACAAATGTTGGGTCGATAAATACGTCATCAACCCTTTCATCCCGCTCCCATATTGCACACTCGTGCTTACTTGTTCAGGAAATATCCCTTGCGTTGTTTTGCCACACCCCATGCACTTCACCTGCATCGCATGATGTTCGGTCACTTCTAGTTTGATCGGCGGTAAATCCTGCACTTGTCGTCTTTCGTGCCCTATTGCATCTGCTTTTTTTAACCTTTCCCCGCAGCAACTGCACGCTGTCGGCCAATGTTCGATTTTATGATCTGCTTTCTCGACCATTTCTAGCGTCTTTCCGGCATGACCTACTTGTCCACCCAGTTTTTTGCCACTCTTATGTCTTAGCTTTTTAGGCGCTGGTTTTTTATACCCATCACTTGACGGTGGCTTACTACTGTTTTCGCTATTCTTATTCAGTTTTTGTTCTAGTTCCGCAACTCGTAAGCTTAAATCTTGCACCGCTTTATATTGTTGCAGCATTACTTTTATCGTCGCTTCTTCCCCGCTCCGATATATTGCCGTAAATTCTTCTGCCTGTTTCATCCCTGTGTGTTATATTTTTTCACTTATTCACTCAGCTGTTTCTATGCCCTGAGTAGTAACTTTTTATGTTAGATTGCAACCCACTGAATTCCCCGATTGAGCCAAATTAATTTACCTGCCGGTCGTGCGGTCAACAGCAAATAAACGCCGAAAGCAATAGTTGACCTTCAGAAAATCTTTTCAGAGATTCTTGCCGATTTCTGCATACACCCGTAACGTATGCTGAAATCAGCATTTTGCTTAATTTACGTCAACTGCTTCAAAAATTGCGCCGAGCGCAATTTGCGCTCAAGCACAAACGCCAATACCGAGCGCAAGGCACGCTCGGCCTGAAAATGCACATCAGCAGGAATGTGCAACGCCGACAAGGCCTCGAAGGGTTGGCTGAGCATGGCCCGCAACAAGTTGAGCGTTTGCGGCATCAGCGCCACGCCGTCACGCGCAAATTTGGCGGCATCGGGCGACAATACCCCACCGGCATACGCTGAGAAAATGATCGACTTGGACACAGCAGCATCCACATCGATCGGCACACTGGTTTTGGCACAGCGGTAAAGTTGTGGGCGATAACCGGTTAAGGTCAACAACCGCATTTCAACATAGCGCACCGCCAATTGTGGGTCTGAGGCACTACACAGCCATTGTAAGGCGTTGGCAAGCAATTCATACAATTCCGATTCGTCGGTTTCTTCTTGGGCAAAGGCATCGGCCAACTCGCACACATAATGCGCCAAAGTAGCGCGTTGCACATCTTCGCGCAGTTGCACATAGGGTTCAATCGTATCGGCCTGCGAGGCCACATCAAAGGTATGGCCTTGCGCCAGCACAAATTGCACCCGGGTAAATAGCTCGACATGCCCAGTTTTGCGGCTGGTCAATTTGCGCACCCCCTTCGCCATTACTTTCATTTTGCCACGGGCCGGGGTGAGAATAGTGAGCAAGCGGTCAGCCTCGCCCATATCGACACGACGCAAAATAATAGCTTGGGTGTTGTAAAGGCGTGAGCGAGACATTTGGGGGGAATTTTGGATTGATGAAAATAGTTTTTATACTAACCCTAATCCAAAATCAAAATCTAAAATCATTTATTTGGGTTGGCACCCAGCACAAAAATGCGTACTGCGTTGGCCGACAATGAGGCGTTGAATGGGCGCACCACATTGATCACAAGGCTTGCCGGTTTGCCCGTATACGCGAAAATTATTTTGAAAGTTGCCACCCCGGTAAACCCAATCAAAGCTAGCACCATTGGCCTGAATACCCTCGTGCAACACCGCTTGCACCATACCATGTAAACGCACCGCCTCGGCCTCGCTTAGGCTGTTCGCTGGGCGCTGTGGGTGCAACCCAGCACGATGCAACGACTCATCGGCATAAATATTGCCCACACCGGCTATCAAATGTTGATCAAGCAAAACCGGCTTAAGCAAGCCTTTTTTGCTGCGCAGTTGGGTTACAAAATCGCTTTGGCGCATCTCAAGTGCATCGGGACCAAGGTCGCCAATCACTTCATTTGGGTCATCAACCAGCCACATGCGCCCAAATTTGCGTGTGTCGTCAAAACATAGCGCCAAATCTTGGTCAAGCAAACAGACCACTCGTGCATGAGGCATAAAGGCTTGGCTACGCGGCAACACATCGAGCCGCCCCGACATACGCAAATGCACCAATAAAAATTTTAAATCTGACCGACCCGCTTTTTCTGTATTCTGGTCTCTGTCCTCTACATTCTTTGTTTCAATCATGATCACTTTGCCATGCCGCCGAATAGCGCTGACTTGCCGCCCCACCAAATCGGCGCTAAAACGCTCGACAATGGGGGTGGCCACAGTGCGACGCCATGCCACCTCTACGGCTGTGATGGTGCGCCCAATCAGCGCGGGCTGCCCACTGCGCAAACGGCGGGCAACAGTTTCAACTTCGGGTAATTCAGGCATCTTATCTTTGTGTTCTTTGTGTTCTTTGTGGTGAAATATTTTTCATGCACTCAAGTCCTAATCTTACAAGTCTATCTTCATGTGAATGAAGGTTTGACGCGGCACAAACCCCATTAACTTTAAGGCCGTGTGGGCCGCTGGGTGTGGGTGCGATTGAGCGGTTAATAACGATTTACTGATGTAATCGGTAAATCGGTGTAACCCAGCCGCCAATAAAGCCACCCCTTCGGCAACGGTGGCATCATCTATTAACATCAGTTCAACATAATGATCGTGTACCTCGAAATTGGCACAGGTGCGCACCGCCCCCCGCCTCCCAACATGCCAATGCTCACGGTTGCCACCCAAATTATTTCTAAACGACCAACGCAACCCCAAACGATAGGGGCTTTCATCAAATGGCTCAGAATAAGTCAGCGCATCGGGCACATTGGCATGGGTGGCATTCCACACCAGATCGCGGTCAGACCAACGCGCCGAGCGCACCACCGGTATATTTGCCAGTTGTATTGGGTCGATCACTTCTGATGGCGTTGCAGGCGTTTGGGTCCATACCGAGGCGCGGTGATAGCGGGTTACTTTGCCGATAGTTTCAAAACCAAATTTTTGATATAAGTGCATTGCCGGGCCGTTACCATCGACCACCTGTAACGCAAGATGACGCGCCCCGCGTTGTTGTCGGGCAAATTCGAGCGCGGCTTGTATTAGTGCGGTGCTGATGCCGCGATTGCGATGGTTGGGGTGCGTCGCCACATTGCCGATCACCCACGTGTTGGTGCGGGTCGGGTTGCGCTGTATCGACACATTGCCCAACAATTGCCCCTCTTCTTCCCACACAAAGGCTGGGGCCGTTTGCGACATCATGGCATCAATGGGACCATAGGTGCGTAAAGCGCGTATCATCTGCTGACCTTCAGCGTTGTCGTCACCTTGCTGACGCGAAATTTGAATTTCTTCGTGGAAGGTCGTCTCGAGCAAATCAGCAATCGGCAAGCTGTCGTGCCACGCGCTAAACCGTCGCACATGTGGGTGGCGTTTGATCGACGTGGCACGTAGCAATGGGGCTAGCACAACATCTATTTTACAGGAATAATAAGCAACAATTTACAGGAATAATGGGCAAGAAGTGCTAAGTACAACAATATTAATTTTTATTTGGCCCACGAAGGTAGGCTTTGTGTGCTCAGCGTGCCATTTTAATGGCTGCGATGTGATAGGCCGCTCGGGTCTATCGGGTGGACCGGTTTAACCCTTCATACCCGGTAAAATAACGCGCAGAAGCAGATAAAGATCGAGCACGGCGAACCCAAGCAACAGAACAAGCCAAAGCCAACGTTGTGCAAAAAAATGGCGCAAGGCTTGATGCCAGCCTAATGCAAAAGTAACGGCTAATGGAATAAGCGCCGGATATAAATAGCGGCCTTGAAATTGCACAAATTGCAAGTTATACCAAACAAAGGCCAAAACGGTCATGCCGCCCAGCGCCGCCAACAATGTCAACCCACGTGAGGTATTGACATCATTTTTGTGCTGTATCCACCATACAAAAAATAAAATGGTTGAAATAAGCGTAAAAGCCAAAAACACAAGGTAAAAACGGTGGTCAATCACAATGCTCATCCAACCAAATTGCGCCCAATACGACTGAAAGGTGATTTGAAATAGGTCGAGCAGCCAGCCGTTTAGGCCTTTTTGCACCACCCATTGCACAGTGGTAGGTTGCCCGATCACAATTTCATTGTGGCGGCCCAACCCAAGCAGATCAAACCCGCCATAGGTTTGCATATTGCGCAGCCACCATGGGGCGGCGATGATGATGGCAATGCCCAGTCCCCACCATTGGCGCACGCTAGCCAAAGCAGCAACAAGGTTGGCACGCCAAGGTTTGGGATCACGCGGCAATTGCGCCAATAACAATGCCAATCCAGCCAGCGGCAATGCCAAATAAGCCTGTGCCTTGGTCTCGAGGCTAAGCCCCACCGCCACACCCAGCGCCAGCGTTTGCCATTTGTTGGCACGTGGCGACATAATTACCCGCACGCTCAACAAAGTCGTCAGCGCCAACATGGCCTCTGATAATGAATCGTTGTTGTAGCCCGCCATTATGTGCAAATGTTGTGGCAATAAAGCCACAAACGCCGCGCTAAAAGCGGCGATAGAAGTGATGCGTGGGTCTTTGTTGCGATCAAACAAGGTTTGCACAATAAAATAGGCGCAGGCGACTGTAATCGCCCCAAAACTGAGCGCAAGCAGGCGCAAAGCTAATAATGAACCATTTGCTGCGACAAAAATCGGCACCGACAAGGCATAAAACAAGGGGGGCTGATGGTCTTCGTATTCGATCTTATCGACCGAGCGGGTGCGGTCATCTGGTGGGATAGGAACGAGCGCAGGGTCGTAGTCGCCCAACTCGATGATGGGAAACTGCCCACGCAGTACCAACTGGCGGGTGTAGTTGTAATGCGCGGGTTCATCGGGCGTTTGCCAAGCCGGTATGCGAATGGCAAACCATGCCCCAATCACAAAATAAAACAGCAGAACGACACCCAGCGGCCAATTACGCGCCATATAAAATGCGCCCACACAAGGGGCAAATAACAATAATGCTACCGTTACGGGCTTGTTGCATCATTTGCGATGACGGCTCGACCCCACAAGCGCTGCAAGCGCCATTACGTAGGGTTGCGACGGCTTGGGGCTTTTTAGTGCGAATTGAAACGTAAATATTAAGGTCGCTCGGCAAGATAGCGTTGGTCAGCCCTTTGCGTTGCTCGACCAAGGTTGCATAGCGTTTGCGTAATTCTTGGTCTTCTTGGCGCATGGCAGTCTTGTCTTCTTCCCAATTTTTAAGCGCTTGTTTCAACGCAGCGGCACATTTTTGCTCGGCCTTGCGTGATTCCTCTATCGCCATCATGGCAGCCAGCAATGTCTCTTCTAAGTTGGCGCGGCGGCGTTTCAATGATTCGATCTCTTGCTGCACATCTAACAATTCTTTCGCCACCTTAATTTTGCCGCTATATAAACGCTCCTCTTCACTTTTCAGCTTCTCATCTAAGCTACGCGCATCTAGATCCAACATTTTTTGATCGTTGTTGACACGTTGATACACCTTTTGCAAAGCTTCAAGCTCTTGACGAGCATGGTTAACCACTGGGTTATTTCGAATTGCGGCATCAATTTCACGCACCCGTTTGGCTACTTTATCAATTTCGGTATCAATCAGTTGTAGACGATACAATGGTTCAGCTCTAGACATAGGATGAATTGTAATGTGAATTAGCGCAAAAAGATGAAAATACGCAAAACTATCAAGAAATTGCCACCACAAATGCCACGCCATAGTCACGCTCGTGGCTCAGTGAAATAGACCACTGGTTCAGCCCTTGCGCCGCCGCCAATTCGGCGGCTCGCCCGTGCAACAGCACCGCAGGCCGCCCTTTGGCATCATTAATGACCTCGGCTTCGTGCCAATGAATGCCATGCCGCGACATAATGCGCATCCCCACCCCCAATGCTTTGGCAATAGCCTCCTTCGCCGCAAAACGCACCGCCAAAGGCGCAATACGCCCTCGGCAATGTGCAATTTCAGCCGCCGTAAAAATGCGCCCAATAAATTTATCCCCATAAGCCTGCACCGCTTGCTCCATGCGGGCCAAATGAATGATGTCGGTTCCGGTTGCTAACATTTTGTTGTTGGGCAGGTAGCAAAGTGACAGAGTGGCATTTCACTCCTTGCCCCTGCCACTTTGCAACCCTGCAATTTTGCCCCCTGCCCTTATTTCAACTCAAAACCTTGCTCGTGTAACACCTCTCGCAAATCGGTTCGGACTGGGCGGCTGACGCGCCGCGCCGAGTGTTCGGTCCAGCCATAATCTTCCATCACCCCGGGGTTGCCCGGTACCGCTACTTGGCGATTGTTATAAATGCCGGTATTTACCATCGCCACATCATATTCTTGCAAAGCTTGGTCAAGCCCGTCATTTGAATAACTTTCCCAATGCAATACGGCAGGCAAAGGCAAACGTGGGCGGATAATTGGGTTGTCATTTGGCACACCTACTGTCATGCCCGAAATCGGGAACATATAGTGCGGCAACCCAAGCAATTGAATGACCTCGCGGGTGTGGTCACGTAACCCACCGATGTAGCAAATCCCCAACCCCAACGACTCGGCAGCCAAGGCCGCATTTTGCATCACCAAAGCCACATCGACAGTTGCGATGATAAAGTTTTCGACATAATTGCCGACATGCGGATGCCCACGCAAAGCACAGGCATAGTCAAGTTTGCTGAGGTCGGCACACCATGCCAAGAAAATAGGCGCTTGGTTAATGTGATCTTGATTACCACATAGCCGCGCCAATTCGGCGCGTTTGGCAGCATCGGAGACAGCCACACAAGCATAGGCTTGCAAGTTTGACGAGGTGGCGGCGCGTTGCCCGGCCACCACAATCGTTTCGATCATCTCACGCGACACTAGGTCGGATTTATATTGGCGAATGGAACGATGTTGATGAATTTGTTCGAGAACAGGGTTAGTCATTGACATATTAATAGATTTGGGGTAGGTCTCAACGCAACATGCGCGTCCCCAAACGCGCATGTTGCGATATTCTAAGCCTAAAGCTCATAGCCAAAATGCCAAGCTACCGCATTCATTGGCAAATCGCTCAGGCGCAGGCGACGTAAAGCCTCAAAGCGCGGCTTCATTTCGGCAATAGAATCACCGCCTAATTTTTCAATCAGCGCATCAGCCAGCACAATACATACCATTGCCTCAACAATAGGCACAGCGCGGGGCACTTGACAAAAGTCACTACGTTCATATTTGGTCTTTACTGCATCACCCGTCACCAAATCAACCGAATCGAGTGGGTTGAGGGTGGTAGCAATAGGTTTGAGCGCAGCCCGCACAACGATAGGGGCGCCATTGCTGATGCCGCCTTCGATGCCACCAGCATGATTACTGCGTTGCTTGATTTCGCCGTTTTCCACATACAGTTCATCTTGGACTTGGGTACCCGGGCGCAAGGCTTCGGCAAAGCCATCACCAATTTCAACGCCTTTCATGGCGTGAATACTCATCACCGCCGCCGCCAATTTGCTACTCAAACGACGATCCCATTGCACATGGCTGCCCAAGCCGGGCAGCACATTGAGGGCGGCTACTTCTATCGTGCCGCCTAGGGTGTCGCGCTGCTCCATAATTTGGCGAATTCGCGCCCGCATCCGCTCGGCAGTAGCAGGGTCATAACAACGCACATCACTGGCTTCGGCGGCAGCAAAGCGTTGCTCGAATTGGGCAGGATTAACTTTGTCATCATTCGCATCATTGATGTTTACTTCACCAACCGAGGTGACATAGCCCCCGACAATAATGCCAAATTGGGCAAGCAAGGCACGGCACGCCGCCCCCACCGCCACCCGCATGGTGGTCTCGCGGGCGCTGGCGCGTTCGAGCGACAGCCGAAGCTCACGATAACCATACTTAACCGCACCAGTTAAATCGGCATGACCCGGGCGTGGAATTGTCATGGCTTCGATTGCACGATCGCGCCATTTAATATGATCTAAATTTTCGACGATAAATGAGATGGGTGCGCCAGTGGTGTACCCAGCCATCACGCCGCCGGTCATGCGGGCGTGGTCACGCTCAATTTTCATACGTCCGCCGCTGCCATAGCCTTGTTGACGGCGAACTAAATCACGGTCAACAAATTCAGACGACAGCGGCACGCCTGCGGGCATGCCATCCAAAATGGCGGTAAGTGATGGGCCGTGCGACTCGCCGGCGGTGATAAAGCGAAGCATAGGCCAGAAGTGTACTTGATCTCAACCAGATGAAATAGAATAGTTAAAGCCTAATCGAAGGAATAGGTCTGCATTAAGCGATCAGTATTAAGATAAATTAAGATAATCGTAAACAGCGACAATATTGGCGTGGTGTGGCATAGGTTTTCGCCGAAACCACTATTAATGCACCTTCTATGGTTACATTGATAGTGGGTTCGGCATTACATATTTTTTATTGCCACTGTTTATTGAGACGATGCATATAACCCACATCATGCCTAATGATCAGAGGTGAAAATGAACAGCAAATATTGGTTTACTGCCACTGGCACAGGCGTGATTGCCAGCCTACTCATCATGCAATTGAGTGGAACGACACAACCCACCCATGCAAATATCGATGATGCATCAATCTCGAATCGTCAAAACCAGCTTGAAGTTGCAGGGGCGTGGGGCAATGGCAAAGTATATCTAATTGACCGCACCACCGATCCTTTAAATGACCCACGATTTATCGTGTATGACGCAAGCAACAACCGTATTGAATCAAGTACGCTACGCTTGCTTGATTCATTAAACATCACCAATTGGCCTGATTGGTATAAATTAGATGCTGCGATTCGCGTGGGCGACACGGCTTATTTGTTTCGCAACAGCAACTATCTGGCCTATGACCTCAACACCAAAGTGGTTTTATTTGGGCCACGCGCTATCACGGCCGGCTGGAGCGGTTGGCCGGGCGACTGGACCGCGATTGATGACGCAGTATATGTGGACAACAACCGCACCTATTTTTTTCGTGGCAATCAGTTTATTGAATACAGCTCGGCCAGCAACCAAGTAACACGCACTCCGTCGGCCATTTCGGCATCGTTTGGCAGTTGGCCCTCACATTGGGATCGGGTAGATACAGTGGTAAAAAGCCTAACCGATGCGGACAAGTTGATCTTTTTTCGTGCTGGCGAGTATTTGCTTTATAGCTTGAGCGCTGCCAAAGTCGATGTCGCGCCACAACCCATCAACACCAGCACGTGGCCGGGTTGGGTGCCTTCATGGACATCGCATGGGGTTTCACCCGAGGCCGCCTTACCATGGTCGAACAACGAATATATGTTTTTTAAGGGCGAGTCGGCCTTGCCATTTAATGTCAGCACCAATACCACCCCGGGCGCAACCATGCCATTAGCAGCAATCATGCCCAATTTGCCTTGGGGTTGGCGCAATGTCGATACAACGCTAAATGTAGGCGATAACAAACTCTACGCTTTTAACCAAGGTTATATTTTGGCGCTAAACCAAGCCAATGGGCAAATTGAAAGCGGCTATCCGCGTGAATTTGGCCTTGTTTTTCCCGGGTTGCCCGCGTGGGACAGTATTGACGCAGCTTTTTATGCTGGTAACAACAAAGTCTATTTTTTTAAAGACACACAAGCGTTGCGTTATGATGTTCAAAGCAAATCGGTTGACGCAGGGTTCCCGATGAGTATTGCGCTGGCCTTTAGCGGTGTGCCAACCTCATGGAGTGCGGTCAATTTAGCCGTGCATTCCGGCGATGCCAATGTGTATTTGCATCGTGGCAGCGAAGTATTGCGTTATAACCTCATTTCGGCCAAGGTCGAAGACGCACCCAAACCCAACAACCCAGCTTGGACCGGCGGCTTTTTGGCATTCCCATGGATCGCCACCGATTTGCGCGGCGGGGCAGTTTGGGGTGTGGGGCCATTTGGCAAAATCATTCAGACCTTGCGTTTTGGTGCTTTTCAAGATAAATTGCTCGAAGACTTGCCATTTCAGGCCTTTGCAACCACCAACACTGGGGGGCAGGCAACCGTCACCTCTGTCACGCCCGATGTATGCAGGGTAGTGAATGGCAACTGGGTGGTGTTCGGCAAATCGATCGACAAGGGGCCGGGCTTGTGCAGCCTCAAGGCTTTTTTGGCTGGCAATAATTGGTTAAATGCTGTCGAAGAAATCGAGAGCTTCCAAATTTTGCCACCGGGTTCAACCCCACCACCCACTTGGACACCCACCGCAACCCCAGTATCACCATCAGCGGCGACAGCGACCCCACCGACCACTGGCGGCAAACAAAATCAAACCATTACCTTCGAGCCATTACCAAGCCGTATTCTCAGCGAATCACCCATTACAGTTTTTGCCACTGCATCGTCTGGTTTAAACGTTAGCTTTAATACTTTGAGCGCTGACGTATGCATGGTGAACGGCAACACAGTGACATTGTTAAAGGCCGGCACCTGCATTATTCGCGCTTCACAAGCGGGCAATAGCACCTTTAATACCGCGCCCGATGTCGGACAAGCCTTTACTGTTGCAGCGCAAGGCACACCCCAGCCTACCCAAACCCCTATTCCACCTGCAACACCCACCCCAGCGCCAAGCCCATCCACCATTTTGTTGCCGGGCTTGTGGCGAAACGTTGGACCAGTAAATTGATAATCAATCGTCTCAATTTCCAATCTATCAAGAGACTTTACGTGTGCCTAATCAATAGAAGTTAAAACGATTACCAATAATTTCGCCAAAATCACTATCTCAGGGTTGTTATGGGGTGGCTTTGCCACCCCATAACAACCCTGAGATAGTGATTTTGGCATTTATCTTGTCTAAACTGAGTGCATCTATCGAACGCATTTAGCTCAAACAGGTGAAGACAGGGTTATTTATTGCGATAGAGATACAGCATTAAAACAGATCTTGGCGTTTTTTTAGTTCTCATCTTTATTTTTTAGCCGATTTTCACATACAATCAGCACTCTATGCTTAGAAAATCAGCGTTTTTCTCGTGGGGGGGGCTGATGGCTGTAATGTTGACCGCGTGCCAAACCACCGCCCCGACACCCATTACACCTCAAACCCGTATTCGTGAAATTCAAGGCGCAGGGCATGTATCACCTATGCAAGGCAAACTGGTGCAAGGCGTGGGTGGTGTGGTTACGGTTGTGCGCAACAATGGTTTTTGGATGCAAGACCCCCAACCCGATAATAATATTGCAACCTCGGAAGGCATTTATGTGTTTACAAATGCTGCACCAAACGTAAATATTGGCGATTATGTGTGGGTAAATTCCACTGTCACCGAGTTTCGCCCGGGTTCTGGGTCTGACCGCAC
>JAGWYZ010000426.1 GCA_018969115.1 Chloroflexota bacterium | reverse complement strand
CAATCTTATTCCTTACTTGGTATCAAATTTAGTTACCCCATCCCAATCTACAGCCGGTGGGCTCTTGCGCCACTGGGCAATGCGTTCGCGATAGAGTGTGTAGAGTTTGCAATCGGGTTCGATGGCTTGTAATTGAACGAGCGTATCATCGGCAGCCTGCCAGGCTTGCGTGCGGTAATTGATGAGGACTTTTTGCCATTGCTCTAAGCGAGCGCGAACATCGCTGGCGAGTTCGTTTTCTAAGCATATTGGCTCATAAATACGAATCGGATTGTCTTTGCCTTTAACGCGGACAATGTCAATTTCTCGATAGATAATGCCGTGGCTTGCCACTTGGGTCGCTTCACTAACTAAGACGCCAACCCCATAAGTGCGTGTAATTCCTTCTAGGCGTGAGCCCAAATTTACTGAGTCGCCCATGACGGTGTAAGCTTTACGGATTTTAGATCCCATGTCACCGACGGTCATATCGCCCGTACTCAAGCCTAAGCCTACTTTAATCTCAGGCCAACCCCGTTTAGCGTATTCGGTTTTGAGTTCGCGTAACTTACTTTGCATTGCTAAGGCAGCAGTCACGCCACTCGTAGCATGATTGACATCGTCGATGGGTGCGCCCCAAAAGGCCATAATCGCATCGCCAATGTATTTGTCTAAGGTACCGCCGTGCGAACGGATTGTTGCACTCATCTCGGTGAGGTATTCATTAACAAAGGCAGTGAGTTCTTGCGGACTAAGGCGTTCCGAGATAGAGGTAAAGCCCACGATATCCGCAAATAAAACGGTGAGTTGCGCTTTCTTGGCAACCATGTTGTACTGCAAGGGGTTCTCAGCCATTTTCTCGACTAACTCGGGGGGCACATAGGTCCCAAATAAATCAGCGAGTTGGCGCTTATGGCGCGACTCAACAAAATACCCATAGGCAATATTGCCAATATAAATACCTGCAATTAAAAATAAGAGGCTGGCAATGGGCATGGCAAAGCCGGCTTGCCATAAACTGAGATTGATCACAAGCACTAGCCCTACGCTAAGGGCAAGGGCAATCGCACTGGGTATGGCGCTCATTAAGGCCATGCACACTGTCAGCACGATACCTAAGACCGCGATGGCAAGTAATTCAATGGCGAGGGTGAAGGGCGGAATCGATTTAATCCCCCCTTTTTCTAAATCGAGCATGCCAGCCAAGAGATTGGCATGAACTTCTACGCCAGGATAAAGCCCACTCACGGGGGTAGCTCGTAAATCCGCTAACCCCGGAGCCGTAGTCCCCACCAATAAAATTTTGCCCTGCAATTTTTCTTTGGGAACGGTTTTGTTGTAAACATCTGCTAGAGAAATATAAGGAAAACTTTGTTGGCGCCCCCGAAACGGTACTAAGGTATTGGTGCCAAGACCTACGGGAATGCTAAGACCATCAATGCGGATGCCTTCAATTGGAAAGGCATTACCAGTTTTTGGATCGCCAGCCGGTTCAAGTTGTGCCCCGGGAATGCGCGCCGGTAGGGTGCCAAGACGCTCTTGCCCGGGCTTCGTTTGGGCACGGTAGAGACGATACATTGCCAGCGAGAGAGATTCGTAATAGTCGTCTTGATATTGTGCGATCAAGGGTACCCGTCGAATTACCCCATCGGTATCGACGGTGGGATTAAAGTGCCCTGCGAGCGGTGCAGCAAAAGTAATTTTTTCGAGGTTTGCACCATAACCTTTTCGCAGGGCAAATTGGGTTTGCCGTCCTGCTAGGTCGTCTTTCATAAAAATAGGCTCTGGGAGGGCGCCAATTTCAGTCGCATCTTGATTGGAATTAAAATAATAACCCAACACCACGGGGCCCTCTGCAATCGCGGTCCTTGCGGTCCCGCGGTTCGAACAAAGGGAAATACCTTGCCCATCACAAAATCACGACTACCTACAATTGCCCCACCGACGACCCGCCCTTGCCCATCAAGATACTTGGTCGC
>JAGWYZ010000127.1 GCA_018969115.1 Chloroflexota bacterium | reverse complement strand
AACGCCGCCCCATAACAACGCTGAGATAGTGATTTCGGCATTCGTTTTGTCTAAATATGCTCTCTGATTTGATAAAACCACGTAATTTCAGCTGACAAAAAAGTGAAATTTGATTTAAGAAACACTCTCTAAGGGTAATGGGTGCTATCGCCGCTGATAGGCCATTGAGATACAGCAAATCCCAATGGCTGTCAATAATTTCGTTCGTGGCTGTTGTGCAGGCCCCTAAGGTTGAGACGGCAAGCATAGCCAAGGCGAGGATGATTTTTGGTGTTTTCATAATTGCTTATCCTGACAATCTTCGATTGGCTATGTCTTGTCGGCAAGTTTTTATACTAACTCTTGGTGATGATGTTGTTGTTTGACAAGTCTTTCACTGCAATTGATTCTTGCTTGTTACGTTTGAAAATATATTCTTGGGCGTTATTGTCAGCTGCAATCAATTCCCAACCTTCGCTGCCTTTTTGATTGGCAAATTCTGAAATATTGGCTTTCTTTTTCCAATCATCAATTTCTTCGCCGTTAATATAACGCGGCATTGAGGCGTGTTTGCGATAGTCGCAAATCACAAATAAATATTCTAAATTTTTCATTTTATTCTCCTAAAGTAAATTTCAAGTTTGTATGCTGGGCGTGGTAAATCAGAGCTTGGCTAAAAGCCGTAATGAGGCATTTAATCGCCAATCGCTTGGTGATAACTTGTCACAGTTAGCAAAATGCATGTTTCATCGACAATTGGGCGGATGCTATCAGACGCTAATGATGAGCGCTGGCATCGTCGTTTGTCACATCAAAATGAGAGGCCAATTACTACACCCGCCAAAATGCTTCTAGCGTAATATCTTGGCTTTGATTATGTCCATTTAATAATGTTGTCACCATGCCCAGCACCTGAACAACATGGCGTGTATACATTGCCTCAAGTGCATTTCGGTCTCGACAAAGCAATTTTGGCAACCAAGGTGGAATCTTTGAGTAAGCTGTAATTCATTTTTTGCTCATTTGCCAATACCTACAGGTGCGCGACAAATCTGCATGTGTAAGTCATCGCTAAACAGATTGCAACTTTGGGCGCACAGGTCTTGTTTTATCGTCTTAGCTTGATCAGGAATCAGTCTGAATAAACCTATTCGCTGTTCATTTGTGATACCATGCGCAGCAAGATTATGATGGCTTTGTTGATGATTTGTTGCCGTATTTTTAATTTTCATTTTTCTTCTCCCAAATTGCTCAGCCAAATAAGCCACCTAACTCGATGGTGATTTGACATTACTTTTCTGTAAAAAATACAAAATTCGCAAAAATTAAGCTGATTTAATATTTTCTTTTGCGATTTTTGTGTTCTTTCTCGTGAATTTTTTTGATTCGTGTAAGCCCTATCATTTCATTTTGCGCAAAGAGGTCTGACCGATGACAAAACCGAGGATGACAGTCAGAAAGGCTGGAACCCACATTCGACTAAAGCTGTTTAGAATGCTGTCATCAAATATGCCGATCTTGCTCACCGCGCCTTCCATCATGCCGCCTTCCATCGCAATGCGCGACATCGCCCAACTGCCAAAAAAGACAAACAGCACGGCGACAATGACAAAATCGACAATAAACATAAAGATGGGTGTTTTTTTTAATAGATTCATTGGGTTAATCTCCATGCACATTGCCTGCATTCCAAGTGTCTTAAGGTCACACATTCAAGGCAACTTAGTGCCCTAAAATGACCGCTTTGCCTGCATCAATGACAGCCGATAAATGCTCTTTTTGTTCTTTTAGCATCTCTTTCCCGCTACGCTTTATTTTTTTAGCTTTTTGGCGAATGTCAGAGGTCATATGGTTGGCTGTGAGACGGGTTTGATCCATCGCCTCTTCTAAATCTTCATTGGCTTGTGCTTGGATGTCATTGCCTTTTAGCTGAAGTTGGGCGCGTAGATGTTTGCCTGATAATGGCGCCATCAGTAGCATGGCCCCGGCACCTGCAAGCCCGCCAAATAGCATCCCTGCGATAAACCCTTTGGGGCTGTCAATATTCAGGCTGGGTGACTTAGGTTCATTATTGTTGTTATTCATATTATTTTCTCCGTAGATTTGTTTTCAGATGTAGGATAAATGGTGGATATGTTGATTGGTGCGCTGGGCTTTTGTTTATGCGACGCGTAATTGGTATGGTTTGAAATAAACCAACTGATCGCTAAAACAAAAAACACGACAGTAACCAGTAAAGACACGACAATGACACCAAGGATGAAGATATTTGGTGTATTCATCATGTTAATCCTTGGTAATGGTGCTGGTGCTGCGTTCATTGCCTTGCCCACCGGGGGTTTGCTCGCGTGATGTGCGGGTAAATGTGCGGGCACTGGGGCGATTGGTAAAGATGGGAATAATACGCATAATGCCCCAGAAGATGAGCGCATATACCAGCATGGCAACGATGGTGGTGGTTTCAAACACACTGCCGCCAGCCGCTGGGATGGCAAACAAACCACTAAATGGGGCCGTAAATGCGCCAGTAATCCCATAAATAAATACGGCAAAGCCACTATTGGGGTTGGCGGCAAACAATTTCAACATTAAGCGCAAGACAAGCAAGACCTCTAACCCACCTAATAGGGTCCAGAGAATTTGATTGAATAAAAGTACACCCTGCCGACGTTCAGATGCGACATCGTAAGTTACTTGCTCACTGGCGACATAACCCGGCTGTTGCGTCACCACCGTTTCTTGGCGGCGGTCTATGCTTGCATCATGGGTTGTTTGATAATCAGACATATTAGTCTCCTTGTTTATATTGAGCACCGTTTCAGACTGAGGTTTTTGCCAATTTCTGCTCGTGCGCAATACAATTGTGTAATTGGGGAATTGTTAACGAGAAGATCGCATATTTAAGAGAGGGGCGGGTCTGCGATCCGCCCTTTTGCGATCATATTGATGCGTTATTCTGTAAGAGTCAAGATGACAGCTGTTAGTCTTAACACAGTTTGATGTTGTCGCCACATTGTGAGATCACGACAAGAGGTTGTGGCTTTTAAACGGGGGAGGCAAAGGGCAAGTTATGCCGCGCTCTTATGTGCGTAATCGGGTAGCCGTTGCAGCGGGGGTGTAAAAAATGATGCGAATCACTTTTACAAACATCAAACCGAGTAAGGCATACACTAACATAGCGGCGATAGATGAGATTTCGAGTAGCCCTGTGCCGATGATTGGGTTAATGCCTATATCTGCAAACAAAGCGGTAAATAGGCTGCTAACACTGTAGATGAAGTGCGTAACCACGCTAGTGGGGTCAGCGTCAATCAATTTCAGCCCTACTCGTAATGCAATTAAGATTTCGAGCATGCCAACCATAAACCAGATGACGTAGATTTCGAGCAGGCCAAACAATGACCAGAGGGAATAGCTAGAACCCAATGTAAAAACACGTTGTTCCAGATCTAATTCTTGCGAGGGGATTGACGGTTGTGTTTTAGGTGTGGTCATGCTAACCATCCTTATATTACCGTTTTATCAACTGTAACACGTTTGACAAAACCTCATCAGTGGCGCAGTCACTGTGTTATTGCACCACTGGGGAATGCATCAATAACTTATGCCAAGCCACGACGAAAGAATTTAATCACTGCTAATAGGATGATGGCCCCTAGGAGTGATACCAGCAAGGCTGGCAAACTAAAGTTATTTTCGTTAATGGTGCTGATGCCAAAGAAGGGGGTTAACACCAAACCTGCAACAAATGCGCCCACGCACCCAACCACAATGTCGATAATCGTGCTTTGACGGCCATCTGTGCTCATAATCATACTGGCCACCCATCCAATGATGCCGCCAACGATAATCCAAATTAAAAAGTTAATCATTTTGTGTTCTCTTAATTGTGTTGTTAGGCCATTCCATTAAAATAGATGACGGCGTATCTATCTTGACTCACCCCTCAGCCCTCCCAAATGGAGGGGAATTTTGCCCCTCCTCTTGGGAGGGCTGAGGGGTGGGTCTTAATATCGCAATCAGTTATTTTCGAATCGCCTTAAATTTAAGTGGGTCTATCGATTGCCTGTTATTGAGCCTAAGCCAATGCTATGATCAATTTCACGAAATAGACAGACTCATCTTGCTTGTTTTATTTTGTTAAATTGCTTTCTTTCTCATGGGTTTCATACTCGGTCACCCGATGATTAAACTCAGATTCTGCCTGTGCGCGGCTAAAGCCATATTTTGCTTGCAACATGCCAGTAATGGCTTCGGCCTTGCCCGCAACTTTATCCAGATCATCGTCAGTAAGTTTGCCCCACCATTGGCGAGCTTGTCCACGCATTTGCTTCCATTTGCCTTCTACGATATCTTGGTTAGGGGTATTGACCCCATTTTTGTCGTGTTTTTGTGCGCTTTCAAACTGCGCCATGCGCTTATCAAATTCGTCGCTGGCAGCTTCGCGGGTAAAACCATATTTTTCTTGCATCACGCCGCTAAATTGTTCAAATTTACCGCCGACACGCTCAACATCATCATCGGTGAGTTTGCCCCACCATTGACGGGCTTGGCCCCGCACTTGCTTCCATTTACCTTCAAATTCGTCTTTATTCATTATCTTAATCTCCGAAATATTTTTTAATTGATGTTACACAAGATTCAGTTTTTCATCACAAAGTGCACAAAAATCACAAAAAAGAAGGCTTTTTACGCAAACCTTTGCGTTTTTTGTGTGCTTCGTGGTAAAGATTTGTCTTATGCGTAACGTGAGTTTGTAATTTAGTTGTGTTTTAAATTTGCTTCAAATTGCGACACACGCTTGTCAAATTCATTTTTGGCGGCTTCGCGGTTAAAGCCATATTTCTCTTGCATCACACCGGCAAATTCTTCAAATTTACCGCCGACGCGCTCAAGATCATCATTGGTGAGCAAGGCCCACCATTGGCGGGCTTGGCCGCGTACTTGCTTCCATTTGCCTTCAAATTCGTCTTTATTCATATTAATAACCCTCCCGGATTATTTTTATAAGCTACCCTTATTTTTTCACAACGGATGAGGTAGAGACAGGCGTTGTGTTCGCACCGTTTTATTAATTTGCGAATGTTTATTCGCGAAAGCTTTGCGCCACAGTGTGTAAGCGTTCCGCTACGCG
This sequence comes from Chloroflexota bacterium, assembly GCA_018969115.1. Taxonomy (GTDB): domain Bacteria; phylum Chloroflexota; class Anaerolineae; order J036; family Brachytrichaceae; genus AQU-03. Next base: position 7,275 of record JAGWYZ010000127.1, on the reverse strand, counting down.
CTCAGGTGTTTCGCCTTTGCTGATAAATACATCGGCTCCCGCCGAAAGTGCGGCCTGCTGACGTGCATCTAAATGGCTAATAAGAATGACGATGATGGCAGCGGGGCACGATGCACGCAAGGTTTCTAAGGCATTGCTTGGTTGTGTCGATAATAAACCCCAATCGATTAATAACACGTTTAAGTGCATTTCAGGCACATCATCAATCGTGGTTTGCCAATCAGCCGCCTCGCCGATCACTTGCATATCAAGCCCTTCGAGCACCAATCGTAGCGCTGCGCGTTCTTCAGGGTTGCCATCGGCTAAGTAGATGCGAGTCATGAATTTATATTAAGGCATAACCTTAGCATTTGCATCTATTGTTTGAGGGGGATGGCTCACCCCCAGTTGGGGGGGGATTATGGGATGAGGTGCAGCCGCACAGCAAGGGCGGCGGCTTCGGTGCGGCTGGTTACGCCCAATTTGGCAAGAATATTGCTAACATGGAATTTGATGGTGGAGGCCCCGACGATTAAGCGCTCGCCGATTTGGCGGTTATTTAACCCTTCGACGATCAAGGCCAATACGGCCCACTCTTGCGTGGTGAGGTTGTGGCCTGGGGGGGGCTGGGCGATTGTGCTTTGTATTAATATGTCGGCAACATCGGGTGAGAAGGTGGCGTGCCCAAAATGGGCGGTCCGAATTGCTTGGGCAATTTCATCTGCCGACATATCTTTGAGCAAATAGCTGATGGCCCCAGCTTGCAGGGCTTTTTTTATCAACCCTTCGTCTTTAAAGCTGGTTAAGGCAATAATTTTGATCCGAGGAAATTGTTCATGGACGGCTTGCGTGGCAGCAATGCCATCCGTATTGGGCATCACCAGATCCATTAAGATGACATCGGGCAACACTTTGGCACACAGTTCAAGCGCTGTCTCGCCGTTAATGGCCTCACCAACGAGATCAAAGTCATCAAACGCATTTAAAAAAGTGATTAGCCCATGACGTACCATTGGGTGATCATCAACGATTAAAATACGGATTGGGGCATTTAACATTTCATCTCCTCTTCTCGTGTTGTATTCGGCCAACATAAGATAATACTGCTCCCTTGCCCTGGTTGGCTGGTAATGGTTAACAACGCCTTTACTGCGGTGGCGCGTTCATGCATCATGCTGAGGCCATAATGACCCGAAGGAATATGGCTGGGGTCGAACCCACGTCCATTATCGCGTATATGCATTTCGACCGTTTTATTTTTTGCATCATAGCGCAGATGGATATCTACTTGGGTGGCTGCTGCATGTTTACTAATATTATTTAATGCTTCTTGGCACAAGCGGTAAAAAATAATTTTTACCTCATCGGGTAAATCAATTGGCCCATCGACCATAATATTGACAGGCACATTGTTGCGTCCGGTGAGGGCTTTGCCCAATAAATGCAAAAGTTCACTTAAATCGTTGTTGGTCAAAGCCGATGGGCGTAACTCAACCAATAACATCCGCATTTCTGCCAAGGCCCCGCGAATTAAGCGCCGCAAATCTTCTAACGAGCGTTTGCCGCTGTTAATATCACGCTCCCATAGCCTAGGCAAAACCTCGGCAATAAGCCCAGCCGAAAAAAGCGATTGATTGACGGCATCGTGTAGCTCTTGCGCCAGCCGCTGCCGTTCATGTTGTATTGCCAGGGCTTGGGCGTTTTCATAGAGTTTTGCGTTAACCATCGTAATAGCGGCTTGGTTTGCTACGGTCAGGGCGAGGTCTGCATGATGCGCCGTAAAGTAATTAGGCAATTGATGAGCTAAGCCAATCATGCTGATGACCTGCCCTTTTACCGCAACCGGAATCCACATCCACGACTGTATCTCTTCGAAAAATAATATATTGTGTTTGATCAATAAGGTATGTAAAAATTGGGCTGCGGGTGCTGTGCTGTTAATATTCGCAATACGAATAACTTTATTTTCGTTAAATAGTTTAATAATTGTGGATGGGCTATTGAGATGAATATTCGTGTAACTTGTTTGTTGTAGCCTCTTAGAACTGCGTAGTGCAAGCGGCACTAATAATGAATCATCGAGAATAAAAAGCCCAGCTTGGTCATAATCGACAATCAGACGTAATTGATCGAGTATAAGGCTGGGTTGAAGCTCTAAGGCCGAGGCCAACGTTTGCAAAACTTTTAATAAGATCAGTTGCTCGCGTTCTTTGGTTTTTAGCTCTTGGTAGAGTTGCCGCTCAAGCTGAGATTGATAAACAAGATCATCCTGATCTGAGATAAGGTTATCTTGATCGTCTAATGGGAGAGGTGCTGTTGGTTGCAGCGTCATAAATACTGCATAGTGCTGCTCATCGGTCCGTCGCTATGTCGCTATAAGGTGCGGGTAGTGCGGCCCTCAGTATTGCTCACAATTTCGTTAATACTCACATCCACTGTGCGATTATTCACGTCTTTAATTTGCAGTTTTAGCATATCGCCAGAAATGGCCAATACGACGGCACGGCTCGTGATGATAATGCTGTTTTGCATATAGCGCCACATCACCGATGACCCAATCCCAATCCCGCGCTGGGCTGGGGTGCGCAAATCCAATAATTGCTGGGTTTGCCAGTCTGCAAAAGTGCTATAAACGCGCTGGCCTGAACCGTTTTTAATAATAATGGATTTAGGTGTATTACTCATGAATACTATACTTTAAGCGATGGGGGTGATAGTGGTATGAGTTCTGAGTTAGGAAGGTGCATCCGGGCGGCCCCAATACACGTATCGGCCATACCATAATACACATCTAAGTCAAAGCTGCCATCGGTCTGCTTCCTTAAATCTACCCCAGTCGGGAAAACAACATTAGGAACCAAGCCTTCGCGTTCTTCTTTTACCGTTGCCGATAAAATTGGGTTAACCGAGCGGTAGCAGATTTTTCTAGGGTCATTTACATCTAAAATCATTAACCCAGCGGCATAATGCACTTGTGATTGGTGAAGCTCGTTGTGTTGCATATGCCCAGATACGCCATGATAGAGCGTCAGCCAGCCATAGGGCGTTAAGATGGGCGGTGCGCCGCCCCCAATTTTGAGATGTTCCCACGCTTCACAAGGTGACGCTAAGATACAGTGGTCACGCCACACTAACAAGGCACTTGGGTTGTGTTGGGCTGGCTCAATTGAACAATATGAGATCCACATACTGGCGCGGGTCTCTGTAATGCCATGCGGCAAAATTTGCATCTGATGCCCACGCCCCTGCATATTGGATGGGCGGTGAATCATTGCCAAAGCTGGCTTGCCGTGCGGGTCTAAGACTGGTTTCGGAAAGAGATACGCATCTTTATTGTCATATAAATCAAAATCGACCCGATATTTTGGCATAAAACTAAACTTAACAGGGCCAACCCGTTGCCATGTGAATAGGTCTTTTGAGATCGCCAAGGCCACACGCGGCCCAACTGGCCCATAGGCGGTATAAGTCATCACATAGCAGCCTAATGGCTCGACAAAGGTTATACGTGGGTCTTCACATCCGGCGGTATGTTCATTTTGCTCATAAGGTTCGGTTGGCTCAAGCGCATAGCCCATGCGTTGTACCGCAATCGGGTCGCCATCTGAATCAAATATCACTTCACCAATGCCAATGCGTGAATAATTACCTTTTGCGACAATTCTGGCAAATAAATAGAGCTTGCCATCGGGGCCACGCGCCGTGGCTGGGTTAAGCACCCCCATCGCTTCGTCGGGGTTTTTATCATCGCTGCACATCACCACCCCCATTCGCTTAAGTTCAAAAAGGGGCGTTGTTGGCGGCGCTTCGGTCTGAAATATATTCATAATCGTTGCATCATAGTGTGTGTTGCTGAGTAAGTGTTTTTATCTGGGGGTGGGTAGCGATGCTATAAACAAATTTGCGCTATTGTGAAATCGGCATTTCATCACTTTAGGTGATCATATATCAATCTATAATTGATATATGATCACACGTGAAATCGCCCTTGCACGGGCGCAACAGATTATCGCCAGCCAAAAACTTGATGCGTTGGTCGTGGCTTCGCCTTGGAATGTGCGTTATTTGGCAGGCACTTACTTCCTCACCCAAAAAGTCATTCCAGACCGATTAGCACTGGTGGTGGTAACGCCCAATGCCGAGCCGAGCTTCATTTATTGCAGCATCGAAGATGCCAGCGCCCAAGATGAAAGCTGGCTTGATGATTTGCGCGGGTATACCGAATTTGTCGATCGCCCGATGCATGTATTGGCCGATCAGTTACGCGTACGTGGCATCGCTACTGGGCGCATTGGTATCGAAACCGATTATTTGGTCAGCACCCATTCGGCAGAATTGCGGGCCGAATTGCCGCAGGCCGATTTTGTGGCAGCCCAAGGCTGGGTCGATAAGGCCCGTATGATCAAAACCCCCGAAGAAATTGCGTGGTTGGGCAAAACCACCTTGGCGACCGATGCCGCCATTCGCGCCGCCTTTGCCGCCACCCAAATTGGTGAGCCGCAATTTAATGTGGGTGATCGCATGGTGGCCCATGCCCGGCGCAGCGGGGCCGATGGCTTGCAGCATTTGGTTTTGGCAACCGGCGATACCGCTTTTAAAGTTCATGCTGTGCCCGACATCACCCCATTAAAAGCCGGTGTGCCGCTGCGGGTTGATTTTGGTATGACTTGGCACGGCTATCTGAGTGACATCGCCCGCACTGCATTTTTAGCCCCCCTGCAACCACGTCAAGCCGATACTTATCGGCGGTTAGAGGCGGTGCAACAAACTGTGATTGCATCGTTGCGGGCCAGTACTCGGGCATGTGATGCCTATGCTTTGTGTGCCAAAGCCTACGCCCGCCAAGGTTTGCCCTTCGGTATGCCACATATTGGGCATAGCATCGGTTTGGTGTTGCACGAAAAACCCATGTTGCACCCGCGTGATGAGACTGTGTTGATGCCGGGCATGGTATTTATGGTCGAACCGGCGGTGGTGGCGCATGATGGCGTGTATCACACCGAAGATATGGTCGAGATCACGGAGGGTGATCCACGTGTATTGTCACGCTCGGCAGATTGGGCCGAACCGATGGAGATTGGCGGCTAAGGCATGTATGTCAAATAAATATCCCAAAAAAATATCAATGAGCGGTTTGGCTGTGGGGGGCGAGGCGATTGGCGCACAAGCCACTGGCACCCAAGCCATCGGTTTGCATGTTATTGTGGGGCAAGCGCTTGGCGCACTTGCAGTTGGGGCGCTGGCGTTTGGCGCATTGGCGATCGGGGCGCTGGCAATTGGGCGTTTATCGGTGCGGCGAATGCGGGTCGATAAATTGTCAATCGGCGAGCTTGAGGTTGATGTGTTGCGTGTGCGCAAGTTGGACGTGCTGCAAAAAGCTGAATTGTAGGGGCGGGTCACAGATCCACACTTGCCCTATTTAAGGCTTGTTTGATCCACATTCGTGCAAGGCGTGTTGTGATTGATAAGCCCGCCACACGTCACTGATCCAATTCTGCACAGTGTCGGCTTTATGCTCAGGTGGCGCATCACGCACATTGGCTATCGTTAATTTGCCTAAAAAAGCGAGTGGGGTGGGCTTAACAATGTCAACTTTGCCATTTAACCAAGTTTGAATGGCTTTGTATACTTTTTCGTCGCCGTTGTATTCGATACCACAACACAAACGTGTTAAATGCGCCGCATATGATTTGGCCGATTTGCAATAAACCAGCCTTCGCGCCCTGCGATGTCGTTTGCGCCACAATCTGGGCAGTGGGGCAGAATAGATATGGTATTTGTTTGCATGATTGCATTACCAATTTTATTTTTTAAACTGACCACTTAGCGGTTGATTTTAGACCGTATCCCAATTAATATAACTCTAGTGAATGTGTAAATGTGTAATCGGTGCAGTGGTTTTGCAAAATTGCCGCACTATGTTTGGTGTGAACCTAAAACACCAAGGAGTATGCCATGCGTGGTGTCACTATAATGAAGTTTGGGATCGGAGTTGGGTTTGTTTTTGCGCTTAGCGCAGTTCACTCGGTGCGTCCGTTTTTGTCGCAGCAATCTGAGGCTTTTAAAAGTTATTTACCGCATCTATTGAACAATCGGTTGATGCCATTGCCATCGCAATGGCGAATGGCATTTTTATCTATTTACCCAGCCGACGATCGTGATTCTGGGGGAGATGTTGCCGAAATTTATCAGATGAATGGTGAAGGGGCTGGGCTTGAGGCATTGACGCATTTAAATAGCACGATCTTAGAATTTAAATGGTCACCCGATGGCAAAAAGATTGCCTATTCACACCATGTGGCGACGGAGAGCGGCACCCAACTGGCCATTTCAGTATTAGATACGATAAGCGGTGTGAGCAAGACCATCATGTCAAACCGCGAATTTAGCGATCAGGTGATGTGGTCGCCCAAGGGCGATGCGGTGGCCTTTGTTCATCATCCATTTGGCTATCACGCCTCAGATAAAAGTGATGAACATATTATTATGATTCATGACTTGGCGAGCGGGCAAACCCTTTCATTGACCAGCACCATTACATTGTTTCGCGGCAACTCGCCGGGTAGTATTAGTTTTGTGCCCGATTATTTAAGACCGGGTGAAACCATGTTTAGCTATGTTACCTATTCGTCTGAGAATAGCACACAAATCGGGATGATCCGTGACGATGACACCCTATTTCAAAATGGGATTGAAGGGTCGTTGCCAACCTGGTCACCCACTTATGGCAAGATGGCCTATGTGCATACGCAGTGTACGTCACAATCTTGCGATTCGGTTTTAGGCATCCTTACATTTTTAGACCCAAGTGCCCCTATTTCAATCCTGATCCCATCAAATTTGACGCTATTTCCCATTTCAATTTTAAATGGCTATGAGATTCGACAATTGGCGTGGTCTCCGACAGGTAGCGATTTGTTGATTGAAGTTTATCGTCATCCTGATGTGATGATTTATCGGATAAAAACGGATGGCTCAGAGACCAAGCCGCAATATGTTGCTTCTGGGCAAGAGCCGGTCTGGATGCCAGACTCGCAAGGGCTATTTTTTGCTGGGTTTTCTGCTGGGAACACCGCTAATCAAATCTACGCCCAGCGTTTTATATCGGGTAGTTCCCCGATTCAGCTGACGCATTTTACCAACCACTTGAATATTGGGCTGCAAGTTGCGCCCTAAGACAGTGTTTCTTAAAACAATTTTTCGCCGAAATCACTATCTCAGCGTTGTTATGGGGCGGCTTTGCCGCCCCATAACAACGCTGAGATAGTGATTTCGGCATTCGTTTTGTCTAAATAT
>JAGWYZ010000425.1 GCA_018969115.1 Chloroflexota bacterium | reverse complement strand
AATCGCTACGACCGCAAACCCCTCTTCGTGCAAACGCACGGCATAACTCAGGGTATCTTCACCGCCAATGACGATGAGCGCATCGATTTGCAACTTTTTCAACACATTTAACACATGTGGGGTGTAATCGCCCGATACCTCTAGAGGTAAAAATTTAGGTGCAGATTTTGTGCTTACTTTGGCAGGGTTGGTGCGGCTTGTGTGCAAAAATGTGCCACCGGTTCGGTCAATGGTTCGCACAACCAATGAGGTTAGGGGTAATGTGTTATTTTGGATGCTTGCGGGGTCATCTGGATTGAGTGTGAGCAAACCCGCCCAGCCACGTCGAATCCCTAACATTTCGTGCCCATTTGCAATGAGGCGCAATACCGCTGCTTGCATCGCAGGGTTCAGGCCGGGGACATCGCCCCCACCAGTCAAAATACCGATTTTCATATCATATCCTCTAAAAAGTACTAGTTATTGTATAACAGACACGAATTATAACTGATCAAAATGAAATGAGCAATGAAAAAGTCGTATCATAATTTCGACAAAAATTTGTCACCACTAAAAAGATGAAGGTTGCACGACACACAAGTCTGAACAATGTTTGCATTGATTTTGGTATGATTCCGTTCTATGTCAGAACAACAACAACAAGTAATCGTTAAATTTATCGTAAATGGGCAAGAAGTCGGCATGTTGATGCTTTCACCAAAGACATTTAGTACCGGCAGCACTGGCCTTTTTGGCAATGGTAAAATTTTGCTTGGCGATGATGCCGAAAAAGGCTATCAAGCACAAGTGCAACTTGTAAAAATCGGCAGCGCGCCCAAAAAGTAAATAATTACGAATTATGAAGTATGAAACGCAAGATGACTTGCGATAAGTTCTTAACTCATAATTCGTAATTCGTAATTAAACATGATGCGAATATTGATTACTGGCGGCGCTGGGTTTATTGGCTCGCACCTGTGTGACCGTCTGCTTGCCGAGGGCAATCAGGTCGTTGTTATTGATAACTTCATCACAGGTTCACCCAAAAACATCGCTCATCATCAAGACAACCCAAATTTTGAATTTATTCAGTACGATATTAATGAGCCATTCGATGTTGAAGGACATTTAGATGCTGTTATGAATCTGGCCTCGCCAGCCAGCCCAGTTGGGTATTTAGATAACCCAATTGCAACCCTTAAAGTAGGGGCACACGGCGTGTTTAATGCCCTTGAAGTGGCCCGCAAAAAAAATGCACGCTTTTTGCAATCGAGCACGAGCGAAGTGTATGGTGACCCGCTTGAACACCCCCAACGCGAAACTTATTGGGGTAATGTCAACTGTATTGGCGTGCGCTCAGTTTATGACGAGTCGAAACGCTTTGCCGAGGCCATTACAATGGCCTATTATCGAGCTTATAACATGCCCACACGCATCATTCGTATTTTCAATACATATGGGCCACGCATGGCTTTAGATGATGGTCGTGTAGTACCCAATTTTGTAAGACAAGCCGTGCGTAACGAGCCAATTACAGTTTATGGTGATGGGCAAGCTACCCGCGCATTTTGCTATGTTAGCGATTTGGTCGATGGTATGTTGCGGCTATTATGGTCAAATGAATTCATGCCTGTCAATGTTGGTAACCCGCGCGAAATGACAGTGTATGACTTTGCTTTGGCGGTTAAATCGGCGGCTGGGCCAGATTGCACCAGCAAAATTGAATTCATTCAACCCCAAGCAGCGCGTATTTCTGATGACCCACAACGCCGCCGGCCCGATATTACTCGCGCCCAAACCATTTTAGGTTGGGAGCCCAAAATAAGCTTAGAGAATGGCTTGCGCCAGACGATTGCTTATTTTAAGACTGTGGCGATTTGAAAATTTAGAATTAAAGTTACTACTCAGGGCATAGAAACAGCTGAGTGAATAAGTGAGAAAATATAACACACAGGGATGAAACAGGCAGAAGAATTTACGGCAATAT
>JAGWYZ010000424.1 GCA_018969115.1 Chloroflexota bacterium | reverse complement strand
AAACTGATTTGCAAAAGGAGAAAAATGATGAAAGCAGATATACAATTACATCAAGATGTGTTAGCAGCAATTGCCGCTGAGCCACGTCTGGCCTCGGCAAATATTGGTATTGCGGTTAAAAATGGCATTATTACCCTCAGTGGTTTTTGTGAAAGCCATGCTCAGAAAGTGGTTGCCGAGAAGATATGCGCTCGACTTACAGGCGTGCGCGGTATTGCCGAAGAGATTCAAGTAAACCCACCCATCGCCCATCGGCGTACCGACGAAGAAATTGCTGGCGCAGCATTAAATGTGTTGAGTTGGAATACGATGGTCCCAGCCAATGCGATTAGTGTAAAAGTGGAGCATGGCTGGATCACGATTAGTGGCGATGTGGTGTGGCAATACGAGAAACGTGAGGCCGAAAAAGCCATTCGTTATGTGCAGGGTATGCGTGGTATTTCAAACAAGATTACCGTGACCCCCAAAGCGCAGATTGGGGATGTGCAATCAGCGATTACCCAAGCTTTTCAGCGCACCGCTAGCCAAGATGCCCACCGTATTGCGGTGACAACCGATGGCAATGTGGTGACGATTTCGGGTTATGTGTCATCGTGGGCCGAGTATAAAGAGGCTGAACGTGCTGCTTTGGCTGTGCCGGGTGTGGCTGAAGTGCGTAACGAATTGAAGGTCAATTTGCTTGGTCCAGAAGCTATTCATATCGCCTAATAATTTTATTGCCTAACGTGCTTTAAATGATGTTTTAGACCGACTTTACTACACCCTCTCCTTCCGTAAGTAGAGGGGAGGGTGTAGTGAAATTGATCAAAATTTTTGTATCCCTCAATTTTGTTCATCATTATGGCCTGATATTGGCCAGTGTGCCAACATAACAACCCATAAAATAGGGGAAGCTGTCGGTAGCATAATAGGCATAGCTGCCATCTGGTTGATTTAGCCCATTACAACGGTCTAAATCGCCAGCCCCCGCTATATAGCTATGCTTTTCCCACGCATTTTTGGCTGTGGACGAGGTGACCCGCCAACTGCTGTTGAGCTTTTTAGTGCTGGTGCAAGCGGCATCGGTGCAGACATAGGGGCTGAGAATAGGGAAGCCATCGAAGGCATACCCAATGACAGTGCCCGGCTTTTTTAGCTCGCTATCACTCAAGATGCAGTTGGGGCGGGCATGAAAATGATAATCACCGCGTTGGGCGGGATGCCCACTGCAAAAATCGAGGATGCCTTGTAAGTAAGGGTCTTGGTAGCCATCATTTGGCGCTTCAGTTGGGCCAAAAATAGGGATGCCATTGACAGCAACGGCGGATGGCCCACCCATCGGCACTGCCGTGATTGCATTTGCACGGGCTGGTTTTTGGGCGATATTCCAAGTGTAATTTTGTGCTTGTAGCCGATTTGGGTTGGTTTGCACATATTCAAAATTGGGAATGCCGTTGCTTTTGATCGTGACCGTAGTACCATTGCAGCTAAAGATGAGTATGGGCGCGATATAAGCGCTGTTTTTGGGGTTGGCGGTTACTTTTTGAAACCGATAATTGGCGCAATCGCCGGTAAAGCTGCCATTTACAACTGTCAATTTGCTGGCAGGCGTGGGTGATGTGTTATTGGAGGGTATCACGGTGGTTGGGGCTGGCGCTTGGATGCGCTGGGGGCCAGCACATGCGCCCAATAACAGATTAGTTGTGATTAACCCTAATGCCCCAATTTTTATGTAAAATGGTTGGGTGTTTTTGGAATATGGCGTAATCGTTGTTTCCATCTTAAGCCTCTGGCTAAGTTTGGGCCGACCCATAAGCTTGTGTGCGGCCTGTTTTTTTATTTTTCTGAGTTGTTGTTTGTAAGCTTAAGCAAAAGTTATTTGGATTTTGTTAAGAAGAGAAAAGCAAAAGATTTAGATTAAAACCTCGGCAGTTTGCGTTTTGTCCAATCCTAATTTAAAACGGGGTGAATAAAACAAATCTTCGTCAAAAT
>JAGWYZ010000423.1 GCA_018969115.1 Chloroflexota bacterium | reverse complement strand
TGATCAGCCGGATCGTTTAGAAGCGTTTCGGTGGGAGCGGGTGCGAAATGAAATTGAAATGGGTTAAAGTTTCACATTTAATTCCTATGATTGAAGGACATAATATAAAGTGATCTCTACATAACATTTAGATTGAACTTGGCAGGGCCTTTTCTTGGTCTAATATTGTTAAGTTGATTTGTGATGTAAGCTATTTATGTCTTCACGTCCACGCAAGCCCGAAAATACATTGCGTTTTGTCTTAGCTGGCATCACGTGTGGTGGCATTGTTATTTTGCTAGGGGTATTTGTGTGGCTAAAAGACCCTGCTATTTTCACAATCTTCAACAATTTAGCCAATACAGTTAATACTCGCCCCAGTTCATCGGCAGCCTCAAGTACAAGCACGGCGGCAGCGGCCAATATTGCCGACACCCAATTAAAATTAGAGCAAGTTTCGGCACAGCTTGAAGCATTAAATCAGCAAGTCGCGCTACTAAATGCACAACTGCGTGCCACCGAACAAGCACACAACATAAGCGCAACCACAACCGCAGCAACGATAGGCATCAATCCAGTATCGCAAACAACAATTATCACGGCAACACAAACGCCACCGATACCAACATTAATACCGACTCGAACCGCAGTGCGCCCCACCGCCCCACCTCCGCCAGCTACTGCGGCTAATCAACCTGATGTTATCTCGGCCAAACGCGCCACCGAAGTCGCTATAGCGTATCGCAAAAATGGCAGCGTGCGCGAAATAAAATTAGAACGCAAGAATACAGGCTGGGTATATGAGGTGAAATTATCGGATGGCAGTAAAATTTATGTCGATGCTGTTAACGGGCGGGTCGTCTACGCTGAAATCAAATCGGAAACAGAAGACGATTAACTTTTGGCGGCGGGTAAAGTCAATATAACTTGGGTGCCTTGACCCAATTGGCTATGCAACGCTATCTTGCCACCCATCCGTTGCATTAGGCTTTGTGCAATCGCTAAACCCAAACCCGTGCCTTTATTGCCGCTCATACGCGTGCTGTCGCCGCGATAAAAACGATCAAAAACATACGGCAAATGTTTGGGCGCAATCCCCATGCCGGTATCTCTGATGGTTATTTGAATGAGCGGGGCACTCAGCTTACCCGCGAGTGCGACCGCCACTAAATATACTTTGCCATGTGCTGGGGTATAGCGAAATGCGTTATCGAGCACAATTAAAATCACTTGTTTTAGCCGGGTGGCATCGGCGATAATCTGTAAAGGCGGCACAGAAATGCTAAATTCGAGTTGCTTGTCTTGCGCCAAACGATTCATTTTGCGGTAAATTTCTTCAATAAGTGGCGCTAGCGGGGTTGAGGCAAGGATTAATTTAACCTGTGCCGCATCTAAACGCGAAAGCACCAATAAATCTTCTATCATGTGCGTCATATGATCACATTCGTTTAGCGTATCTTGCAAAATGGTGTGCTTAAATGAGTCGCTAGGGTCTAATTCAGTTTTTGCTACCTCAACACTGGCCCGAATAAGCGCTAAGGGCGCACGCAATTCGTGGCTGGCATTGGCAATAAACACTTGTTGTTTGGCCCAAGCTTGTTGGGCTGGCAAGATAGATTTGCCCGATAGCCACCAACTGCCGCTACCCACCAACAAACCGGCTGCCGTGCCTAACCCCACCGTGGCAATAAGCAAAAAACGCAAAATTTGCGCCTGCGCCGCGATCGGCTGCCCAACTTGTAAAATGGCGACACCATCCGAACGGGGGAGTTGATAGGTTAACAAACGCGCGCGTAGGCCATTCGAAAGTGTTACCGTACGCAGGTCTGATTGTTGGTTTAAAGCGGCTTGCGCTGCTGAAACATCGGGCAAAAAAGAAACTGGGACGGGATTGGGATCAAAAATTAATTGCCCTAATTCATTTAACGGCAAAACAAAGGTCCCGGCCATTTCACCGTCATAATATTCGCTGTTATTATTTTCTTTGGGTTGAT
>JAGWYZ010000126.1 GCA_018969115.1 Chloroflexota bacterium | reverse complement strand
TATGATTTTTTGGAGCATTTAACCCATCACTCGACTTTTTTAACCTGTTTATTATGACTTTTCTTGTTGTCTTAAATTTTCTTGTTTACGCTTGACTTTTCTTGCATTCTCTTAACTTGAGACGGATGCCCTGAGATAGTGATTTTGGTGAAAAATTGGTTTAAGAAACAGAGTCTTAGGAATTTGCTCTACTCATGGTGACGCGCCTGTTTATTGCGGCGAATCGACAATAGGATAGCCGCCCCCAGCACAACCAAAATAAAAATAAGTGTAAATATCGACAATTGCTCTTTGTGCAAGTGCAAGATATCTTCAAGCAACCAATCTTCGGTTAGCATTTTCAAACCAATAAAACTTAAAATAACCGAAAGGGCATATTTCAAATAATAAAACTTGTCCATAATACCCGCAAGCAAAAAATACATCGCACGCAAGCCCAAGATCGCCATAATATTTGATGTGAATACGACAAATGTGTCACGGGTAATGCCCAAAATCGCTGGAATCGAGTCAACAGCAAACAATACATCAGTTGATTCGATCACCAACAATACCAAAAGCAAGGGCGTAGCAAGCCGTTTGCCATTTTGCTTCACAAAAAATTTCTCTTGGTGATACTCATTTGTCATTGGCACAAAGCGCTTTGCAAAACGCACCACTGGGTTGCTTTCAATATCCATCTCATCATCATCACCAGCACGAGCTAATTTAATGCCGGTATACAATAAAAATGCGCCAAATAGATAAATCACAATATGAAACCGGCTAATAATTTCAACCCCAAGTGCAATAAAAATAAAGCGCAAAATAATGGCGCCAATAATGCCCCACGTCAGCACGCGTCGTCGATATTTAGGGTCAACACCGAAGAAAGTAAAAACAACCAAAAACACAAACAAGTTGTCAACGCTTAACGATTGCTCAAGCAACCAGCCGGTAAAAAACTCGATACCAGCAGTGCGACCACGTGTTATAAATACAAAAACATTAAATGCCAATGCCAAAGACACCCAAAACACAGTCATCACAGCAGCTTGACGCAGCGTAATTTCGTGTTGTGAACGCTGAAACAGCCACAAATCGATCCCGATTAAAACAGCTACAAAAACTAAAAAGCCACCTAACCCTAATAAGTCCATAAAAATTTCTAATCTCCTACCTTAGTTTCAAGATGCATTTTATCAGTCAAATAACATTTAAATAGACAACGGGTGATCATTCATGATCCTCAGCATAAAAATACAAATATATTATTTTTATGGGAGATAAGACCTCGTTTTTACTGGTTTTTTACCGTCAAGGCCTGAAATTAGCACTGAAATTAGAATTGATCTTAATCTAATAACCTAAAATAAAGGCTTTAATATTAATATGTCAAACTCACGTATGAAGCCGGTGCATTCGTTCGCCCATCTTACTTTTACATTACTGCTTGCTGTTACATTATTTACAGCCCCACCTACATTACAGCCTATTCAAGCCACAGCGAGCTTGCCTGATGGGTTCGGAATCGTACAAGTTGCGAGCGGTCTTGCAAATGTAACATCAATGGCCATTGCCAATGATGGGCGCATTTTCATCACACAGCAAGAAGGCACCGTCAAAGTCATTCAAAATGGCATTGTTATGCCAACACCAGTGCTCAAAGTAACCACCTCGCCCGACTGGGAGCGTGGCCTAACTGGGATTGCGCTTGACCCAGATTTTCTAAACAACGGCTATCTCTATTTGGCCTATACCGTCACTTCGCCAAAATTACATCACCAAGTATCACGGTTTAAAGTCGTAGGCAACCTTGTCGTAGCAAACAGCGAAAAAGTAATCTACGAAATGGATGATTTATTGCAAAATTTGCATGTCGGCGGTGCATTGGCTTTTGGCCCTGATGGCAAGCTATACATTGCATCGGGCGAATCGAATGGCGCAAACCAACAAGCTCCACAAAGCACTGGCGGCAAAATTATCCGTATCAATTCTGATGGCTCAATCCCCGGCGATAACCCATTTCGCCAATTTGGCGGGCGTGCCCCCTCTATTTTTGCAATGGGGTTCCGCAACCCATTTACCTTAGCTATTCAACGCACCACTGGCAAAATTTTTGTCAATGACGTTGGCGATGCCACGACCGAAGAAGTCAACGAAGTCGTATCAGGCGGTAATTACGGCTGGCCCTTCTATGAAGGTTACGCCCCCAACCCTTTTATTAGCCCACTTTTCACCTACCCACATGGGGCCAATGATGTTGATAAAGGCTGTGCCATTGTCGGGGGCACATTTTACAACCCAAATACAGTTCTATTTCCCACAGAATATGTGGGTAAATATTTCTTTGCCGATTTTTGCAACGACTGGATTCGCACCTTAGACCCCACCAGCCCCAACAAAGTAAAGCTATTTGCCAGCAATATTTCGGGTTTTGCAGTCGTAAATATGCAAACTGGGCCAGATGGGGCCATTTATTTGCTGGCACGTGGCATCACCAATGCCGTCGCTGGTTATACCGTCTATGAAACAGGCGCAGTCTACAAAATTTTCTTTGGGGCCAGCCCAACCCCAAATGTGCTTTCGCACCCACAAAATCAAACCATCTCAGCCGGCGCACAAGCCACCTTTTCAGTCAACGCCGCTGGGCAAGGCACGCTAAAGTATCAATGGCAAAAAAATGGGGTGGATATTCAAGATGCAACCGAAGATACCTATATCACCCCGGGGGTCACCCTAACCGACAATAATGCGCGTTACCGTGTAATTGTCTCTAATTTTGCTGGCAGCACAGCCAGCAACGAAGCAATTCTAACCGTGACATCCAATAAACCGCCCATCGCTACCATCAATTTCCCTCTCGAAGGCAGCAAAGCAAGCGTTGGTGAAACGGTGCGTTTTAGTGGCAGTGCCACCGACCCCGAAAAAGGTGTTTTACCCGATAGCGCCTTTGTCTGGTCGGTGCGTATGATTCACGGCGAACATTCACACCCGGTTTTATTACCCAAAGCTGGTATAAGCAACGGCTCATTCAGCATCCCCCGTGATGGACATCCCGATAATGAAATTTTTTATCGCGTTTATCTCGATGTCAGCGATGGCATTTTTACCACCAACACCTATCGAGACATCTACCCGCGCGGCGGCAGCACTGCCCCCAGCATAACAAATGCCAAAATTTGCAGCACCAATACCAATCGCCTTGCAAACCCAGGGTTTGAAGATTCTTATGATGGTTGGGATGTTTGGGATGACAGTGTTATTCAACTCTTGCCAAATGGCCGCACGGGTAACAAGGCCTTACAAATTGGCACATTAGCTGGCGGCATCGGTCAACATTTTTATACAACAACCGGAGATACATTTGTAGCAACGGCATGGGCGCGACTACGCAACAATGCCCCCAATGCCAAAATTGGTCTCAGCTTTTTCGATGCCCAGTGGCAACAATTGGGCAGCAACTTTACTGTCACAGTACCTCCCACTGCCACATCGGTCACACGTTACTTCTCTTATACCTTACAGGCCACCGCCCCAACCAACGCTGCTATTGGTGTGTTATGGGCGCAAAAACCCAACGGGGGGCATCTTGATATTGATGATTTATGTTTAGCACGTTCAATCGGCAACAGCGAAGCGCAGCCTGTCTCTAGCAGCGGGTTTATGCGCCAAAACGCCAATGGCGAATGGGAATGGTATGCCGCCTCTGCCACCACCGTCGGCACCGAGGTCACCATGCCCTTGCTCATCTCGCCACGAATACGATAGAAAGCACCAAGAACCAAGAATCAAACGCCAAAAATGAGAATCAAATCTTTAACGCAGACAAGCAACAAAAAAATCTTGATTCTTGGCGCTTGGTTCTTGGTTCTTTCACTCGCTACTACCTTGCGCCTGCGCGATTTAGCGTGGGTGCAAATTGGCTATGACGAGCTTATTTCACTCAAACTGGCGCTAGATGTGCTGCAAGGCCAATGGCCTGCCCACGCGGCTTATAGTGGCTCGGTTGCCAATCACCCACCGGTTTATATTTATGTCATGGCCTTGGGCTATCTCATCAGCAAAGATTTTTTGTGGGCTGTGGCCTATCATGCCCTGCTGGATATCGCCAGCGTCGCGCTGACATTTTATGCGGGGTGGCGTTATTTTGGGGCAAGGGTTGGGTTTGTTGCAGCCTTGTTATATGCCGTTGCGCCTTGGCCAATTGAATTTGCGCGGCACACCTGGCTCACCCCCCAACCCATTTTCACATCGATCATGCTGTTGGGCCTGTTATCCATCACCCACCCCAATTTAGGCCACAAATATGGCATCGTTTTGCTCGGCTGGGGGTTTACGGGCTTAATCGGCTCGCATTTATCGGGTATCTATTTTTTACCAGTAATCGTGCTAGCTTTATGGATGGGGCGGCGACAAATAAACCCATTCACGCTATTATGCGCTTTTGCACCCTTAATAATTATTGCGCTGGCTTATCTTAATTTTGACCGCAGCCAAGATTTTAAAAATATCAGCGCCCTCTTCACCGCGTCTGGCGTCGCCAATCGCCCCGCCCGATTTGACCTCGATGCCTTCAAATTTGCGCTAGCCAACACCGGTGGCTGGCATCTCAGCGACATCACTGGCGAGCAGTTTGGTGAATGGGTGGCCCAAATGCCAACTTGGCTGGCTTGGATCGATATCGCGCAAATTGGGTTGGTCACCTTATCTCTCATCATTTGTACATGGCTGGCTTTTCGTCGACGCTCTGCCACCATAGTGCTGATTTTACTCACTTGGCTTTTACCCGTCAGCTTACAACTTCGCCACGTCATCCCACTCGGTCCTGCCTATTTCATTGCCCATGTGCCCGCCGCCTTTTTGCTAGTTGGCATCGCTATCGATGCGGTGCAGTGCAAAGTGCAAAGTAGCAGGTGGCAAATGGCAGGTGTCAGGTGGCAAGTGGCAAGTGGCAAGTGGCAGGTAGCAGGTGGCAAGGGATCTGATATCTTTGCACTTTGCCCTTGCTACTTGCTACTTGCCACTTGCCACTTGCTACTTTGCACTATTTGGGCTTGGCATGTATTCACTTGGGTGCGCTTTAATGATTTTGTGCAACGTTATGACACCACCTCAGGCGGTTACGGCATACCCGCTTACAGCGTATACCAAGCCACCCGCGCAGCTCGCCAAGCCACCCCCGATGATGCATGGGTGGTATTTGTCACCCAAGAACCGCCATCGCCCTACAATTTACAAACAGTGTTGGCCAATGTCATGTTGGCCGATGTGCCACATCGTATCATGCACCCCGCCGATGGCCTTATTTTGCGCCAAAGCGCGTTGCCCTATGTGCTAGCCCCCGACGCATTTGGCTACGCCAATGACCTCTCGGCACGTTGGCAAATATCGCCACTGACACAATCGCATCACCCCTTGCGTAATTTGCCCCAAGCCAGCGAAAAAAACACCGGCTATACCTTTGTCAATGTGCCAGCATATGCCCCCAACAGCCCCGCCATCGCCAAATTTAGCAATGGTATTGAGTTGCTCAAAGCCGATATAACCCGTCAGCCTAAACAAGTGCGCGTTGATCTCACCTTGCACGTCACCCAAGCGCCACCGCCCAATGCCCAATTTCAATGGTTTAATCACTTATTATTGGCAAACACCGACCGCATGGTCGGGCAAACCGATGGCTCAGGCATCAAAACTGCCATTTGGCAGCCCGGCGATGTGCTGCGCCAGTCATTCGACATTAACCTGCCAGCCGATGCCCTGCCACCGCCTTATCAATTGCGCCTCGGCTCCTACTTACTCAACGGTCCGCGCCTCCAAATCACCCTCGCTGATGGACAAACGGACGATAAAATTGAGGTGCGCGAAGTAAATTAAGACACTTAACCATGCTCGAAAAGCTACAAAACATGAGGAAAAGTTTTATGCAAAGGCAGGTTGAAATAGACAATTACGAGCTTGATGCAGAATATGATTTATCTGCAATGACAATTATTGCTAAAAGTCAATATCGGTTAAGACCTATAATTTTCAAAATGAACGGAGTTTAATTCCCAACTTCAACGCGCCTTCCGGCTGACAAACACCTCATTAAACTTGGCATTCATCCCCATGCGTTTGTTATCAAAACGCAAAATCTCGGTTTTCATCCCCGTCCATGCTTCGATCAAATCAGGCATATCGGCCCCCCATTCAGTAATCACCAGCGAGCCGCTATCGTCGATGGGGTTGCCGTGATATTCAGGCGGCAACACATATTTAATGACACCAGCTTCTTCGATAGTGCGCACCCGCGTGGGCTGCCAACCATGCCAAGGCACGGTAAAGACATGCGTCCCGTCCGGCTTAAGCGTGCGTGCCACCTCGGCAAAGCCTAGCTCAGGGTGCATCACATGCTCAAACACATCTTGGCTCACCACAAGGTCAAATTCGCCAGCCCTGAACGTTTGGTGCTGAATGTCTTCGCTGCGATATGCGCCCTTATATTGCCCCCAAGGCACATCGGGCATGTAATGCGAGCCGACATAATGCTTACACTCGCGCTCAAGTTTGTCTGAGGCCGCGCCATAGGGCGATGATTCATGAATATGCAGGTCGCGCCACTTTGCAAAATGGGTTTGCAAAGTGTAAATGACCGCCCGCCAGCGCGGCAAACTACCACAGCGCACACAACGGTCACTCAGCCGTGCCTCAGCCCCCAAATGCGCAAACGCCGTGCGGCGCTCACAAACTGGGCACCAGCCCAAGCTAAAAGCCCCTCGCTCAATAAAATGTTGGCGAAATTGGCTATCGGTGGCAAATCGCAGTAAATTACGGGTAATTTTGTTTTGCATTAAAAATAAACCGTTCAACCAACCAACCTTCTCAACTTGTCACGCAAACGGTCTGGTGTGTGAGTATACCCATACACAATACCATCACTGGCTTGATCGGCCAAGGCATCACGAATTAGATAAGGCGGATGACGCAGCGGAAAATCGAGCGCAATAAGTGGGATATTCGCAAGGCGATTAATAGCGTGGGTATGGGTCGCGTCAACCCCAAAACCGATATTGGTCACAAGGTTAACATTAGGCAGCACATTCAATCCACCTTGCAGCCAAGTATGCAATTGCCATTGAAAATCCCAAGTATCGCGCCCCTCAAGAATGCTTTGGAAACGTGCGCCCCAAAAATCAGCCAATTTTGGCTCAGCAAATAAATTTTTGAGCACCCCACTTGCCTTCACTTGTGGCCAAAGCGTTAATTGTGGGTCAAAACCTGCCCATGCCCGCCGCCACGTTGCCCAGCCCCAAATATGGGTGTAACGCGAAAAATAATAGCTATAGGGTGTACGTTGATTGCCAAATTGAAAATTATTGCCACTGATTGAACTGACGCGCTGATCGTGACGATAAAGCTCAAGCATTTCTGCACAAAAAGCAAAAAACGTCGGGTGTGGCAAACAATCATCTTCAAGAATGATCGCATCTTCAACATGCTCAAACACCCATGAAATACCGCTCGACACTCGTCGGCGACAGCCCAAATTAGCATCGCTATAGTTGTGATGCACTTCACATTCCCAATCGACCTGCGCCACTGCCGCCCGCGTCGCCGCACAACGCTCTGCCTCGCCCACCTTGCCCACCCGTGGCCCATCGGCAATGATAAACAATTGGCGCGGTTGCGCGGCACGAATAGCCTCAAACACCCGTGCTGTTGGCTCGGGGCGGTTAAAAATGATGAAGGCGACTGGTGTGGACATGGGATTAGGGATTACGGATTATGGATCATGAGTCACGAGTCACAAATCATAACTCGTGACTTGTGACTCATCACTTGCGGCTCATCACGTCCTGATAAGTATCTAAATAGCTGTGCATTTGCACGGCTTCAGAAAAGAGGGCACGTGCGCGGTGCTGGGCGGCGCTGCCCATACGTGTGCGTAAATAGGGTGAATCGAGCAATTCGACGATACGATTGGCAAAAGCGGATGCGTCATTATCAGGGCAAACAAAGCCAGTTTCGCCATCAATCACTGCTTCTGGCATCCCGCCGACATTTGAGACCACGCACGGCAACCCATGTGCCATTGCATCAGCCACCGCCATGCTGTGGTTTTCAATACGGCTCGGCTGAAAATAAACATAAGCCTCGTCTAAATGTTTTGCAACATTGCTGTCATAACCGGCAAATACAATTTGATTTTGCAAACCTAATGCCGCCACCTTGGCCCGCATTTCGTCTAATTGATCACCCACGCCCAACCAGCGAAAAACGGCCTTTGGTCGCTGAGCCAATACCAATTGCGCCGTCTCGATCCAACAATCTGGGCCTTTCCACGCGGCCACATGCGATGTATTCAGAATAAGATTGCTGTCAGTCTGATGCGTAGCCATATCAGACGTAATCGGCGTATGGTTGCGCTCGCGGTAACTGTTATAAATGACGCGGGTGCGCTCGAATGGCAGCCCCATCAAGTGCTCAATTCGCCGGGCGGCAAAGGCCGAAACCGTCACAATTTTATTTTTGCGCTGGGCTGCCATGCGCTGCACCAGCCATCGCACCCCACTGCGCAATGGCTGCAATGGGTAAGTTTGCATAATGTAAACCGTTGGGGCCGGCAACGCCAAGGCCCCCAACATCATGCGCGGCGTGCCGTTAATGACGGTGACCAAATCCGGCTTAAATTTAGCATAGGCCGGGGTGCAAAAAGCCACATCGTAGGCTAACGATAGGTAATTTTTGCTGCCCAATTTGCCACGATTCGGCCCCACAATCACCTGTGCCCCATGTTGTTCAATGTCGTGCAACACGTGCTCAAATGCTTGTTCTTTGGGAATGAGCACGGCAGTCTGCAATTTGGCTTGCTGATGAATATCGAGTAAGGTCAAAAAAAATGTAAGTGTGCCCCCAGAGGAGGCATATTCGGGGATAATAAGTGCACGGGTCATTGCTGAACAAGCGATTATCCTCGAATTATGGAGTTTACATTTTCTCAATACCAACCGCGCCACTTAGAGATTATCGATACCACCCTGCGCGAGGGTCAGCAATCTTCGTTATTGCATGACCATCATAAATATTTCTTCAGCACATCTGACAAAGTGGATATTGTTCGTTCGCTTATTTTGTATGGTGTGAAATTTATTGAATTGTTTGCGCCTACGGTTAGCACCCAAGAAGCCGCCGACTTTAGCGCCATTAAACAAGCCCGTGATGAGTTAATCACCCAGCGCGGCTATACCTTTTTGCTATCGCACGTGCGCTGTCACCCCGATGATGTGGAGTCGGCAGTGAAGGCGGGGGCAGATGGGCTAAACATGTATATTGGCACATCAGATCAATCGATTGCCCACAAGCATGGCATGACACTCAACCAAATTACCCGCAAAGCGCGTGACTTGATTGAACAAGTCAAAAAAAGCTACCCCCACCTTATTTTGCGGTTTAGCGGCGAAGACGCTTTTCGCACCCGCGAAGTCGATCTGTTTCGGGTATATGATGAAATTGCACCATTGGTACATCGGCTGGGCACGCCCGACACCGTAGGCGTGGCAACCCCAGCATTTGTGGCAAAACGCATCCGGGCGCTGCGAGAGCGCTACCCCGACACCGATGTCGAAGGCCATTTTCATGATGATCGAGGTTATGCCACCATTAACGCGCTAGAGGCGGTACAAAACGGCATGAGGTTTATTCAAACCACCTTATTGGGGATCGGCGAGCGCTCAGGGATTACCTCAATGACAGCCATCATGTTTAATTTGTTTGTCGACAAAAGCTATGAAAAATTAGACGGCTATCACATTCGCGGTTCATACCCTATCAATGTGTTCATGGCCGATAAATTGCGCAAGCTGGTGCCAAGTAAAGAACCGGTTAGCCTAACCAACCGCACCCATGCGGCTGGCGTGCATTCAAAGGCGGTCATCAATGATGCCGGAACCTACGAGGCGCACCCGCTCGACCAATTTGGCGTGGCCGAAACCGAGGTCTTGCTCGGCCCACTCAGTGGCTGGAACGTCATTCACTATTTCTTACACGAGATTTGTGGCTTTGATATTGACGATGCGACGGCCAAAGCCGTGACGGCAACGTTTAAAAAGAAAGTGTATAACATGCCACCCGGCACGCCACCTTCGCAGGTGCTCATTAGCATTGCCGAAAAAGACTTTGGCTTACATGCCATTAATGTGCCCGATGAATTTAGGGGTGCGGTGGTGCAAACCATGACCGATACCGCCAATGCCGCTGATTTTGGCGAAATTAGCCATAGCACCGGCATTATCTTGCGCTCGAAGCGCTAAGATAGTCACACAAACCTCGGAGATCTTAAAGACCTCCGAGGTTTGCGACAGACATTGTTCAGTCGCTCACGATGCATCAAAGATCATCGGGATGATGGTTTTAAACTGATCAGCGATGGCAATCGTGTAATCAGCCGTTGCCGGATTAAAACTGCCATTGCCAGCTTGTGCCGCCCGAATGGTGCAACTGCCTGCCGCAACAATCGTCACCGTATTGCCAGCCACCGTGCATACGCCGGGCGTTAGTGAACTAAATGTCACAGCCAACCCCGACGAAGCTGTGGCGCTGATGGCAAATGGCGCATCACCCACACGTTTATTTGACATCGGTGAGAACGTAATCGTTTGATTTTGCAACCCACCTGCTGGTGTCGGCGTTGGCGTGGGGGTAACAGTTGCAGTGGCTGTGGCTGCGAGCGCATCATCAGACGTGCCACATTGATAACCATTACACACCTTAAAATTGCCGCTGCTCAACGATGGGGCAACTGCAATTTGGCCCAAGGTGCTTTGCACCTGAAAAGACGTGCTCCCCATATTGCCAACCCCACCCGAAAGCACATTCCAAGATGCGCCGAAGTTCGCAAAACCAACGTCTTCATCCGATTCAGTCGCCGGTGAAACCAAGGTATTGGCCAGCAATGCGGCAATGATTGCCAACACGCTGCCAAAAATTAATAAGCGCTTGCGGTTCATCATCCGCCTCCTAGCGCGCATTAACCAATGCCCAAACCAACCCATCGCCATCGACCACACTCATGGCACGGGCAATACTATTTTCGACACCTGTGGCGCGGGTGCTGCCACCTTCGCCAATGGTTAAGCGGTCCCCAATGGCAATTTTTGAGACGCTTTTGCTACTGGCACGCACTTGGGCTAAGCCATGCACCACCACTGACAAGTATTCGCCAGTGACTGCCGTTTTACCTGTGCGCTCACCAAAACCGCCAATTCGCTTACCGTTCACTTCTTCAACCGCGTTACGGGCCATCATATTTTTGGCAACCCCTATCAAAGCCGCGTCATCCCCAGCTTCCGCTTTGCGCACCAACATAATGGGTTGACCCAATTCTTGATCAACTTCAACCCCAGCTGCCGCCAACATATCGCCGGTTTGAATAAGACTGCTACCGACATTACGCACCGTGTACGCAAGCACACAACCACTACAACTGCCAGCCACTTGAATACCCACAGGGCCGTCAAAAATAGCATCGTAAAAGGTGGCTGCTCCCGCCGTGCCACTCTTCACATAAATGCCTCTAAAACCATCAGAAACAAACGATGCGGCATAAGCCGTGCGAGTTGTGCCTGATGCGCGATCGGCCTGCACCTCTAATGCCGCAACCTTTTGCGCTTCAGTGTCATTCGGGGGCGTAGCGCGATTCATCACCACTAAGCCATGCCCACCTAAAGCGCTACTATCTAGGTTTGCCACAACAAGCGCACTCCCTGTATTCGGAATGCCAAGCAATGTGCGGGTAATGGGTTGAATCCCTTGCACAACCGCCCCTGCCGCCAAACTCATGGCATAAGGCGCACCCATTAACTCTTGGCGCGGGGTCAGTGTTTCGCCATTCACCACCATCTCTAAAAAGAGAGGCTGTGCAAAAATTTCAGGTGTAATGGCTTTGGTCACGCCAATGTCTGAGCTAAACAGCCCATTTTTAACCGCAACACTTTTACTTTCGCTATGCAACGCTGTGCCGCCGGTGCTGGCAGTATAAAGCGAATAGGTGACGTTATAATTACCATCCGCTACAGGTTGCCCGCTTGAATTTAGCAAACGCCCTTGATGGGTCATCTTTGGGGTGACGCCCACACATGCTGTCAGCATTGCGCCAACGACAGTGGCCGCAACCAATCGTTGCAACAATTTTGTAAATCTATCACGAATCATTCTTGTTTTCTCCTTAATTGTTTCATTTGAACAACTATTAAATATTATAGTGATGCTTTTAATTGTTGTGACAGGCTTCAACTCTAGTTTTCGCTAAAAGCGATGGTTATCGAGTATGTTTGGGGGTATGAAAAACACAAACAAGCCGATAACCACTGCCATGCATGATACCGCAATGCTAACGCAACGAATCGTGGAGAAAGAAAATATAGGAACAAACCTAGGCTTATACCGGGGGCTAATGGCGCTGCAAGGCGGTCATTTGCTGGCAAGTCGAGGCG
>JAGWYZ010000125.1 GCA_018969115.1 Chloroflexota bacterium | reverse complement strand
CATGTGGGATTATGTTTATGATCTTAATTTGTTGATTGACCGACGTGAATTGTATGCTTGTGATACCGTGACCGGGTTTTATAGCCGCTTGGCGCTCGCTTTGGCCCAGCAGGTAATTAACCGCGTTCGCAAAGGGCTAGCGCGGGCTTATGTGCCCCAAACCGAGCGTTTGCCTTATTTGGCGGGCAAATTGCAAGTGCGCGAACATGCCCAAACGCCTTGGCAAACAACGTTGCCCTGCGCTTATGAAGATCATAGCGCCGATATTGCCGACAATCAAATTATTGCATGGGTATTACACCTTATTTTACATGGGGGTGAATGTGAGCCAGCAGTGCAAATATTGTTACGCAAGGCGTATCATGCGCTGGCTGGAACGGTGTCGCTGCGGCCCTGCGCCCCAGCCGAGTGTGTGGGGCGGCATTATGACCGTCTCAATGCTGACTATCGGCCTATGCATGTGTTGTGCCAATTTTTTCTTGAGCATATCAGCCCGTCGCACTTGAGTGGCGACCATCAGGCGCTGCCATTTCAAGTCGATATGACACGTTTGTTTGAGCGTTTTGTAGCGGCGTGGCTGAGGCAACATTTGCCAACCCAATGGCAAGTGGCGGCCCAAGAGCGGGTCGAAATTGGCACATCGGGGGCGCTGCATTTTAAAATCGACCTCGTCATTCGTGATCTGGCTGGGCAGGTGCAATGGGTGCTCGACACCAAATACAAGGCCAGCCATACGCCCGCACCCAACGATATTCAACAAATTGTGACCTATGCCGAGCTAAAAGGCTGTCACAATGGCATCCTCATTTACCCTGCGGCTATTACTCAAGCTGTGTTTAATGTGGGTAACAAGCGCATTCGCGCCTTAGCCTTCGATCTTGGTTTGCCGATTGCACAGGCTGGTGCGGCGTTTTTGTGGCAATTGCAGCAGGTGAATTAGTTAGGCGGGTTATTGCCGATAGGCTATACTACAAAAATACAGTTAATACGGTTAAAGACAGTAAAGATGGCAAGAGGTGAAGTATGCAAGTGATGACCGCAAAATTACAAAGTAGAGGCTATCTTACGCTTCCCGCTTCTATTCGTCAATTGTTAAAAGTGAAAGAGGGCGAGGAGGTGTCATTTGTGGTAAGAGACAATGGCGATATTGTCCTTTGTTCTACACTCGCTTTGCTAAATAAGGCAATTGAGGTGGATGCGTTTTTTGAAGAAACAGGAATCCCGTTCGATGAATGGAAAAAGGACGGCGCTGCAATACGGGCAAAGTTGTTTAAAGAGATGTATCCAGATATTGCTGAAATACCCAATCAATAAAGAGTTATGTTGAGTTTCTTTTTTGATGCGAGTATTATTTTTTCTGCTGTTTATTCGAAAACGGGTGCTTCAAGAGAATTGTTTAACCTTGCTTTGCTTGATAAAGTTGTTCTTACTACAAGTGAGTATGCTTTCAAAGAGGCAAAAAGACGGATTGAAAGTAAATACCCTCATCTGATTGCTGAGTTTGAGCAGATGGAGAATAGAGGGGTGTTTAGGTTAGTTGAAGCAGATAAGCAAGATATTATTGAAGCTTTGTCTATTATTGCTGACCCTTTTGATGCCCCAATTATTGCAGCAGCTAAAAAATCAAAATGTGTTGCGCTTATTAGTTTTGATACTGGGCATATGCATAATCAAGCGGTTGCGGCGTTTATTGGTGCGCCCGTGATGAAAGCTGGGGATGCTTTGCAAATGGTAATTTCTCGAAAAAATATTTTCGATTAACCTCATCAGCCCGCAGGTTCTGCGGACTGATGAAGGTTAAAGATTGCGTTACAGCCCCTTGCCGCGCAAAACCTCGGCAAACACAGGCCAATCCAAATCGCCCCAGCCACGTTGCAGCGCCATTCGTAATATCTCGCGGGTGACGGCAATGGTGGGCAAGGTCGCCCCAGCTTCATCGGCGGCTCGCAAGGCATAGGTGACATCTTTGTGCATCCAGCGCAAGGCAAAATGCACATCGTCATAGCTGCCAGCCACAACTTGCGCGGCCTTGCCTTTGACAATCGGGCTGCCCGACGCGCCGATGCTAACCGCCTTTAGCACCGAATCCATATTCAGCCCAGCCCGTTCGGCCAGCACCAAGCCCTCGGCCAAGGCCATCACTTGCGAGGCTGCCCACATGTTGTTGATGAGTTTGTAAAAAGCGCCGGTGCCCGGTGCGCCGAAGTGAATTTGGTCATTGCTAAATGCCTTTAAAACCGGCATGGCCCGCGCCAATACCTCAGCCTCGGCCCCAATGAGTAAACGCAACGCGCCAGCGGCGGCAGCTTCTTTGCTGCCAGCCAGCGGCGCGTCAATCGTGCCAATCTGCTTAGCCGCAGCCAATGCCAACCATTCACGCATCCAATCTGCCGAGAGGGTGCTGCATTCAATTGCAATGCTGCCAGCAGGCATGGCGGCAAATGCGCCATTGTCGCCCAACCACGTGGCTTTTGAGGCCGCGTCATCGCCCACCACGCTGATCACTACGTCGGCCCCCTCAGCAGCCAAACGTGGCGTATCGGCCCATTGCGCCCCAGCCGCGCACAAGGCATCGGCCTTGGCACGGGTGCGGTTATGCACTTTTAGCGCATAACCCGCCTTTAAAATGTTTTTGGCGATCCCGCCGCCCATAATTCCCAGTCCAATGAGTGCTATTTGCATATTTTCTCCTAAGTTTATTTTGTAATGACAGGCACGCCCAACATTTGCCCAATGGCTTGTAATTCGGGCAATACCTCGCCGTAGGCCAATACCATGTGATGCTCCCAACCATTCGCCAACACTTCGTGCAAAAATGCGCCGACATCGCTATCTAACTGCACCCGCGACACGGTGCCGCGAATGTGCATGGCGGTGTCGAGTGCTGTGCCAGTGGTTGCCAGAATGCGCAAATTTTCGCCATCGTCGCCCACCCGAATGATGGTGACACGCCCGGGGCGCAAGCCAAAACCGGCGGTTAGGCCTTTGCCGCCAGCAAAATGTGAGAATAAATGTTTGGGTTGTCCGGCGGCGGCCAAGCATACGGGGGCGCAGCCAACATGCCAAAACAATGCCGTGTTGCTTGCCGCGTCGGTCGAGACCAAATCCATCAACACGGCTTTATCGCCGGTCAATTGCTCACCAATGCGCATGGTGACGGCCCCTAACACATCGCCCTCGCAGCCGGTGATGAGGCCACCGCTGGTCAGCACACTGACGGCCCCACAACCAGCGATGCCGTATTGTTCGGCCAAATCGCCCCAACATTTAAGCGTTAGCACATCAAATTTTTGTTGTGCCGCCAATGAACGCGCCCCCATAACCAGCGCATCATATTTGCTCAGTTGGGTTTCGCTGGCCTCGCTAATGTCGTCAAATTCATCGCTGGGGGCAAGGGCTGGGGGCTGGCTGGTTGTCGATTGGGCATTGGCTGCTAAGATGAGGGTTTGCAGCCCGACTTCGACTACCTCGACCCCCAATTGTTTGCGTAGCGCCATTTTGTTTACCGCCAAATTGTCGAAGCCCGGCGCGTGCCCACCGATCATACCGACGCGCAGGCCATTGAGGTTTTGAATGGCAGCGGCGGCGCGGGCAAAATTGCCAATTTTGCGCAGGGCATCAGCATCGTCGTAAGCGGTATATAAAGTTTGTGGGCGGAAGCCAAGTTTATATAAATTGCTGGTGTTGACATTGACCCCGACGAGTGAATTGAGACGCAATTTGCCGGTTTGTTCAGCGGGTTCGTGCCAGGCCCACAGCAACATGGGCACGTTGAGGGCTTTGCCTAGGCTCATGGCAAGACCACCCAACGCAAATGTGCCATTAATGAGCAACAGCGCGTCAATATTGGCGGCTTGTAGTTGGGCAATGGCGGCATCGGCATCCGGTAATTCAATCACCAATGGCTCAATCGCTGTGATTTCAACGCCGTGCAATTGTGCCAGTTTTGCCCGTGTTTGCGCATACCACTGCACCGCCAATTCATGGTCGAAGGTTAGCCGACCCAAACAGACCACCCCAAGTTTTGAGAGATTTGCCATAAATAAAGTGCAAAGTGCAAAGTTGAAAGTGCAAAGTCCTAAGTTCTTTTTACTTTTCACTTTCAACTTTTCACTTTTTACTTATAAGGTGTCGCGTCCCAAGCATCGGCAAACCGCTTGAGGCCGACGGGGGTATAGGGGTGCTCAAATGATTCTTTATAAACATCGAAACCAGCAGTAACGATATCGGCTCCGGCAGCGGCGGCTTCGGCGATTTGTCGCCCGTTGCGCACAGCGGCGACCAAAATCTCGGTGGCGAAGTCAAAATTGTCGTAAATGGTGACAATTTCTTCGATAAAATGTTCGACCTCTTCGCCGTTGGCTTCTTTCCAGCCGATAAATGGCGAAATGAAACGTGCGCCCAAGCGCCCAGCCTGCAAGGCCTGCACCGCACTAAAACACAAGGTCATGTTGCAAGGGATATCCTTTTCGCCAAAAATTTGCAGCGCTTTGTAACCGGCTTCGGTGCAAGGCAATTTCACTACAAAGTTAGTTGGGCACATATTCCAAATACGCTCGCCTTCTTCAACCATCGCTTCGGCGGTGGTGTGGTGGGGGTTAACTTCGACACTAATAGCGAAGTCTTCGCCAAATTCGCGCCCAAGCGTGGCGAGATCTTCAACGGCGGCCAAAAACGGTTTGCCGCTGGTTTTGATGTGGCGCGGATTGCTGGTCACACCATCGATGGCCCACATTTCGCGAGCGTAACGAATTTCATCAACTTTAGCACTGTCTAAAAAAAATTTCATGTTTTCTCTTTTATTTAGGGCAATTCAACAAGACCAGACGTAAACTTTAGGTCGTGATGGTCGAATTGCTACAAACTGCGTTTGCTTTATGCACATCGCATCATTAGTAATGAGTAGTGAACTGGTTTTGGCATTGTATTTTTTCAAAAAAGTAAGTTAAATTAACTAAATTCTTAATGAAATTATTGCTTATGAAGAGATTACTTAATTTTTTTGAAAATAGGGCGATGTGGATATCGGATGGTCGTTTTTTGCGATAGCGTCATTTGCCATACTGTGTGCCAACACTTGCAATACCTCTTCAATTTCGGCTCGCTCGACATAACAATGGGTGACGGCGCGTAGCCGTGTTGGGCTAAATGCGCCCATTTTGATGTGATTGCTGGTCAGTTGCTTTTGTAAATCACCTGATTTGATTGGTAAGGTTGGGTCAATATCGATAAATACAATATTGGATTGTGCCGATTTGACGTTTAGCCCTGGAATACGGTTTACGCCATTGGCCAATAAACGGGCGTTGGCGTGGTCTTCGCTCAAACGGTCGATCATTTGCTCAAGCGAAACGATGCCTGCTGCCGCCAACACCCCGGCTTGACGGGTTGCGCCACCTAGCAATTTACGAGCGCGATGGGCTTTGTGAATGAAGGCTTTGCTGCCGCACAATAACGAACCAACTGGGGCGCTTAAGCCTTTGCTTAGGCAGATGCTGATGCTATCAATATGCTGAGTGTAGGCTTTGATATCGACCCCTTGCGCCACGCAAGCGTTAAAAATGCGAGCGCCATCAATATGCACACATAAATTGTGGCTGCGGGCGATATCAGAGACTTGTGTAACATAGTCGGGTGTTAGCACCGAGCCATACATTACCCCACTGGTGTTTTCGAGCGCAATGAGTTTGGTGATTGGGTAGTGTTCATTGTCGCCGCGTATGGCGGCCTTAATGTCGTTTAACTTGAGCGTGCCATCTTGCTGAGATGGAACCGCGCGGGGGTGAATGCCACCAACGGCTGCTGACCCGCCCGCTTCGGCCAAAAATATATGGCTCTGATCGCCCAAAATAAGTTCATCGCCGCGCCCACAATGTGACAATAACGCCAACAGATTGCCTTGGGTGCCACTGCTGACAAATAATGCGGCTTCCATGCCCGTTTTGGCGGCAGCCATTTCTTGCAATTTGTTGACGGTCGGGTCTTCGCCATATACATCATCGCCAACCTCAGCGCTGGCCATTGCCTCGCGCATGGCTGGTGTTGGCACGGTCAGTGTGTCTGATCGTAAATCGATCCAATTGTTAATGCTCATATGAGTATTATCGTGTAAAAGCAAAACAGATCAGAAATCGGGTTTCTGGAAGAAACCCGATTTCTAGATTGGCTTATTACCGAATCAACCCACCAATTTGCACAAACAATGGCGCAAATACCAGTGAGACGACTGTCATCAACTTGATGAGAATGTTGAGTGAGGGGCCAGAGGTGTCTTTGAATGGATCACCCACTGTGTCCCCAACAACCGCGGCTTTGTGTGCGTTTGAACCCTTGCCACCATATTCGCCGGTTTCGATATATTTCTTAGCATTGTCCCATGCACCCCCTGCGTTGGCCATCATGACGGCCAAGACAAAGCCAGTGGAGATTGCGCCAACCAACATGCCTGCCAATGGGGCGGGGCCGAGGATAATGCCGACGGCTAAGGGCACAATAACCGCCATCACACCCGGTACCACCATTTCACGCAAGGCCGATTGGGTTGAAATAGCGACACAGCGCTCATAATCGGGCAGAGCCGTGCCTTCCATCAAGCCCTTAATTTCACGGAATTGGCGGCGCACTTCGTTGACGATGCCCATCGCAGCTTTGCCGACGGCGGTCATAGTCATGGCGGCAAACAAGAAGGGCAACATCGAGCCAATGAGCAATGCGCCCAATAATTTGGGGTCGAGCAAAGTGAGGTCAGATGGCTTGAGTTTGGCGGATTGGGCAAACGCAGCCAACAGGCCTAAGGCTGTTAGCACAGCAGAACCGATGGCAAATCCTTTGCCAACGGCGGCGGTAGTGTTGCCAAGCGAATCAAGTGCATCGGTTTTAACACGCACACTTTTATCGAGATGGGCCATTTCGGCGATGCCGCCGGAGTTATCGGCAACTGGGCCATAGGCATCGGTGGCGAGCGTAATCCCCAAGGTTGCCAACATACCAACCCCAGCCAGCGCCACCGCATAGAGGCCGCCAATGTCTTTATTTACCATTTGTCCAAGCAAATAAGCAATGATGACACCCGCCGCCACAATTAAAGTGGGGAACAAAGTTGAGTGCATACCGACGGCCAAGCCCGAAATGATGACAGTGGCGGGGCCAGTTTGCGAAGATTCAGCAATGCCTTGGGTTGGCTTTTCGGTGTAGCTGGTGTAGTATTCGGTAAAGTAGCTGATGCCCAAACCTGATGCCAAGCCAACCACGATTGCGCCGAAGATCGGCCAGCCGAGGGTACTATCCATGGCAAATAATGCCACAAAGCCGATGATGGCTAAGCCCGATGCCGTCCAGATGGCGCGGCGAAGTGTGCCGAGCAGGTCTTCTTGGCTAGCCCCTTCTTTGGTGCGCACCATAAATGAGCCGATGAGTGAGGCAATTAAGCCAACCCCTGCTACTAAGAATGGCAAGGTCGCCCAGCCAGCACTGACTCCTTTCACCCCAACTGCGATGGCTGAGGCTGCCACGATGGAGCCGACATAGCTTTCATACAAGTCTGCACCCATGCCAGCCACATCACCCACATTGTCGCCGACGTTATCGGCGATGACGGCTGGGTTGCGTGGGTCATCTTCGGGGATGCCAGCTTCGACTTTGCCGACCAAGTCAGCGCCGACATCGGCGGCTTTGGTGTAGATGCCACCACCGACACGAGCAAACAAGGCGATGCTTGAGGCCCCGAAGCTATAGCCGGTTAGTGCGTCGATGGCACTTTGGCCGATAGTGCCGCCTTGGGCCAACAGTATGACAAATAGTGACAAGCCGAGCAAGCCAACGCTGACTACGCTCATGCCCATCACACTGCCAGCGCCAAAGGCCACGCGCAAACCAGCATCGAGCGATTTCATGGCGGCGGCGGCGGTGCGGGTGTTGGCGCGGGTAGCAATGCTCATGCCAATAAAACCGGTGAGCGCCGAGGTGAAAGCCCCGACAATATAGGCAATGGCAGTCCAAATGCTGAGGGTGAGGGCGATAATAATGGCGACGGCGGCGGCAAAAATTACTAAGACACGATATTCGGCGCGTAAGAAGGCTTGAGCGCCAGCGCGGATGGCGGCCCCGATGCGTTTCATCTCGGCGTTACCCTCATCCATAGCTAATACACGTTGGGCAGTCAGCGCTACCCAGCCTAGGCCCAAAAGGGCAATGACGATAGAAATAATAATAGGACTCATGGTTTTTGTTTTTCTCTTTCTTGGACGGCTTCTTCAAATAAAACAAAATACCTTCTCAATAATTAGGGGTAATATCAATGACGTAATGTCAAAGTCGCTATATGGCCTTGATATCATTGGGCTTTGTCCATGCCATCAAGGCCATATAGCGATTTTGACGAAAATCTGTTTGACTTGCTCCGTTTTTTGAGATGATATCTGTTTTTTTAAAGAGCATAAACAAAAACGAGAGTTCACGGCGGTGTCTCTCGTTTTGTTGACATGATTATTGGCCCAATTTTGGCAATGATTTAGCGGTTGCATTAAATTGCAGTATCGCAATGACGTTGTCATCATGGGTGTTGACCTCGATTTTACCTCGGTCTTTTGGCTGATTTGGCGAGAGATGGCGAAAATAGGGCGTTGCTTGTCAATGTATTTTTAGCATCTATAAAATTTGCACTTTTTTTGTGATTAGTCGGTGTAAAATTCACCCCCTTGTATTAAAAACGAGTCGTTTTTTAGAGCAAATTCCTAAAAGATGAAGGGCTGATCTTACTATCTATCCCTAAAAGCGTAGCTTTTAGGGATAGATAGTAAGATCACTAAAACCTTTCATCAACTCGGAATTTGTTCTATTAATAACCAAATTAAATTTTAGATGGAGAAAGCGCCGAAACATTAGCTATTTTTAGCCTTAGGTTGATGATCTACACCGTTTCGGCTTTGTCTTGTGGCATAGAACATTGCATCGCGAGCTTAAATTAAAGTTAAATTAAAAAGGTGTAATGCGCTTAATCGGCAAATAACCTAATATAACGCCGATTAGCGTAAAAAATACGACAAAACAGCAAAGGAAAATAAAAAAACATGAATGAACTTACCGGATTTGAACAGAGCATGATTTACATGACGTTGGTCATTGCCGTCATCGGCCTTGCCTATGCCTTGTATTTGCGCGCACAGGTGCTTGCTAAAGACAAAGGCACACCAGAGATGCAGAAAGTGTGGAATGCGATTAAGACTGGGGCCTTGGCTTATTTGCGCCGCCAAGCGCGGGCGATTGTTCCGCTTATTGCCGTGTTGACAGTTGCATTATTTTTAAGTGTTTATATTGTGCCTCCTACCCGTGATGCGGTTGAACATTTTAAAGCACAAGGCATTACAGATGAAAACACGGTCACATTAATTGTGGCAATTGGTCGCGCATTGGCTTTTATTATGGGCGCATTGTTCTCGTTATCGGTTGGGCAAATGGGGATGCGCATTGCCGTTGATGCGAACGTGCGCGTGGCAAGCGAAGCCCGCCGCAGCTTTGGTGGCGCCATGAAGTTGGCGTATCGTGCGGGGACCGTAACCGGCATGTTGACCGACGCGTTAGGGTTGTTTGGTGGCACGATCATTTTCATCATTTTCGGTCGCGCTACGCCTGATGTTTTGTTGGGTTATGGCTTCGGCGCGACGTTGTTGGCATTGTTTATGCGTGTAGGTGGTGGCATTTTTACCAAGGCTGCCGATGTGGGTGCTGACCTTGTGGGCAAAGTTGAGCAAGGCCTTGAAGAAGACGACCGCCGTAACGCCGCTGTGATTGCTGATCTTGTGGGCGACAACGTGGGTGATTGTGCTGGTATGGCAGCCGACATTTTTGAAAGCTACGAAGTAACGATTGTGTCAGGTCTTATTCTTGGTTTAGCGCTTACCGCCTTGACGGGCAGCTTGCAATGGATTGTGTTCCCGCTGGTCATTCGTGGCATTGGTGTTGCCAGCTCGATCGTTGGCACTTTCTTGGTGAAGGCCGACAGTGGCAAAGATGGGCGTGACGCGCTCAAGGCCATTAACAAAGGCTTTTATATTTCTGCTGCTATTAGTGTGGTGTTGTTTGCTTTATTCAGCATCTTCTATATGAAGACCAACAATGCGGTTGAATTGCGTCCGTTCTTGTCGGTGGCATTAGGTGTGGCGTTGGTGTTGGTTATCGATAAGCTGACCGAATATTTCACCGACACCCACTACAAGCCTGTAAAAGACATTGCTAATGCCACAGGCGGCGGCCCAGCGACTGCCATTCTCAGCGGTATGGTAGTGGGCAAAGAGAGCGCCGTATGGACGACACTTGTGATTGCCGCCGCAATCGGCGTTTCATTGGTGATTTGGGCTGGCTCAGGTGTGGCTTATGTGTTATATGGCATTGCCATGACCGGCATCGGCATGTTGTCATTGACTGGCAATAACGTGGCAATGGATAGCTTTGGCCCGATTAGCGATAACGCTAACGGCGTGGCTGAAATGGGTGGCGAAACCGGCGAATGCCGCCGCGTGTTGGATGAGTTGGATGCCGTCGGTAACACCACCAAAGCCATCACCAAAGGTGTGGCGATTGGTAGCGCTGTGATTGCGGCGGTATCGTTGTTTGGCTCGTTTATCACCGATGTCAATACCGTGCAAAAGGCGTTGAATCAACCCTTGATGACGGGTATTAACGTGGCAAACCCATTGGTGTTTATTGGTTTGTTGATTGGTGGCACGATTCCCTGGTTATTCTCGTCGATCGCCATTAAGGCGGTGGAACGTGCTGCTGGTTTGATTGTGAATGAAGTGCGCCGCCAATTCCGCAACCCAGACATCATGAGCTATAAGATCGAGCCAGACTATGAGGCTGCGGTATCGATCAGCACTCAAGCGGCCCAGCGTGAGTTGATGACTTTAGCTTTGCTTTCAGTGCTTGGCCCAATTATCGTCGGCCCATTGCTGGGCGTTGAGGCGTTGGGTGGTTTCTTGGCCGGTGTCATTCTTAGCGGTCAGTTGTTGGCTGTGTATATGGCCAACGCCGGTGGGGCTTGGGATAACGCCAAGAAGTCAATTGAAACCGAACCACGCAATAAAGCCAACAATACTGGCAAAGGCAGTGAGCGTCATAAAGCCGCTGTGGTGGGTGATACCGTAGGCGATCCGCTTAAGGACACCTCTGGTCCAGCCCTTAACCCAATGATTAAAGTGATCAACCTCGTGTCGGTCATTATTGCGCCATTGGTGGTGACTTACACTGGTAGCCCCATTAGCATTGCGATTGGTTTAGCATTGGTGGGGGTGTTTGGATGGGTTGTGATGAATAGCAAGAAGGAACCTGCCGCGTAACGATTGTGGGTTTGTGATTTAAAAGCCGCTTGGGCATAATGGCCCAAGCGGCTTTTTTATTGAATTGGGAGCTTCTCCATTATGAGTGGTAAGACTGTTTTTTGTTGCCAAGATCACTATCCTTTATTCCCACAAGGAATAAAGGATAGTGATCTTGGTATGACGACTTTATTAAATTGAAGAAGCTATTGAAATCAGAAAGTGGGCTGAGCAATAACGCAACTTTTATGATTTTGTTGCGTAATAAGAGATATACCTTGTGATAGCAGTGTTATGGAGAAAGTAAAAATGAATGAATTATCAAATGACCGTGTCATTGGAACTGCGCCCCGTCGTGAGCCGGGTTGTTTGATTCAA
Organism: Chloroflexota bacterium; assembly: GCA_018969115.1. Lineage (GTDB taxonomy): Bacteria > Chloroflexota > Anaerolineae > J036 > Brachytrichaceae > AQU-03. The sequence goes on along the minus strand of JAGWYZ010000125.1, from coordinate 804 downwards.
GCTTTGTGGCTGATTTTTGTGGGCTGGTGGGCTGGTGGCATTGCTACCTCGGTGGCGTGGTTTTTAAATGTCACAATCATTGGCCTGCCGATAGGGTTAGCTATTTTGAATAATTTACCGACTATCTTAGCTTTACAAAGCCCAGTGCAGGTGGTTTATACGCGATATGGATCGATTGGCATACAAGAATTGCGCCAATACCCGTTTATTGTGCGGGCCATCTACTTTTTGCTCATTGGTTGGTGGTGGAGTGGGGTTTGGTTAAGTATCGCCTATGCTTTGAGCGTTACGATTATTTTGTTGCCATTTGCATTGAGCATGGTGCGTCGAACCCCATTTATGACGACATTGAAGCGCTATTAATCAGGTTTGGGTATGGGTTGAAATAAATACAGCGCTATGCTTAGCATGGCGCTGTATTTATTTCGGAGCATTTGTTTTAATTGCTGCTATGTTTATTATTGGGTGGGTGGCCATGAGTATGACAAATGATAACGATGTAGCATCGGCACATATTGACGTTGAACGTCGTTATAACTATGCCCATCATAGCTAGCCTCGTTAAATGGCATATCGTTGCTGACTTGCTAGGGGGCTGCTAATGGGACATTGCTGCGGTTAAAGTTGTCTAAATATAGTTGTGCTTGGGAATCCATGTGCGGGTGTAGCTGTTGGGGGTGAATCGTTTGCACGAATTAAACAATAGAAGTCATTTACACAACCCGCACCAATCAATTGGTTATATAACAATCCTCGATGGTTGTAATAAGCCTCCATATCGTGCCCCGGTGTTAGACACTGTTT
>JAGWYZ010000422.1 GCA_018969115.1 Chloroflexota bacterium | reverse complement strand
GGCGTTTGTCGGCTTGGTGTTCGGGGTGTATCCGGCGTGGCGCGCCTCGCAGCTTAACCCAATTGAGGCCTTGCGGTATGAGTAGTTTTTTGGGAAAGGATGCTGGATGAAGGAGATTGGCGATCTGATTAACCTTACAAATGGTATCTGCACCCAATAAAGGCGAAATGCTAATCGCCATCCTCCATGACCCAGCCGACCTTGCGCGGCTGCGCAGCGACTTGTGGTATCGCATTCCGGTTGAGACAGCGCCACGTCGTTGGCCGCCGCATTATTTGGCGTTTTATCAAACCAAGGTGTTTGGCGACGAAAAATATGCCGTGCGCTATTATGGAAAAGTGCGACGCATTGACATTGTGCCACGTCGTCAATTGTTCCCCGATGAGTTTGAAAACCCAAAATCGAGTCGGCTGTATCACAAAGTGCAGCTTGAGGCCTTGCATACCTTGGCGCAGCCCATCATCAGCCATAGCGGGCGGCGACTGGTCTTTGTGCCAAGCACCCTCCGCAAATTTGAACGCGCCGCCGAGATTAATGATTTATTCGACGATAGCCCACTCGAAGATGAGCTGTGGGCAGGTTTAAAAGACCTCAAGATTCGTGCCGAGCGCCAATGGGACGAGCGATTAGGACATAATCGTTATATGCTTGATTTTGCTGTTTTTTGCCGTGATCGCCAACTCGATATAGAGACCGATGGCGACACATGGCACGCTGACAAGAGCCGAATTGCGAAGGATAATCTGCGCGACAATCAATTAAATGCCAACAAGTGGCATGTTTTGCGGTTTAATGGTCAGCAAGTGCGCGAACAATTGGCGACTTATGTGTTGCCTCAAATCACCGAAGCGATTAATAAATATGGCGGGTTAGCTGGCGACGGGCCGGTATCGGCCAAATACCTCCAAACAAACGAAGGCATTGCTGTCCAGAAATCACTTTTGGACTAGGGAATAGGGAATAGGGGCTGGGGAATAGAGATTAAGGATTGGGGATTAATCTCTATTCTCCAATCCCTAATCCCTATTCCCCAGTCCCTATCCTTCATCCTTCCCTAAAACGGAATCCCCTTCGCCCCTTGCAAGCCCTTCATCAATGCAATTTCGCCGGTGTGAAAGGCAGTGTGCACCGTCATCGAATTAAAAATGCTGGCGACAGTGCTGGGTTTGCCCATCGCGATTACTTCACGGGCTAATTCTTCAGGCGTAAGTGCGGCAACATAGGCATCGACCAAGCTTTGCACATGTAGCACATATTCATGAATGGGTGCAAGCTCGAATTGCTTGGCACGAAATTGATCCCAACCACCGCGTGGGCCGGGGATTTGATCGACACCCGTTTTTTGTGCCCAGCCATCGCTCATAAAAGCCACCGCCCCGCCCTTGATAACACGGTTGACGAAAAAATCTTCAGCCGAGGCAATGTGAAAATAGGTGCAGCTAATTGGGTTGGTTAGGCCGGGTGGCAACCAATTAAATTGTTCTTGGGTTACATCTTGCATCGTGGCGCTTAAGTAGCGTCGTGTATTGGTAATGGTATTTTGGATGTGTGTTTGTAAGTCCATGCGGCGATTTTAACAGGGCATAAGGGTATTTTTCTAATACTTGTCTATAAATTTGCGGTAAAGTATCATATATGAAAAACACTGATACAAAAGAACCCGATAATCTGCCTGTCACCCCGGGGTATAGCCTGCGGGAGGGGCGCTCTGGCTATGACCCAATCGACACCCAAGCCGAGGCTGGGCATGTGGCCGGGCTGTATTTGCGCAAATTACTCACAGGGCAATTGCGACTAAAAAAGCCATTGCACTATATGTTGATGACCTTGATCGGTCTTTTGCTGGTTTTCCCGTTGATATCGGCGATAGTGTTGATGACACGAGGCACGCGCTTTGAATGGGATGCCTTGCTGACTTTGGGCTTGACAGCCTTGCTGGGGGCATTGTTTTTGTTGAATTGTGTTAAAAGTGCGTTGCGTTAG
>JAGWYZ010000421.1 GCA_018969115.1 Chloroflexota bacterium | reverse complement strand
AGCGCCGCAATCACGCCGGTAAATAGTGCACCAGCCAACAGGCCAAATAAAATAAAACGGCGCTGCATGGGGGTGGGCAGGCGATTCACCAGTACATCGACACCCACATGAATACCGGTACGCACCCCATACGCTGCACCAAATTTTGCCATCCAGACGAATAAATAAATCGTCAGTTCTTGTGCCCAGCTGGTATTTATTCGCAGCAGCAGATCTTGCAGGCCAGGTATGGCCAAACCCGAGGCATAGCGATGCACTACCGCAAAAAAAATCACCAAGGTGGCAGCGCCCATCAAGAAGGCGATGATCCACTCTTCAAGATGGTCGAGGATTTTCATGGGGAGTTTGTGATTAAACTGCGATCAAGTACAAACGAATTACTGCACCTAACCCCACGACCCAAACAATCGAGCGCAATGTGGCCTGGTCAGCAACGTAGCAATACACGTAGGTTACACGCGCAGCGATAAACACCCAGCAGGTCTGCGCGATCATGGCGACATCGGTACCCGCAACCAGCGCCAATAACACACCGCCCGCAAAGAAAGGGAATGCTTCGAAACTATTCTGTTGCGCCGCGTTTGCACGAGCGCGCCATGCTTCCTGCAACCCCAGCCATTCGCGCGGCTGATGATTGTTGTAGTCCTTGGCACGCCACTTCGCGATACCCGCGCAAATAATCGGTAGCAAGCCGGCAATCAGCAAGGTAGCAACAATTTGATTCATTCTGGCCTTCCTCAAAAAATCACGAAGCAACTTTAGTTATTTAACCTGTTGCCACAACACTTGTGCAGGTTACTGCAACGATCTGATACAAAGAACTGATCATGCCGATAGCCCAACGGCGATGTCACAGACAGAACATGACGTACATAGAATCATGACTAAAAGCGCCTGCAACGAACAATTAAAGGTTTTAAAAAAAGTGGCGCAGACCCAGCTCCAAACTCCAGTGCAAACCAAGCCGCTGATCGGTACCGCTCAAACCGGTGCCAGGTCGAATATAAAACCCGGTCTTGGGCAAAATGAATTTGCCTACCTCGGCCTTGATTTGCGAACTCGCGATGTTAGCGCGTTGATGGTCAATAAAATAGCTGTATTCGATAAAGCTGTACATCTTGTCTGGCCAACGCGTCAGCAGTGATCCACGCATATTGGTGTAGTTCACATCTTCACGGCTGGCATCGCCACCAATCGCTTTACCATACTGTATGTAGGGGAAAAACACCGATTTTGCCTGCGGCAAATCGATTGCGGCAAAAGCGAATGGCGCCAGCACATGTTTGCCTGAGCCCAGCTTGGCATTACTTGCCGTATCGAACGTTAATTCAGACCCTACTACCAGCGCATAATCATCATTGCGCACAGCGCGCCAAGCAATGCGGGTCAGCAGGTTGCCGATGCCGGCGCTGGCACCACCATCGGCTGGGTCGTAACGACCAACGGGCAATTCGGTTCGAAAGCCCAGCGATTTGCTCAAGGCATATTCAAAACGAGGAATAATTAATTGATTGGATGCGGTAGCGTATTGGTTAAATTCCGAGCGTAAATCAAACCGGTTTTTAAAATCGGTGGGGTCAATGCGCTTGGCCACATCGCCGCTGGTGCTGGCTGGGGGTGTCGCGGGCGGGGGGCTTGGGTGCTGGATGGCGCCCTCCTCTGCCCAAGCGGATGACAATGACACCATCAGCGCCAAAAATACAAAAAAACACTGACCGAGGCGGCGAGCAGGCCGCTGAATTAACTGAAACATACGATTGAAATGGCGTGGATTGGGGGCCAACAGCCCCGACTTGGGTTGCAGCTTATCATGTCGACTTCGATTAATCCCACCGACCGACCATGCCGCGAGCGCGCCAGCTGAACCTATTCAAACTTACGTCGCTGGTCTTTGTACTTTGCAGCTGTTTCCCTACCATGGCGAGCGCCGATACGCTTCGCCTGATTAAGCCGCTCGAACTAAAAACCAGTTTCGAGCAATGGC
>JAGWYZ010000124.1 GCA_018969115.1 Chloroflexota bacterium | reverse complement strand
ATATTTAGACAAAACGAATGCCGAAATCACTATCTCAGCGTTGTTATGGGGCGGCTTTGCCGCCCCATAACAACGCTGAGATAGTGATTTCGGCGAAAAATTGTTTTAAGAAACACTGTCTTAAAGAAACCCAATTTCTAGCTGATTCTAGTCTGATTGATATTGATGAATAAACACGATCTTCTCACCCGACACGATTATGAACGGCGTTGGTTGGCAACACCGGGTTATGAGCACGAGGCTGGTGAAGTGATCTCGCGTGATATCAGCATTAACCCGATGTGGCGTAGCAGCATTACATGGGCACATTTTGCCCCTGAGATGGCGGGCGAAGTGATTGCCGCCGAAGTAGCCTATTTTGCTGAGCGTGAGCGGGCGTTTGAATGGAAAGTGTTTGGGCACGATCATCCGCCTTACCTGTGTGATCATTTAGCCGCCGTCGGGTTTGGGGTTGGCCCCGAAATGGCGTTTATGGTGCTTGATACTTGGTCACCTGCCGCTGATCGTTGGCGCGCACCCATTCAAAAAGAGGTGCGCAAGGTCGATAATTATGCGGCGCTTGATGATTATGTCGCAGTTGAGCAAGCCGTTTGGGAGGAGGCAGAGCGACAGCGGTGGTTGGCGCTTTTGCATAATGCCCCCGAATACACTAGCCTATATGTGGCCTATGTCGATGGTGTGCCAGCCAGTTGTGCCCGTGCCAGTTTTCACCCTGAAAGCGCTTTTTGTGGGCTGTGGGGTGGGGCAACTCAAACGCAATATCGTAGCCAAGGGTTTTATACCACTTTAGTCGCGGCGCGTATTCACGAGGCCATATCACGCGGGGTGCGTTTCATCACCATCGAGGCAGCGCCCAGCAGCCGGCCTATTTTAGAGCGACGCGGATTTGAAGTGTTGGACACGGTGTATTTGTGTCGGCCTTTGTGAGAGGCGAGAATTAAGAACCAAGAGCCAAGAGCTAAGAATTAAGAGAAGAGATGTGGTTAGGCTTGTTGGGCTAGAAACATTTGCACTTGCGTCATTGTGGGGCAACCGGCTTGCCCACCACGCTGGGTGGCCTTGAGCGCCGCTGTCGCCGAGGCTAGCCGAATGCGTTGCATCAACGGCAACCCTAGCGCTAAACCATAGGCATAGCCACCATGAAAACAATCACCACAACCAGTCGTGTCTACCACATCGACTGTAAAAGCTGGCACATGTTGCACCATGTTTGGCGCAGCGCCATCCACCACAAAACAACCTTGTTCGCCAACGGTCACAATCGTCACGGCGCGGTCTTGCGCTAGCATTTGCACCGCCTGCGCGGCATCGGGTTGATGCGTGAGATGCGTGGCAAACTCGTGCGAAAAAATTGCGTGATCGATCAACCCGTTTAACTCGCCAAAATATGGCGACTCATCGCGTTCTAGATCTGATACGACCGGAACCCCGGCCTCACGCGCAATACGGGCGGCCCGTGCTTGCCCCCGTGCCCCCATATGATCGACAAACAACACGCGCACACTACGAATCACATCAGGGGCAGGCCAGTCATCAGGCGCACCATAATTGCCCGGGCGATAAGGGAAAATGGCGCGTGATTTGCCGCCATCGCTAATCACAATGGTGCTATGCACTGGTTTTGCGGTAGGGTCGTGTTTTAAATGTGTTAGATCGATACCCCGCAACCTAAAATTATTAATGACAGTCTGTGACAATTCATCTGAGCCAAGCTGACCGGCAAAGGCACAGTGTGCACCCAGCCGTGCTGCCGCAACCAATGCGTTAGCGCTTAGCCCGCCACATTGGCGCTCGGCATGTTGCACACGACTTTTGCCATTGGCAGGGGGGTAAACATCGACATACAGCAAATCATCAACCGAACATACACCAAGGGCAAGGATATCTATCATTTTGGCAAGTATGCCAGAAGATGTAATTGCGACGTCAATTGGTTTTATTTGTTTGATTGGGGTATAACGACAGCTTGCAAAACAGACATGGTATTTTTATACCAAAACCATCGTTTATAAACAATTACAATATTGTTCAATATGAACTTTCAAACCACCCGCGAAAGCCATTTGCCCAACCATATCTGGGTTCGCCTTGTCTTGTTTGGCAGCATTTTGTTTATTATGGCGTGCATTCTTGCCGGTTCGGTGTCATTTGTCACCTTACGCATTATTCAGCGCAATGCTACAGATTTGCTTAGTGCCAATATGATTGCGTTGCTTATTTCGGGTGTGTTGATTGGCAGTTTTCAAGCAACAATTGGGCAATCTTTGGTCGGTAAAGCCACGCATATGAACTCGGCTCGATCAACGGCTTGGTGGCTTGGCACAGTAGCACTTACCTTGCTTGGGGTGGGGTTGAGCCTTGGCCCCTTCATTTTTCGGGTTAATGTGCCAATCTTGAGTTGGGCCTATAGCAACAATGGCTTCATTGCGCTTATTGCCTTGCCGGCGTTACTGGTCGGTGTTTTTCAGGGCATGCTTATTCGCAATGGATGGCGCGGGTTACTTACGTGGTTGGTGCTTGTTTTATTTAGTTGGTTGTTGGCCGCAAAACTGTGCGAATGGCTATTCTTTTTCTTGATTGGGATTTAGAACAAGCTTTGTATCTTCTCAATAAAGCAAAGTAAATAAAACTTTAGTTTCCGCTAAAAAAATAGGATGTTGCTTGCCCGATGACGTACGGTCAAGGGATGGAAAAAAACAAACAACATCCTCCAGTAGTATATGCGTTGCTGGCAGCGTTAGTCGCAATCATAGTAAAAACGCACATAGGGACTAATACAGGATTGTTAGCCTTGATGTGGGCAATTGCGAGCGGACAATTATTGTTAAGTCGTGGGGCGATCATACCAGCCCTAGATAGCAGTGGGCTGGATAAAAGGCAAACAAAGCGGGCTTGGGCAGCGAGTTGTTACGGCAATTGGAATACAAATGAGATGCTAGCCGCCTGGCAAAGGCATGCGAAAGAAAAGTGCGGTTGGAAAGCCCTTGAACACGGCGGATATAGCGTGATTGTGGCCGACATGGTTGGCATATTTCGACCCAAACTGAAAGACTGCCCAAGCAAACATCACGACAACACAGCGGGCAAAGCGCTGCCCGCGATAGAGTTAGGGATGATAGCCCAAATAGGCGCAATAAATGGCAAACGTCAAGCGCTATTATGCAAACTAATTCGGGTGCCCGCCGCAACCAAGCATAGCCACAAAGCCTTAAAAGATGAGTTAATCAAACAAATTTGCAGCTTGCAAGGTAGCAAAGAGATTGCCGTGTTCGATAGAGAATTTAAGGCGCATGAAGTGCTGAAATATGGCAGCGGCTATTTTGTGGTGCGTGCTACAAGCAATGCTACATTTTGTCGTTCGAGCAAAAAATTGAAAGCGAGTAAGCTGGGACGACCGACGAGCAAACGCACAAAGGTGCGTCCACTGCCGCACAAATACAAAAGCAACATCAGCAAGGCTGACACGCCAGATGAAATTAAAGAGACTGAGCTGACAATCGAGCATATCAATCCAAAAACAGGTGAGATTCGGCAAGAAAAGTTGACCGTGATCGCTGAAATTTGGCGTGATTTGAGAATCACGGATGATACGCTCAAGTCAATGAAACTAGCAGAAGCTGAGCAGCAACGAATCTATGATACCCCATTGACGCTGATGGTGATAAAACACCCTGAATTTAAGACACCGATGATATTGGTGAGCAATGTGCCTGACCCGTTGCTACATCTTGACAAGATTTACGTTGATCGCTGGCCAATCGAGGGCATTCCGCAAACGGGTAAACTAGTATTGGGAGGCCAGCGTGAATTTGTGCATAATCGCGAACATTGTCAGCGCTTGCCTGAACTGGTTTTGCTGACAGGCAATGTGTTAGCAACAGTGGCGGCGGCGCATCCGGCAATTCCAACTGGTTTTTGGGACAAGCTGCCAAAATCGACCTCCGGGCGGCTGCGGCGGCTATTATTCAAAGTTGGGTGCATGCCTGAGATTGTGCTGCCAGACCGAATCCGCGAAAAGAATTCGTGCGTAGCGCATCTTGTCACTGGGCACGCGGCAAGATTGCTCAAAAAACCGAAATTGATGCCTACAGATCGAGGCATTTAGAGCTCAAAACACTTGATTTAGGATTGTTATGTTGAGTGTTTTGAGCTAAATGTCATCTTTGGGTTGTTTTAGGATGTATGCTTTAGACGCATCCTGCGCTTTAGCTTGCCTTATGATCTCAAGTAGCATAATCGGTGATAGGTTTAATGCTTAAGCGTAATGTGTCTTTTAGCGGAAACTAAAGATTAAGTTAGATGAATTAATTCAACTGCCTTTACCCTTGTTTGATCGTTTGGTTTTGGCTTGTGTACGGGTTAGCTCTCACCCTCTTCAGCGCGATGCTATCTTGTATCAAGTGGCGGTCTCGACTGGGCAAGGTTGGTCGGCGCGACGCATCGTTTTAGAATTGACATTGGATGATGCCAAAGATGCGCATGATTTGGCTGGCTTGGCGTTCAGTGCTAAGACTTTTGGAGACTTAATTGCTACCGCCCAAGCTAGTCGTCTATTTGGTAAACACACTGAGGTCTTGTCCTTGCTCGAAGATTTTTCACGTGTGGCAGCGACTCTCAGCCAAGTCCCAAATGTCCACAATGCCAACACCGCCCGCAGAGGGCTGTATCGTAGCGCTGATGATCTTGAACGTTTTGCCAAGCAAGCTGTGTCGCTCAAACAGCCGCGTTTCGAACAGGTTGCGCGGCATTGGCAGCGCCTCATCCGAGATTATGATGCGGAGACACTGAGCGGCGAAGTGGCGCGTAGCCGCTTGCGTCCGTCCTATTATGCTGGCACGGCGTTAAATGAAAAAGCCACGACTTTTCGCGGGCGTGGCGATGTGTTTGAATTGGTGCAAGAGGTATGCGCCAACCCCGAACGCGCCGAGACCTTGCGCATGGTCGGGCAGCCGCGCATGGGCAAGTCGTCGGTCTTGATGCAATTGCCAGCCCAATTGCCTGACATGCAGGTGTTTTATATCGACTGTCAACGTGTCTTCGTCACCCAATCCACCGCTGGTTATGTCAACGCCCTCACCTCGGCCCTGGTCGATTGGGAGCGTCGTCAGCCGGGTGGGTTGCGGCTGCAAGCCTTGCCGCTGGATGAATTGCAGACCGAGCCATTGCTTAAACTCAACCGTTGGCTGGATGAGGTATCGCAGCGGGCGCGTGGGCGGCGCGTGCTGTTGTGTTTTGACGAATTTGAGAAGATTTTGCAAAAGGTCGAAAGCGGGGTGATTTCGGCTGAGATGCTCGATCAATTGCGCGGGTTATCCCAGGCCAAAGGTTGGCAGGTCTTGTTTAGCGGCATGTATACACTTGACGATCTGGCCTTGCGCTATGCCGAACATTTTAAAAATGCGCGTCGCATCAAGGTCGGCTATCTCGACGAGACCGCCACCCGCGACCTGATCGAGCATCCCGAACCCGATTATCCTTTAATCTACGACCGCGCCGCCGTTGACGAGATCGTGCGTCTCACCCATTGCCAGCCCTTCTTGGTGCAGGCCATGTGCGCCGAGTTGGTCATTCACCTAAACAAACACAACCGCAAACACGCCCACGCCGACGACATCCCGCATTTGCTTGGCCCGCTCTACGAGAGCTACCCCGACTACTTCGCCAGCCTCAAGCAAGGGCTTAGCGCGGCTGAAAATGAGGTGTTATCCGCCGTTGCACATGGTCAATTTGTTTCTCGTAACACCACACTCAGACGGCTGCATCAGCGCGACTACATCGCCCCCGCCCCAAACAACACTTGGCGCTTCCAAGTCCCCCTCCTGCAACATTGGTGGCAGGCCAACACCTAAATGAGTGAATGAGCGAATGTGTGAATGCTTTGTCACCTTGTCACCCTGTCATCCCCTCACCTTGTCATCTTGTCAGGCCTTAGTTAAATGTCATACCCAACCCGTGAATGTCTGCACAATTTGGCGGCGTTATAATCATGCGTGGTGAAAAATAGTCTGTATTGGGATGACGCTTATCCGATTGCGCAACAGCTACAGCGGGCGCATTCGCAAGCCGATCCGATACAGGTTGATTTTGCTGTGTTACGCGAATGGGTGATTCAGTTGCCAGAGTTTGCTGATGCCCCAACCCTAGCACAACTTACCATGCTGGAAGATATACAGCGCGAATGGATAGATTTATTTAAGGAATAATAAAGAAAGTGCAAAGTGCAAAGTAGAAAGTCATGAAATCTTTTTACTTTCTACTTTGCACTTTGCACTGAAGAGAAGCGATGGCGACACAAACGACCAACATACCCGATGAATTGAAGAATGATCCGCGCGTGCCGGAAGATTTGAACAACAATATCTTCATTACCACGCTCGATAAGATTTACAACTGGGGCCGTAAACGTAGTATGTGGCCTCTGTTGTTCGGTTTAGCATGCTGTGCCATTGAAATGATTTGCACTGCCGCGAGCCGCCATGACCTCTCGCGTTTTGGTTGGGAATTGATGCGTGCTAGCCCGCGTCAGGCCGACTTGATGATTGTGTCGGGTACCGTCACCAAGAAAATGATCCCACAGATTGTGCGTTTGTATAACCAAATGCCAGAGCCACGTTATGTGGTGGCAATGGGTTCATGCGCCACCAGCGGCGGGCCATTTAAGGAAGGCTATAACGTGGTATCGGGCATCGACAAGTTTATTCCGGTTGATGTTTATATTCCGGGTTGCCCACCACGCCCCGAAGCCTTGTTGCATAGCTTTGTCAAGCTGCAAGAGAAGATTGAAAAGCAATCGATCCGCACCGTGCGTTGGTACACCACTGGCAAGACCGATAACGGTATGTTGGTGCCTTATCTTGGCCCTGATTTGGTTGACTTGCGCCGCGCTGACGAGATTAAGCAGAAAACCGCTCTCTAGCGCAAATTCCTGAAAGATGAAGGGCCAATTTCGCTATCTATTTCCCATAGCTACGCTGTGGGAGATAGATGACGAAATTGGCAAAAACTTTCGTCAACTTAGAATCTACGCTAAGCATTTTAATTTTAGATTTTGGCTTAACCTCAAAATCTAAAATCCAAAATCTAAAGTCTAAAATCTAAAAATGTCTGAAGTAACTGCAACCCCAGCCAAGCCAGCCGCTAAGCCTGCTGCCCCCGCTGCTCATGGCGCTGCCAAGCCGGTGGCCGCCGCAAAAATGACGCCAGAGATGAGCGCTATTGCCGCCAAATTTGGTGGTGCGGTCGAAGCCGCTCAATATGAAGGCTTGCTGGTCACTGATCACAGCAAGTTTATTGAAATTGCGACCTATGTGCGCGATGTGTTGAAATACAATCAACTGACCAATAACACTGCGACCGATTACATTAAGGATGGCGTGATCGAAGTGGTGAACCAATTCACCCGCGTGCCACAAGGCGGCGCGCCATTAACCCTAAAATTGCGGGTGCCACGCCCAAGCGGCAACGACAAGACCCAGCCCGTGCCATCGCTTTGCCCACTTTACCCGGGGGCCGAGTTTCAAGAGCGCGAAACCTATGATATGTATGGGGTGGTGTTTGAGGGCCACCCTGATTTGCGCCGTATTTTGATGTGGGAAGGCTTTAATGGTTGGCCGCTGCGCAAAGACTGGAAAGAGGCTTATTACGAGGGTGACACCAAGCCATTTGAATCACGCTGGCCGGGTGGCGATCACAAATTGGCCGAAGAGCGGGTGCCGTGGGAAGACAATGTCAATTACCCGCCTGGTTTCGACCCCTTTGCATTTAAGCCGCATCCCGATGGCGATATTTACGACTCGATGCTTGCGCCCTCAGATGGGACAGTGAGTATTGACAATGGGCATGGCGTTGCCCCTACCCTTATCGAAGGGTTGAATGCCTCGGAAATGGCCGAGTTGAAGACCGACGAGATTATTGTCAACATGGGGCCACAACATCCATCGACGCACGGTGTGTTGCGTATGGTGGTGAAGTTGGACGGCGAAAAGGTGACCGATCTCAAGTTGGCTTTGGGTTATCTGCATCGCAATCACGAGAAGATTGGCGAACGCAATACGTGGCTGCACAATATTCCCTACACCGACCGGCTCGATTACATCACCGGCATTTATAACGAGTGGGGCTATGTGTTGGGCGTTGAGCGCATGATGGGTCTAAAGACGACTGACCGCGTTGAATATTTGCGTGTGATTACGGGCGAATTGACCCGTTTGGCCTCGCATTTTTGGGCCATCGGTTTCTTGCTCAACGACCTTGGGGCCTTCTTTACCCCAGCCTTGTATTTCATCACCGAGCGCGACTTGATTATCGACTTGCTTGAGGCCGTAACTGGCAGCCGTATGATGTGCAATTACATGCGCTTCGGTGGTGTCAGCCGCGACTTTACATCGGCCCAATGGGCGATGGCGCGTGAGTTGGCATTTGAGCGCTTGCCCCGCACCATCGATGAACTCGATCATTTCTTGACCGAGAATGAAATTTTGAAAGCCCGTAGCATTGGCACGGGTTATATGAGCGCCGATCGTTGTATTGCCCATAGCTTAACCGGCCCTTGTTTGCGGGCGGCAGGTATTGGCTATGATGTGCGCCGTGCTGACCCCTATGGTTATTATGATCGCTTCGATTTCAACATTCCGGTGTTGTATAACGGCGATGTGTATGACCGTTATTTAGTGCGGGTGCAAGAGATGCGCGAATCGCTCAAGATCATTCAACAGGCGCTCAATCAAGCCGAGACCCAAAGCAAAGTGGGGGATATTCAAGGCGGCAAGAAGGCTTATAACCACCGTGTGCCTGCTGGGCAATGTTATGCGCGTGTCGAGACCCCGAAGGGTGAGCTTGGTTATTATTTGGTCAGCGATGGTAATCAAAACCCGTATAAGTATCACATTCGCTCATGTTCTTACATCAACCTCAATTCGATGAAAGAAATGGCAGTTGGGCAAAAAGTGGCCGACTCGGTTGTGATTTTGGGTAGCTTGGATATTGTGTTGGGAGAAGTAGACCGCTAATTAATTACGAATTACGAATTATGAATTACGAATAAAACCGTAATTCGTAATTCGTAATTCGTAATTCGTAATTCATAAATATGGGTATTATTGGATCAGGTATTTTGACGGGTTTGGGGGTGACATTGCGTCACTTTGTTGAAACCTATATCGAAGATTTTAAGTATATGGGCAAAAAGGCGGGTGTGCAGCCGCGTATGTTGCGCCGCCAAAGCCCCAAGGCACACGGGATTGTTACTGTCGAGTATCCGATGGAGAAATTGCCTGTGCCGGAGAACTTTCGCTATATTCCTTTTTTGGTCAAAGACGACAAGACCAATGAAGACCGCTGCACCTCTTGCGGCATTTGCGCCAAGGTTTGCCCGCCCCAATGTATTTGGATTGCTCGAACCGAAGACCCTGTGACGAAGCGCCCAGTGCCTGCGCCCAAGGATTTCTTCATCGATTCGACGATTTGTATGAATTGTGGTTATTGCGCCGAATTTTGTCCATTTGACGCGATCAAGATGAATACTGATTACGAAATTGCATATTATCCCGAAACGGAAAATGACATGCGTTTGGTGTATGACAAGAATCGTTTGACGATGAATGAATCTTTTCATTGGAATATTCACCCCAGCGTGAAGGCCGCTGAGCTAGAGGCCAAGGCCGCTGATGAAGCCAAAGCCAAAGCTGCCGCCGAAGCTGCTGCTAAAAAAGCTGCTGCTGATGCGGCCAAGAAAGTTGCCCTAGCCGCGGCTCCTGTTGTGCCAGATGCCCCTGTGGCTAGTGTGGCCCCCACCCCTGCTGCCGGTGGGGCCGCAATGGCAGCTCGCGCAGCGGCGGCAGCCCGCGCCGCCGCTGCTGCTAAGAAGTAGCCTGTAACATAACAAATAAGAAAGCCACGCAATTGCGTGGCTTTTTTGTTATATACCTCGTTTACTTTGAAACCTATAGCTATATTCACCCACGAATGAACTCACAGTCTAAAAATTTCAAACGTGCTAAAGCGTGTTCGCCGCATTCTTAATGTGTTTTAACGCATTTGTTTGTTTCAGCCCATGAATTTATTCATGGGCAGGCAATCGCAAATTGGCGAAGATTGTTTATAAATTGTCATTGTTTATACAATTCTATGAATTTTTCATCTCCTACTGAATTGCACCACCAAATTAATGTATTAATTGAACGGGCAATTGAAGATGCGGTATTCCCAGCCGCCCAAATTGAAATTCGGGTGCGAGGCGAAATTGTATTGGCGCAATGCTTTGGCTACCTTGAGCCAGAAACCAACCAACACCCTACGAATATTGAGACGATGTTTGATTTGGCCTCAGTGAGCAAGCTATTTACTACCATTGTCATGATGCAGCTGGTTGAGGCGGGCGTGGTGAGATTGGATCAACCTGTGTGTGATGTATTGCCCGAATTTGTCGGGCGGCGGCCCATTTTGGCTTACCCGGCGTTGCGCAATTTGGGGCATACCGAGGCATTTAAGCTTGTGGCGGCTGATATGCCGCAGGTTGATGCTGCCCAAGTGACCTTTCGGCACATGATGGCGCATCATGCCGGTTTGCCGCCGGGGTTGCCGCTGTATGCATGGGGGAGTGCGTGGCGTGAACGTTTGCTGGCGACCCCCTTCGCTTACCCGATTGGGGCGCGGGTTTGGTATAGCGATGTTGGATTTATGTTGTTGGGGGTTGCGATTGAGCGCATGACGGGTTTGTCATTGCGAGAGGTTATTTTGCAGCGTGTGATTGCGCCATTGGGGTTGCAGTGTGTTGGCTATGGCCCCATTCTGCATAAAAATGTGGCCCCGACCGAGTTTTATGCGCAGTGGGGTAAGCGGATGCGTGGTGAGGTGCACGATGAGAATACACTGGCGTTGGGTGGAGTGGCTGGGCACGCCGGTTTATTTGCCAATGCGCATGATTTGGCGACTTTTGGGCAAATTTTGCTGGCGGGGGGTGAGCCATTGCTACGACCAACGACCTTGGCCGAAATGTGTCGTAAGCAAGCTGAGAACACGTTGAGCGCGGCGGCGATGTTGCAAGGTGGCAGCGCGATGGTGCGGGGGTTGGGCTTTCAATTGTGGTCGCCTGACCCATTGTCACCGACTTACCCGTTTTCGCTTACGGCATTTGGGCATACTGGGTTTACGGGCACATCATTGTTTGTTGATCCAGCGCGGGTGCTGGTGGTGGCATTATTGACCAATCGTGTGTATGCGGGTCGGCATACGCATGAGGCGGCGCGAGATGTGCGGAATGAAGTGCATCGGATGATTGCGCGGTATATTGCCCCAATTGCATTGCCCCAATAAACGGTTGATTAGTGATAATAGGGTGATGAAATATGCTTCTCTCGATTTGATCACCGCGCAATACGAACGCTATCAGTTGGCGTTTTTGCCAACGCCGCTTCAATTTGCACCACGTCTTAGCACGGCTTTGGGTGGCCCACGTATTTTTATTAAACGCGACGATATGACGGGGCTGGCCTTGGGTGGCAATAAAACCCGTAAACTCGAATTTTTGTTGGCTGATGCTCAGAAGCATGGGGCCGATGTCATTATTACGGCTGGCGCGCCGCAATCAAATCATTGCCGCCAAACGGCGGCGGCGGCGCGGCAAATGGGGCTAGATTGTGTTTTGGTTTTTACACCAGGTCAGCACGACGAAATGCAAGGCAATGTATTGTTGGATAAACTTTTTAAGGCCAGCATCATTCGTACCCAAAATAGTGATTCGATGGCTGTCATGCAAGCCACTGCCTCCGAATTGCGGCAGGCTGGGCGTGTGCCTTATATCATTCCGGTGGGCGGCTCGAATGCGGTGGGCACGCTGGGGTATGCCGTAGCCATGCATGAGCTAGGGCTACAATTGGACGCGGTCAACGTTACAGCATGCCATCTGTATTTTTCATCGGGGTCGGGCGGCACGCATAGCGGTTTGTTGTTGGGACAACGCTTATTTGGGCCAGCCGGTATGCGTTTGGTGGGGGTTAGCCCAGGTGGTAAGGCTGAAATGGTGTGCCCCAAGATTGTTCAAATCGCTAATCAGGCCATTCAACAGTTGGGGCTGAATGAGGATTTTAGGCTAGACGAGGTGCTGGTTTATGATCAATTTGTCGGGCGCAGTTATGGCATCTCGACCCCACAAAGCCTTGAGGCAATTTCATTATTCGCCGAGACCGAAGGGGTGTTGCTCGACCCAGTGTATACGGCTAAGGCTGCGGCTGGCTTGATTCATGATATTCGTATTGGGCAGATAACAGCTGATGACACGGTGGTATTCTTGCATACTGGTGGTAGCCCGGCTTTATTTGCTTATCATGATGAATGGACAAAACAGGAAATTTGATCTATATTCAATAGGTGCTTCATAATTACTTTATACTTAAGAATAGATGTAATTGAGTTACTGATGATTTTATGGTTTATTGCGCAATTTGGGGGTTATCTCAAAATAAAATGGCAATTTAAAAAGACATAATGCCGAAATCACTATTTCTGTGTGCCATGTGGCACACAGAAATAGTGATTTCGGCGAAAACTTTTTATCCTTTAATAT
>JAGWYZ010000420.1 GCA_018969115.1 Chloroflexota bacterium | reverse complement strand
ATAGTGATTTCGACATTACACCTTTTGGGTTTACCTCAAATTATTGAAAAGATACGTTAAAACCTCAAAGGAAAACCTCGTAGGTCTTAGCGCAGATTGATGATGTAGCCGCAAGCTGCGCTAAGGCCTACGAGGTTGTGATGGCAGTTTAGGCAGACACCATCTGATCGCGCAGCAAAGCGGCTTGTGTGGTCACGATGTCGTTAATCTTGCCATGCCCAAGTGAGGCAATCCACGCCATGACCGACGATAACATCAATTCTTTTAAATAAGCAAACGAAAAACCATCGGTTAGGGTTGCCAAAATCTCAGCTTCGTCTTTGGTCAGCCGCAGCGAATCATGTTGCCGCGCGCTCCACAAAATAAAGTATTCGGCCCGCTCAACTGGCCCGGGCAAATTAAAATGATATTTGCGGTCAAATCGGCTGGGGCGATTGACAATTGCGGCATCAAGTTTTTCAGGGTGATTGGTGGTTGCAATGGTCAAAATGCCATCATTGCCAGCAAAGCCATCTAGCTCATTTAAAAAATAGGAGCGGTTGTCGTCGTTGATGATCGAGTCTAAATCTTCAAACACCAAAATACAAGGCGCAGTTTCGCGAGCACGGTCAAACACATGGCGAATGTTACGATGATCGTTGGGGCGATCGGCAATGAGGCTTTTAACATACAAACAAGGCTTGTTCATTTCGTTGATCAGGGCCTTTACGGCATGGGTTTTGCCATTACCCGGCGGCCCCACATATAGCACCCCCCGTTTCCAAGGCACCCCATATTGTTGGTAAATGGCCTGCGACTCAAAAAATTGCCGCACATCTTTGCGTAAGTCGGCTTTAAGTGTGCCTTCTAAAACCAAGCCATCAAAGGTGGCGCTTTTAATGGCGTTAAATAATTCATCGCTTTTCTCCCAACCCCCATCTTCAAATACCAATACTTCGTCATGAATCTCAAAATTCCAGCGGCTTACTTCGCGCAAAAATGACTCGGCAGCGGCCTTGTCATCGGCAATGAGCCAGTAGGCGCGGCTGCTCACGATATCACCAACGCGGGTAAGAATGAGTAATTCGAAGGTGTGGTCTTGCCATTTCACCTGATACCAGCCATTTTTAATAGTGTAATTGGCTTTATTTTCTTCAACCAGCCAATCGCTGGCAAATTGTTCGTGAATTTTAGCTTTGGCCTGCAATACACAATGCCCGGCTTCGGCATATTCAGTTACGCTAAATAAATAGCTTTCAGTTTCGAGGATATATTTGTTTGGAAATGCTGTCGTTAATGCCTGATTAACCAAATACATGAGGGCCGAAGGTGATTCGCGCAGGTTTTGGCTAATGAAATGGGCGGAGATTTGGACCTTGTTGATCTCTAGTGGATTCATCAATTGCATAATACCCTGTTTTTGACGAAAAAGCTTAGATTTGATGACATTTGACTTGCCAATTTGCAGTATTGTCGTAAAAGCGGGGGTATAAATGCTGAAAATGATATGGATCGAAGCACCATTATCTTGGCCCTATAGGTCTTCGCCAAAATCACTATCCCTATATTCAGTACTTTATTCAGTACTTTTGGCATTATGACTTTCTTAAATGGCCCTTGTTTATTGAGAAAATATTATTTTTGCACAGTCAGCAACCGTAATATTGTGTCGATACGATCAACCTCGATTTTGACCAAATCGTAATCGAGCTTGGCCCGACGCTCTTTTAGCTCAGCATCGACCACGGCAGCATAAAACGAAGCCAAAAGATCACGGGCGCGTGATTCGCGCTCATCGGCATTTTTGCCCATAATTTCACCGGCGGCGATGCGTGCCGCACGTTCTTGTTCTAACTCAGTGCGTCGTTGCAGCATCAATTCTGAGGCTTGCCACAGCCCTTTTCGCGCTTCATATAGCTTGCAATAGGTATTGATGATCGATTGCTCATCCATAAAAATTTAAATGCCATGATTAACTTGAAGTTTTCGCCGATGTGACTATACCCTCTCCTGCC
>JAGWYZ010000419.1 GCA_018969115.1 Chloroflexota bacterium | reverse complement strand
AAAAAGGTAAATGGATGAACCCTTGAACCCGCCGCTCTATATTCATCAGTATATTTATGCTGGTGGGCATATGGTTGTTATGCATTTGCATCAGCGCTGTCATCGCTTCACAAGATTACTTTGTTAGCAGCGGCTTGGGGCCATTACCCTATTGGAAATTTCCTTGCCCGCGTTAAATAATTTTTGCCCCTTTCTTAAGATAGCAATTTCAACAAAGTTGTTAGACATATAATATCTCTCTAAGTTTAAATAATGTCCACACAACCCCTAACGTTCTTATCCAAATTGATTCCCTATATCAGTGCATCGCGCCCGGGAGCATGGCTATTTTCACATGTTTTGCATCATTGCGATCGCCTTGCTTTAAAGCTAAGTCGGGGTCGCAGCACATTGACAAGCACATTATCAGGCCTGCCTGTTATTATGTTAACCACCACTGGCGCAAAAAGCGGTCTCACCCGCACCGTGCCATTATTGGGCATTTACGATCCCAACCACCCCAATGATCCTGATTATCTAGCCATCATCGCCTCAAATTGGGGGCAAAAACATTATCCAGCCTGGTATTTCAATCTCAAAGCCAACCCAAATGCGACTGGTGTCATCAACGGCAGCACATACTCATACCTCAGCCGCGAAGCCAGCGGCGCAGAATATGATAAATTTTGGCAAACCGCAAGCAAAATGTATATTGGCTTTCCACGCTACAAAGAACGCGCCAGCAACCGCCATATCCCGATTATGATCTTAACTGCAATGCCAAAAACATAAACAAATAATGATCGATTTTGAAAACGGAAATAATGGGTTTAATAACGAATTAGGCCAAAGAACGCTACAACGCATCCAAACAGAACAAGTGATTTGTTTAACAAGCGTATCGCCAAGCGGCATCCCCCAACCACGCCCAGTATGGTTTGTGTGGGATGGCACAAGATTTGTCATTTACAGCATCGCCAAAGCCAAAAAGCTAACCCATATAGCACATAAACTTCATGTTGCGCTCCATTTCAACACCAACGAGCTTGGCAAAGACATCCAGGTCATTTTGGGCATAGCCCAAATCGACCCAACATTGCCCACCGCTAAAAACAACTCGGCGTATAGCGCCAAATACCAGACTGGCATTCTTGGCTTGGGGATGAATGAAGATCAATACGCAGCGCCTTTCAGGGTGGCAATTCGCATTACACCCACACGCTTACGTGGCTTAAGTCCCATCCCAACAGAATGAAATCGCCTGTCACCCTCACTAGCCTTGCCATGTTGGCTTTTGCTGGCAACTCATTGCTCTGTCGGCTGGCGCTCAAACAAACCCATATCGATGCCATCAGCTTTACCAGCGTGCGGCTGGTTTCTGCCGCAATCATGCTATGGCTGGTGCTACGCATCAATCATCGCCCTAATAAAATCGGCGGCAATTGGCGCTCGGCGCTGGCCTTATTTGCCTATGCCGCTGGTTTTTCGCTGGCCTATATCAATTTATCGGCGGCCACCGGCTCGTTATTGTTATTTGGCGCAGTACAGGCCAGCATGATCAGCTATGGCCTATGGCGAGGTGAGCAGTTTCGCCCCGTGCAACTTTTAGGGTTTATTTTGGCGCTAATCGGGTTAATTGGGCTGGTGTTACCCGGCTTAGCCGCACCGCCCCTACTCAGTTCATTGCTCATGTTAGGCGCTGGCGTGGCATGGGGTATTTATTCATTACGCGGCAAAAGCGCTGGCAACACCAGCAACCCATCAGAGCGTGATCCCACCCTCATCACAGCGGGCAATTTTTTGCGCACGGTTCCCATCACGCTGGCACTCAGCCTGTTTACACTCAACACCACCAGCTTCGACCCCGCTGGCCTCGGCTATGCCATCCTATCGGGCGCAATCACCTCTGGCATCGGCTACGTCATTTGGTATAAAGCCTTGCCCATGCTCAAAGCCACCAGCGCCGCCACCGTCCAACTTAGCGTGCCCGTCATTGCGGCACTGGGCAGCATTCTATTTTTGGGT
>JAGWYZ010000418.1 GCA_018969115.1 Chloroflexota bacterium | reverse complement strand
ACTGCCTCGTCATGCCCCATGCCCGCCATCGGTTCGTCAAGCAAAAGCAATTGCGGTTTCAGTGCCAATGCCATCGCAATTTCCAATGCACGCTTTTCACCATGCGATAAATGACCGGCTTGTATAGTGGCACGCGCGCTCAGGCCGGTTTGTGTAAGAAAAAGATGGGCCTGATTATTTAATGTGTCGTCTTGATAGGCATTGTCCCATAGGCCCAAAGGATTGGGACTGATGGATTGCACGGCGAGTGCGACATTATCAAGAACAGTCAGTGATGCAATGATCGACGTGATCTGGAACGTGCGCACAAGGCCAAGCCGCGCACGGGCCTGCATGGGCAGTGCTGTGATGTCGCGCTGGTTATAGATCAATGTGCCGCTATCGGATTTTAAATGTCCGGCAATTTGGTGGATGAGTGTTGTTTTGCCCGCGCCATTGGGTCCGATGACCGCATGAATTTCACCAGCGTGAACATCAAGCGAGACATGATGGGTGACGCGCACAGCACCGAAATTCTTTTGCAGATCGCGCACAGATAATATGGGTTCAGCCATTTTACTGGTCCCCATTTTTGTGCGAGGGAAACAAGTCATGCAAACGAGCCAAACCGCCGCGCGAAAACAACACAAAGAGAATGATGATCGGCCCGAAAATCACTTTCCAGTGTTCGGTCAGACCAGAGAGACTTTCTTCGAGCAATAAGAAAGTAAAGGCGCCGGCAACCGCCCCCCAGAGGGATCCGACCCCGCCTAAAATAACCATGAAAATCAAATCGCCCGAACGCTGCCATGAGGCATAAGCAGGGCTGACAAATTCGGTTTGATTGGCAATCAGAAAGCCTGAAAGACCTGCAATCATGCCCGATAACGTATAGGCGGCAAGCCTGACGCGAAACACATCATAGCCCAGTGCTGCCATACGGATTTCATTGTCGCGCGCACCAAGCAAAACACGTCCGAACCGTGATTGCACCAGGCGAATGAGACCGGCAAGACACAAGAGCAAGCATGCCATCGTGAAATAATAAAAGAGGATTTTATGACCAAACAGCGATTGCCCCAGAAAGGGAGCACGCATCGGCAAGGTTAGGCCATCATCACCACCATAGCGATACAAAGATTGGGTTGCAAAAAACACCATCTGGCTGAAAGCCAGTGTGATCATGATAAAGACAACACCACGGGTTTTGAGTGCAACCAAACCGGTCAGATAGGCAAAGACAGCACAGACAAGCATGGACAATGGCAAAGACAAAAACGTATCGCCATATCCTTCTTTCAATAAAATGCCGGTTGTATAAGCTCCCAATCCGATAAAGGCCGCATGGCCGAAACTGACCAAACCACCAATGCCCAATACGAGATCAAGCGAGAGGGCTGCGAGTGCAAAAATCATGATTTGCGTGAGCAATGGCACCCAATGACCCTGGCCGCTCCAATGCGATAATAGAGGCACAACACCCAGCAACAGCGCAAGCACCACAACCGGTTTTTGCGATGGATGCGCCTGTGTTTTGAAAGGCGATGCACTCATGATCGCCCTCGTGCGGGAAACAATCCTTCGGGCCGTAAAAACAAGACGACAGCCATCAACACATAGATGAACATCGAGGACAGACCATTGGCAATGCCACGGGCCGCAGCTGCTCCTGTGAACAGGCGCAACACATCCACCATATAACTGCGCGCCAATGTATCGATCAGCCCAACCAGAAGTGCACCGGCGAAAGCACCACGAATAGATCCGATCCCACCAATTACAATCACAACAAAAGCAAGGATCAAAACCTGATCGCCCATGCCCGGTTCAACCGATAGGATGGGTGCGGCCATGGCACCGGCAAAGCCTGCGAGCACAGAGCCGAAAGCAAAAATATACATGAAGAGTTTTTTGACATCGACGCCCAGCGCCGACAACATATCGGGATGGGATGCACCGGCGCGCAACTGCATGCCGATACGTGTTTTTTCAACCATGACCCATAACAGCAGACCAACCAGCAATCCG
>JAGWYZ010000417.1 GCA_018969115.1 Chloroflexota bacterium | reverse complement strand
TGTCTAAATATGCTCTCTGATTTGATAAAACCACGTAATTTCAGCTGACAAAAAAGTGAAATTTGATTTAAGAAACACTCTCTAACTTCAATGGTCATACAGTGCGTTTGGCCAAAAATAATTTTGTTTCCCCCAACTTTTTGAGATGATACCATCGCCCAACATCCAAGTTGGTTAAATGGTTACAACAAAAATGAGTTAAGATCATATACAAATGAAACCGGCTTCAACCGATACCCCAAGCCCAGCATGGTATTGGGCTATTCCCATTGCCTTTTTATTACCCATCTTACATATCAGCATCTTTACCATCCGTTTTGGGTTTAGCAAATTTGTCGGCGCTTTACTCGATGGTCTCATTTTTATCCCCGGCGGCCTCATCGCGAGCATTGCCCTCGTTTATTTGCTGCGCTTAAAAATTTCTAGCCCCAGCAATTTGGTGGCTGGTTTTATTGCCGGTGTGCCATTCGCCTTTTTGTTTAGCTTGTTGTTGCCCTTATTTTTGCCCGCCATTGTTGGCGCTACTATCGGCGTTGCATTGCCTTTGCTTTTAGGGCTTGGGCTTGGGCACTTCTACAAGCCATCAACGGCCTCGGCTGAATAAAGGTGGTAGTGTAAAGCGTCGCTTAGTGCGCGGCCCCAGACGCGCCTCTTGGCTTATGGGCTAGCGTAGGTCTTTTGCCGATTGTTTCGCCGAGGTCGCCGACAACAAACCGCGTTGGGTTAAAGCATGAAGCAAGGCATACTCAACCTCGCCTTGGTCATCTTTGGTAATCACCGCGTTTTCATGGGCAGCTTTTAGGCAGAATGGGTAACCATTGCCCATTTTGCTATGCCGTTGCGCAATGGCTAAGAGCGTCGCAACCTCATCGGCGCACCAAGCGGGCATCTCAAGCCGCACAATTTCGGGGTGCAAAAATTGGCTACCAATGATATCGGCCTCATCTGCCGACAAATCAGAGGCCAAATTGGCATAACAACACCGCATGCCATGCCCAGCATAAGCCAAACGCTGAGCGCCGATACTTTGCCAATTGGGGTCAAACAAAGCCGTGCGGCGCGCTGGCGGCAAAATCGGCTCAATTAATTGGCGATCAAACACCCCAGCCCATTGTGCATTGCCACGCACAGGTTTTATTGGCGCGTTTAACCCAAGCGAAATGGTTTTGAGCAACGCGTTGCTATTGGGGCGGTCAATATAACCCGCAATCATGGCCCCACAATCACGCAATTTATCGAGCGCGGCCCCAATCCGTTTGGCTTGTTCAAGCGCCATTTTCTCGGGCATCCGATCATTGAGCAACGAAAAAGGCATAATTGCGCCGTCGGCCAGCGCCACCACCCGCACCCCAGCCCGCTGAAACGCGGCGGCACGCTCAGCCAAGACTTCAATCTCTAAAAAATCACGTTCGCTGCTAATTTCGCCGGTCGGTTTTAATTCGCCGTTGTCGTCATACAAGGCATCTTCGCCCAACAAACGCACCTCACGCTGTTCACAAAATTCAATTGCCGCGTCAAGCGCCGCCGTTGGCGTGACCCCATACGCAAAACACACACATGCCACATGAATGAGACCAAACAAGGCTGGCTTGTGCCGGTCTGGCAAAATTTGCGAGCCATCTGAACACAACAAGACATAATTTGAGGGGTCTTCGCCAAAGCCATAATGCCCATTCGCCACCTCATTTGCCACAAATTGCGCGGCGTTTAGCTTGGCATCTGCCGCCCGCGCCGCGTCTACGGTCGCTTGCCATGCCTGCAAATCAAATTCGGGGGCAAAAAATTGGGCCAGCGTTGCCACCGATTGCGCCCGCTGTGTCTGCGTCGCAATCGTCATTTCGGTCACCCGCTCAATTTGGGGCTTTAGCCAACGAACATCTATCGACATAATTAAAAGGATGAAGGATGAAGGGTGAAGGATGAAGGGTGAAGGATGAAGGGTGAAGGATGAAGGGTGAAGGATGAAGGGTGAAGGATGAAGGGTGAAGGATGAAGGGTGAAGGATGAAGG
>JAGWYZ010000123.1 GCA_018969115.1 Chloroflexota bacterium | reverse complement strand
TTCTTTATGGTGGGTTGATTAGGCCAATGAAAGCATCACAATCAATAACAACGCAAATAGGGTTGGGGCGATAAAGGCGATGCCATAAATCAGCTTCTCGTAACGCAGGTGCATGAAGTAAAGCGCCACTAATGCGGCTTTGACGAAACTCAATGCCAACAATAATGGCATCGAAACTGCTGGCGCGACCTTAAACAAAGCCAATAAAATCTCAATGATAGTCGCAACCAATAGAATAACAAAAACCCGCTTTGGGTCAACATGTTTATGTTCGGCGTGGCCGTGGGTGGTTTCAGTTGAGGATGACATGTCTATTTAAAGTTAAGTAGATACACAACGGTAAAAATCACAATCCACACAAGGTCAACAAAGTGCCAAAACAAACCAAACATCTCGATGGTGGTGTAATTGTTAGGCTTAAATACCCCAGCTTTGGCACGATTCAAAACTGCCAACGCCCAAATGACCCCAACCAACACATGCAAACCATGAAAACCAGTCAATGTAAAAAACGCCGCGCCAAATGGGTCATCGGCATACCCGTGACCTTCGCCAACAATCAAATTGGTATATTCAACCGCTTGCCCAGCAAGAAACACCAACCCCAAAAACGCGCTGATGCCAATGAACAAAGATAGTTTTTTGACATTGCCAAGTTTAATGGCGTCGATACCAAGCACCACCGTCAAACTGCTGAACAGCAGCACTAAGGTGTTGACACTGACCAAGTAAAACGTTGGGCCTTCAAAATGCGGCCATTCTTCAGCACCACGTTTTACCAACAGTAAACCGGCGATCAAACCCATAAATATGAGCAGTTCGGAGCTAAGAAACAACCAAATACCAAATTTGCGATTGCCTTCTGAGAGCGATAACTCACCGTGAACTGAGTTATGCGAGTCATTCTGCAAGGATGAGGGAGTATTCATAAATCAAGTCAATTGTATCAATATTTGATTGTATGCCTATGAAGATGTGCAGCCATTAGCCGGAGGAATGTCACAAAGAAGAGACAAGATTCCAGTGCTAAGTCCTAAGTAAAAAACTTTCCAACTGCCACTAGCCACTTTGCTACTTGCCACTTTATACTTTCCGCTAAAATGTACGGTAATGGCTGAAGCGATACGAGTATTACATTTTGCTGATTTACACATCGGGATGGAGAACTATGGGCAGATTGACCCCAAAACAGGGGTGAATGAACGGGTGCTCGATTTTATTAGGCGGCTTAAAGAAATTGTAGACTATGCCTTAGAAAATGACGCAGATCTGGTTATTTTTGCAGGGGATGCCTTTAAAACCCGCGACCCCAACCCAACCTATTTGCGTGAATTTGGTCGGCAAATTATGCGATTATCACGGGCCAATTTACCAATGGTAGCCCTGGTGGGCAACCACGACATGCCGCTGATGGACAAACGTGCCAATAGTCTCGATGTTTTTCGCACACTCGATGTGCCAAACGTCATCGTTGGCTCACGCGAGCATCTACATCGCATTCAAACCAAACGTGGTGTGGTGCAAGTAGCAACTGTACCTTGGCCACTGCGCTCACGCCTGATACAACTTGATGCAGATGGCAATTATCGGCGTATGAATGTTGAGCAACTTGACCGCGAACTTGAAAAACTGGTCGAAGAAGAAATTCAGCAGTTGGCAAAAGAGGCCGACCCGACTTTGCCGCTCATTCTGACCGGACATTTCACTGTCAGTGGGGCCACCTTTGGCTCTGAGCGCGGGGTGATGGTGGGCCGCGATGCGGTGATTAGCATTGCCGCATTGTCGCATCCCAATATCGATTATGTCGCCCTCGGGCACATTCACAAACACCAAAGCTTAAATGCCGAACAAAAACCGCCGATTGTGTATGCAGGCAGCCTTGAGCGCATCGATTTTGGCGAAGAACGCGAACACAAAGGCTTTTGTTGGATCAATTTACAACGTGGCAACACCATCTGGCAATTTATACCGATTAAGGTGCGACGGTTTCTCACCATTGATGTCGATGCCACAAAAGATAGTGAATCGCCCACCGAGGCCGTGCTGCGGGCGATTGAGCGTCATGATGTCGCTGATGCTGTAGTACGGGTGCGGGTGAAGCTGAATGGACCACAAGAAATTCATTTTAAACCCAAGGAGGTCGAGAATGCCTTGAGTGCCGCTAAATTTGTGGCTGGCATTGCGCGTGAGGTGCAACGTGACAACCGCACCCGCATCGGCATCGCCAACCCCGAAGCCAAATCACCCATCGAATTACTCGATGCCTATTTCATCAGCAAAAATATTGCCCAAGACCGCGCCAATGAGCTTTTGCAATTGGCAAAAGAGATGTTGGGCGAGGATGTGACAAGGTGAAGGGATGACAGAGTGATAAGGTAAATTAAATCGCCTTGTCGCCCTGTCACCCACTCAACCCCTCATCCTCTCAACTTTGTCATTAAAATAAACCTATGGACTTACTATCGCATCTTCGCACCCGCCCGTTGTTGTTGGATGGCGCAATGGGCACCCAAATCCACGCGCGTGGTGTAAGTTTTGATGAGCCTTTTGACCTGCTCAACCTGTCGCGCCCACAACTCATCAGCGATATTCATCATGCCTATGCAGTAGCTGGGGCCGATATCATCGAAACCAACACCTTTGGGGCCAATCGTTACCGGCTGCAACAACTCGGCCACAATGCTGACATTACCGCCGTCAATGCGGCTGGGGTGCGCTTGGCGCGTGAGGCTATTCATCGTGCTGGACGCCAAGCCTTTTTAGCGGGATCTGTTGGGCCACTGGGGATCAGCCTTGCGCCTCTCGGTTCGGTCAAACCTGCCGAAGCCTACGACGCTTTTCGTGAGCAAATTGCGGCCTTGGCCCAAGCTGGGGTCGATGTGATTGTACTTGAAACAATGGTTGACCTTGGCGAAATTGAGCAAGCTTTTCGTGCTGCCCGTGACGTGTGCAATTTGCCCATTCTGGCCCACATGACTTTTGGGCGCGACAACCGCACCTGGACTGGCCACTCACCCGCTGATGTGGCACTGCGACTGCGTGAATTGGGGGCCGATGGGGTAGGAGCCAATTGCTCAACCGGCCCGCAACGCATGTTAGACGTGATCGAACACATGGCCTTGGCGTTTCAGGCCAAAGTGCCGGCAGGCGAAAAATTGCCGCTTTTGTCAGCTATGCCCAACGCAGGCTTCCCCGAACAACGCGGCAGCCGCTTAATGTACCCGGCCACCCCCACTTATTTTGGCGATTACGCCAATCGCTTCATCGATGCTGGGTGCGCCCTGGTCGGCGGCTGCTGTGGCACCACGCCCGAACACATCGCCGCCATGCGCCGCGCCCTCGATATTCGGGTTAAGAGTTCAGGATTGAGAGTTGAAAGTGAGCAATCCACTCAACGCTCAACTCTAAACACTCAATCCGATCCCCTGCCCCAAACTCAACTGGCCCAAGCGCTGGCCCAGCGTAAATTTGTGGTCACGATTGAAATTGAGCCACCCAAGGGTTATGACACCAGCGAAGTTGAACAAACGGCACGGGTGATGAAAGATGCCGGAGCCACCGTGCTCGACATTGCCGATGCCCCGATGGCACGAATGCGGATGGCGGGCATGGCCTTGGCGGCACGGGTGCAAGACCATGTCGGTATCGAAACAGTGTTGCATTTTCCAGTGCGCGGGCGCAATTTGCTACGGGTGCAATCCGATCTGCTCGGTGCTCACGGACTGAGCATTCGTAACCTGTTTGTAACAATGGGCGACCCTAACCGTATCGGCGATTACCCCGAAGCCAGCGACCATCACGATATTGTGCCGACTGGCTTGGTGCAATTGGTCAAAGAACGCTTTAATCACGGGCAAGAAAGTTCAGGCGCAGCCATTGGTGCGCCGTGTTCGTTTTATGTGGGCGTAGCCATGAACTTAACCCCACCCGATGCCGAAGCAATGGCAAAAGAGGCCAAATTGCTAAAAAAGAAAATTGACAGTGGGGCCGATTTTGCGCTCACCCAGCCGGTGTTTGATGCTGCGCAAGCCCAGCGTTTTTTAACTTTTTATGAACGTCAATATGGCAAATTGACCTTGCCTATCATCGCCGGTATCTTGCCATTAGCCAGCATGAATCATGCTGAGTTTTTTCGCAACGAGGTGCCGGGTGTGGTGATGGGCGATGCCGTCATCGAGCGTCTGCGCCGTGCTGGAAACAAAACCCGCACCGAGGGCCGCCTCATCGCCCAAGAGATTATCGGCGAATTGCGCCACCTCATTCATGGCATCTACATCATCCCGGCCTTTGGGCGTTATGATGTTGTGGCACAATTGATGACGAGTATCTTGTGAAAGGATGAAGGATGAAGGATGAATTTTCGGCATCTTTTATCCTTCATCTTTTATCCTTTTATGAATTATTGGCTACTTAAATCTGAACCCGATGTCTTTGGCATCGGCCATTTACAACGCTTTAACGAAACAATTTGGGATGGAGTGCGAAATTACCAGGCGCGTAACTTTTTGCAAACAGCCCACGTTGGCGACTTGGCATTTTTCTATCACTCGAATGTTGAGCCAATCGGCATTGCTGGGCTATGCAAGATCGTCGAGACCAATATCGCCGACCCATCTCAATTTGACGCACGATCAACCTATTACGATCCCAAAAGCAACCTCGCTGCCCCACGCTGGTGGACGGTAAAGGTGCAATTTGTCGAAAAGTTCGCCAATGTCGTCGGCCTCGAAACCTTGCGTCAACAATTTAGCCCCGATGACCTCATCATCATTCGCAAAGGCAATCGCTTATCGGTAACGCCCGTCAGCGAAGCAACAGCACTGCGATTGCTAGAGATGGCGCGATAAATGTCCGGCGACGAGTTTGCTCTTATGTAGGTAATTGCGATTTTCGAAAACTCAAAATCAACTTTCGCAGCAACCAAATAGCCAGCCCACCCGCCACAATCACCCACACCAAGTCACCCAGCGCATCGCTCACCTCGGCGATGCGGTCGCTAAACACCATGCCAAGGCCAACATACACCCCCACCCACAAGGTCTCGCCCACCACATCCCAAAATGAAAATTTGAACAGCCGGTAGTTGGTGATGCCACTGATGAAATTGATATAAGGCCCGATAGCAGTAATAAGCCAGCGGCTAAGAAAGACGCTGAACCCGCCCCATTTCTGCATGGCATCTTCGGCTTTTTGCACCACCGCCCCAGCCTTTAGCACTTTGGCGAGGCCATGCAGCACCCGTTCCCCACCCAGCCGCCCCAACCCATAGCCAAGATGATCGCCAACAATCGAGCCAAGGATAGCGGCGAGCATGACTGACACAAAATCTAAATCGCCACTGGCAACAAAGCTGCCCACCACCAATAGCAAAAAGCTAGTGGGCAGCGGCAACCCAACCGAGGAAATAAGCACACTGACAAATACAGCAATCAGACCATATTGTGAGAGCGCACTCAATAAAGTGCTTTGTAAATCCATAATTTATTTGCTAGGCGTAGGGCTGGGCGGCGGCAGGTCGGGTGATTGGATAGGGGGTGGTGGGTATGGCGGGCCTTGCTTGATACGTTCTTCGATTTTGCGAACAGCCTCTTGCGGTGTAATTTTTAGATCACGCGCATGGGCCGAGATGGGTTTAAAGCGTTTGTCGGTGTCTTCGCGGCGCGGTGCGCCAGTGGTGATGTCAACCGCGATTTCGTCTTCGACCCCCAACGCCTGATACAGCACCCAAGGCGGCACATTCGCCACCCGCGCCACATAGGGAATACTCATCCAGCCGCGTATCGGCTCTTGGTCGGGGCGATTGATGATGCGACGGGCAAAACGAAAGCCAAATAAACCCAAGGCGACGATAGCGATGACCGCCCCCACCAATAACAGCCATTGTTGTCGTGTTAAGTTAATTTTGCGCATATAAAACTTGTTTTGTCATCATGAATACAGTAAACGCATGAGCATACCTGCACCCAACAAGGTAATGACCAAGGCGCTGCCGAGCGGCAACCAACGCTGCAATGCCCCGCCAGCGCCGCTGATGCGGTTAAGCACGCTTTTTGATGATACCAGTAAAATGCCGATGGCGATTAAAACCAATGCCAACCCAAGGCTAAAGGCCACAATAAGGCCAAGCCCAAAACCGATGCGGTTGATGCTGACGGCCAGCAACAACATGCCCAACGCTTCGGGGCATGGCACAATCCCACCCGAAATGGCCAACATAGCTAAATTACGCTTTGTAATTTGGCTGGGTAGCGCATGGGTGTGCCCGCCCGGGCCGTGATGATGTCCATGATGATGCTCATGCTCATGATAATGCTCAAACTCGTGTGAATGGGCCTGGTCATGTGCCCAATCTGCTTTTAGCGCTTTCCAACGCTGCCACATTAGCTGACAGCCCAGCACAATAATAAGCAACGCCGAGGCAAATTCGAGCAGCGGCAACACAACCGCCGGCGCAATGGTATTGCTAAGCAATAAAATGACCACGCCAAGCACAATCACTGAGGCTGTGTGCGTAAACGTCACCATGCCACCCAGCGCAATGGCGTGTTTGATGGTGCCACGGCTGCCCACCAAATAAGCCGCCGCCACTGTTTTGCCATGCCCGGGCGTAAGCGCATGTGCCCCGCCCAACACACCCGCCAACAACAAAGTTAGCAGCAATGCCCCGGGTGACAATTGGGGCGATTTTAACGCCGCCAATAACGCATTCACCCCACCCTCGCTTACACTGGACAAGGGGCTTTGGGTGAATGCGCCACTGGTTGTGCCGTTGTCATAATTCACCGTAAACTCGTTTTGTTCATTATTTTGGCGCTGCCCGCTAATACGAATGTTTGGGTTGTCAGGGGCAAGTAACGTATTTTGATACACACTTTTGGCTGGCACGTGGCGATTGGTCATCACTACTTGATATGCGCCAGCGTTTTGCGCCGCATCAGCCAAAAATTCGGCTTTAATGGTCGCGCCAACACTGACCAAATCCCAGCTTGGCATCTCAATTTTTTGCAAAACCAAAGTGCGGGCTTGTCCGTCAATCTGTAAACTTAGCTCAGATTGCAACAGACGGGCATAGCGTTGCGTTTCATAGTCAGAAATAACCTGATCACCGTTGCTATCAATATAAGCCGCCAAAGCCGGTGCAACCAACGTGCCAGCCGAGAGATTTAGCTCTAGCCCTATCCATTTGCCCTCAATTGAGAGGTAGCTCGATTGCACAACCTCATCAAGCGGATGGGCAAACACGGGTGTGGTCATGGATAATATCACCACACTCAACAGCAGAACGCACCATTTTCTAGCAAACCTTAACATAATTTTGGGGTTGATTGGTTGACTAATGAATCAACCAATCAACCAATCTTCTCCGCCAACTTTATCGCCATTTCGCGCCATAATCGTTTTGCGGGTCACGATACATCGAATGAATATGATTCGTCGCATCACCACCCATCGATTGTGGCGAATATTCCATGATGACGGTCGGGCCTTGAATACGAAAATAAGACGCACTGCCAACCGCAGTTGGCCCGCTCCATGCAAAATAAGTGTCGTTTAGCCCTGTGCGAATTTCGGCCATTTTGAGCGCAGCATCTTCTTCATTCAGCAACCCTACCCGCGTATTGAGCAATTCGAGCAACAAGTTTTGTTGGTCAGCGCTTAGTTCGCTGGCTTTAATACCTTGTGGGTTGATTTTTTTGCCATCTTGCCCCGGCCCCAACACAAGATCGATAACGCGGCTGCCGATAATGGCTTTCTTTTGTTGTTCAGCATTTAGCGCATTAATCAGTTGAAATGATTTCTCAGTTTCTGCAACAACCGTTTGCACAGCTTTGCCGCCGATGGTATATTTCACTGGCTGCCCACCTGTCAAGCTGGGCGCAAGCGTGACATTGCCACCCACAATCGTGGCATTGAGCGCAAAATGATGCCCGCCAAATTGCCACATCCAAGGTGCTGTGGCTGAGGGCGCACCCAGAATCGAGACGTAATATTCATTTTGCCCAAAAACCAAATTGCCGCCACCATCAGTGCTTTTAAGCACTTCGTCACCGGTCATTACATCAATCACTTGTTGATACCCTTTGTCGCTTAGGCTGACCTTGAGCATCGTCATAACGGCATCGCGTTGGGCTTGATTTAAATCACCCCAGCGCACCCCAGCACGCTGAAAAATGCCTGTGGGAAAATTTGACCATTTGGCGCGTTGGGTATTATTGTTAAAATCAAATTGAACTTTACTACGCTGCGCGTCATTCAGCGTTGTCAAAAACGCTTGGGCCGCCGCCACTATTTTGGGTGTGGTATCACCAGCAGAGGCGGGGGCAGCAGTTGCCGCATTGGCTGATGGGGCTGGCGCAGTTGTCGGCTGTGTTTGTTGCGGCGCAGCCGGTGCAATGGTAGGCTGCGCAGATTGTGATACGGGTGCTGCGGGTTTTGCGGTAGGTGCAGCAGGGGTGCTGCAGCCCGCCAATAATACGGTTGCCAAAATACCGTATATCAGACGTGTGTGTATTGCATTATTCGTTGACATCATTAGCTATCTTCCTTACTTTTTATTTCTAATATCAAAATCACCACATCGCTTTTTGTAATAAAGGCAAAATCTTAGCGACAAAAAACGATATAGTAATAAGGATCAAGATACTATCAAGCAAATGTGAAGAAAATATGGAGATTAACATCTAAAAATGACAGAGGCTCTGCACAATGTGCAGAGCCTCTGTCATTTTGCCAAACAATACAGTGATGCTATTACTTCGGCCCCATATACACCACTTCAACCAAAATACGGTCGGGGGTTTCAAACATCACCTGATAATAGGTGTGGTCTGGGCCTTGAGAAAACTCTGGGCGATGACGTGGGGTCTCAAACAATGCAGGCACGCCGCGAGCCTGCAAATAAGCGACAACGGTCATTCATTAAATGTCACCAGCTCTTTTTTCTACAGCCTTACTGTCACAGGTTACAATCCAAAAAGATGAACGAACAAGCTTTTTTCATACGTCAACTTTTGAGCGGGGCCGCCGATGTAGGCGCATTGCTGCCATGTTCACGGTTTAGTGGTCGGGCGATGGTGTCTGAGCTAGAACGCCGCCAAGGCCCAGCCAACATTCTCGAAGTTGGCAGCGGCACCGGCCCAATCACTGCCGAAATTGTAAAAGTGATGGAGCCGGGCGACCGATTGACAGTATGCGATTTGAACCCCGAATTTATGGATTTTTTGCGGCAGCGTTTTGAAACCGAGCCAGATTTTGCTGCCGTGCGCGAGCGGGTATCGTTTCGCACCATGAGTGTCACTGAACTTAACGAGCCAGAGCCATTCGACTACATCATTTCTACCCTACCCTTCACGCGGTTGCCGCTTGAATTAACTGAAGGAATTCTCAAACAATATCGCCAAATGCTCAAACCCGATGGGGTGTTAAGCTATATTGAATATGCATGGTTGCGTAAATTAAAGCAAACATTGGTCGGGTATGACCAATCTGTGAGTACGCTGATTGACCCATTATTGGCGCAACACGAATTTAGACGCGACACCATTTTGCGCAATGTGCCACCCGCATGGGTGCATCATTTGCGATTTAATCAGGCATCACCCGCCCATGCGGCCCAATTGGCCCCTTTACGTCACACCAACCGCGTCCGTTTGGGCAAATTTAGCTTCGACACCGATGCCGTGCCATTTATTGCTGGGGCTGGGGCATTGGCGTGGCTATGGCAAAAACTGGCCCCGCGTTCACTCAAACCCTTGGCCTTATTGCCATTGGCGGGCGCTGGTTTAGCCACTATTTTCTTGCGTGACCTGCGCCGCAATGTGCCAGCACCCGATGAGATGCCAAATGCAGTATTGGCAGCCTGTGACGGGCGCGTCTTGGCGATTGAAAATATCAGCACCGACCATTTTGCAAATGAAACTGGCGTGCATGAGTGGCTCCGGATTTCAACCTTTTTAGACATCACCGATGTACATATCAACCGTGCGCCCATTGCGGGCAAAGTGCTGCAAGTGTGGCATGAAGATGGCGGCTATGCGATTGCCAGCACTGCCGCCGCCGAGCATAATGTGGCGACTTATACGGCTATCGAAGGCGCACACGGCGGCTATTGTGTGGTGGCGCAACGGGTGGGCGCGGTGGCGCGGCGCATTGTGAACCGCGCCAAGCCCGGCGCACTGTTGGCGCGTGGCGACAAATTTGGCCTCATTCGCTTTGGGTCGCGCACCGATGTGTATTTGCCAGCCGCGACGGCCACGGCCTTGGTGCAACCCGATGATTACATTTTGGGTGGGCAAACTGAGATCGCCCAGATGTAGGTTTTGCCCAATTCAGCCTAATTAGCCGATACAGAATGCTGCACAAGCCATACACGAGCATCATCGATACTTGTAAAATCAAACACAGCCTCACCGAACTCAGCTAGATGTTCGGTGGAGGTTTGTTTTAGCAGCAAGGCGATATCGGCAGGCACAACGTTAAAACGACGGCGCAACAAACGGGTGGCAATTTCGATAAACCCGACTTGCTTGCCTCGTTTTTCGCCTTCGATTAACCCTACTTGTTTACCTTCGATTAAACCAACTTGCTTGCCTTCTAAAATCAGTTGTTGTGCTAATGTCATTGCACCCTCCGCCAATTCATCATCGCGTATTTCGTCTTGCACGATTTGCTCAAACTGTTCGCGTGTCAAATTTGCTGCATTAATCATGATATATCGTAGCACAATTTGCATATAGTGTTTCATTTTTTCAGGCGGCAAACCGCGCAATTGCCGAAAAATACGCCCCAATTGGATTTGTATTTCATCGCTAAAAATATATTTCATTGTGCCTAATGCCGCATTAACCAATCCAGCATCATCTAAAGATTGGTCACTTATGACATTTAGATCAAATAAATGGTAAGCAAAATTGGGTACATAAGGCTGTAACGTTTGCAATCCTGTTAAGCTGAATAAACTACTAAATTGCAAAGAAACATGCCATTTGCGTTTGCCATGATACACAACCATTGGAAAAACAACCGGTAAGGTTTTTACGCCTTGCTTACGAGCATTGTCCCAAATCTGCAATTCATAGCGTAGTAATTGCAACAAAACCCATTTATCAGGGTAACTTTTATGGTCGAGTAATAAGCATACATAGGCTTCGCCGCCGCGCTTTAGCCGCACTTTAAACGCTAAATCGGCAAAATGTTGGCGCAAGTCTTCATCAATAAAACTGGTATCAAATTGCTCTAAAGTATCCAGGTTAATTAAAGTCACAAACGCTGATGGAGCATGACGCTCAATTAATTCACGGGCATTTGTTAGGTCAGCAAAAACTTCTTTAAAAAATGCATCGTGTGGGTGATGAGGCAAAGACGACGCTTGAGGCGGCATAATGACAGTATACAACCACTCCTTACAAACAGACTTCTGATACACTGCCATCTATGCGATTAGGACTTTATCTTGGTTACTCTGGCGGCAAAATGCGTTTGCCGATTGATTTGATCAAACAAGCCGAGCAACTCGGGTTTCATTCGGTCTGGACCGCCGAGGCCTATGGCTCGGATGCGGTGACACCACTGGCATGGATTGGGGCACAGACCAGCAAAATCAAGCTAGGCAGCGCCATTATGCAAATACCGGCCCGCACCCCAGCCAATACGGCTATGACAGCCATGACACTTGATCAATTGTCGGGTGGGCGATTTTTGCTGGGATTAGGGGTGTCTGGCCCACAAGTGGTAGAGGGTTGGCATGGCGTGGCTTATGGCAAACCCCTTGCCCGCACCCGTGAATATGTGAGCATTGTGCGTAGCATTTTTAAACGCGAGCAGCCGGTGGTGCATGTCGGCGAACATTACCAAATTCCCTATCGCGGGGCCGATGCCACTGGGCTTGGTGTGCCGCTCAAAAGCATATTGCACGGGCGGGCCGATTTACCCATTTACCTAGCCGCTATTGGTGAAAAAAATGTGCAACTGGCGGCTGAAATTGGCGATGGCTGGCTGCCCATTTTCTTTGCCCCCAAACATTACCCCACGGTGCTAAAACCCAATGTTGATGCAGGCATGGCAAAACGCGCCCAAGCCATCACCATTGGGCAAGACGGTTTCGACATTGCACCATCAGTCATGGTGGCGGTGGGCAATGATGTGGCGAAATGCCAAGCCATGATCAAGCCTCAATTGGCACTGTATATTGGTGGCATGGGCGCACGCGGTATGAATTTTTACAATACATTGGCCTGCCGTTATGGCTATGCCGAAGCCGCCGCTAAAGTGCAAGACTTGTATTTGTCGGGGCAAAAAGAGGCGGCAGCAGCAGCCATTCCAGATGAATTGGTGGATGAGATGTCGCTCTGTGGCCCCAAAGCCCGCATTGCCGAAAAGCTAAAGGCGTGGCACACCGTGCCCATCACAACACTCATCGTCACGCCCGTCACCCCTGATGCTGTGGCCATCATGGCTGAAGTCATGGGTAGTTGATAGCGAATAGTTATAGTAGATAGTTATAGTGAATAGCAAATCTATCATTCTTTGTTACTACGGTAGTTTAGTCTAAAAGTAGGGATGTTGTTCAAATCTGTAGTAAAACAGAGGGTATGAAAAAAAAAGAAGAACAACATCCCCCCGCAGTATACAAAACAGTCGAAGCAATCATAGCAACGCTAGCAAGCATCAA
>JAGWYZ010000122.1 GCA_018969115.1 Chloroflexota bacterium | reverse complement strand
TGGTCAATGGTTAATGGTCAATGGTTAATGGTCAATGGTTAATGGTCAATGGTTAATGGTCAATGGTTAATGGTTAATGGTTAATGGTTAATGGTTAGTGAAATCACAGGTCACGAGTTACGAGTCATGACTCATGACTCATTCATCATTAATCACTGACCATTAACCATTAACCATTGACCATTAACCATTGACCATTAACCATTAACCACTGACCATTAAAAAACATGCATCGCTACCCATGAAAGCATGCACACGCCGTAAATACTGCGATGGGCTTCGGGGATGGCGGGGTTGACGACGAAGGAGCGGAAAAATTGGCTCATGAGCAAGAAGCCGCCCCACAGGGCGATCATTAGCCCAAAACCGAGGTCGGTGATGGGCAAACTGTGACCCAGCCCCGCGACGAATAATAAGATCGTGGCGGCGGCCTCCCATACAATTGCACCCGCAAACAACAGTGCCACAATGGCGCGTGGGGTGTTGTAAATGGCGGTCACATTGAGCAACAGTGACCAATTGCTCGAGGCGAATTTGAAGTTGGCGGGCAGGATCTTGAGCGCCATCAACGCTTCGCAAATGTTCATGATCGTGACCAGCGCCAGCCAGATCGCCCATATCCATACAATAATCCATTTTAGCTCTGAGATCGACGGCATATCTGCTCCTTGTGCAGTAAATTATAACAAGTATAATATTTGTATTGCTATAGTTTACACCTAAACTTTCATTTTATGAACAGCACCTTCTTACAATCCCTCGAAAACTGTGTTGGCAGTGCCAATATCATTGTCGATGCAAAACAATTGTCGTTTTGGTCGCGTGATTGTTATTGGTATTCGCCAGTGTTAAAACCCGAATTAGATAACAACAAGGCCGAAGTGATTGTGTCGCCCACCACCATGGCGCAATTGTGCGAAGTGATCGGCTTGGCGGTGCAACATCGCGTGCCGATTACACCCAAGGGCGCTGGCACTGGCAATTATGGGCAAGGGGTGCCGATGCAGGGGGGGCTGATGTTGAGCATGGTCAAGCTCGATAAAATTTTAGACATCAGCCCCAGCGCCGCCAAAGTGCAGGCCGGGGTCAAGCTCATTGACATTGAAAAGGCCGCACGGGCGATTGGGGCCGAGATGCGTTTTTACCCCAGCACGCTTATTTCATCGACCGCCGCCGGGTTTATTGCGGGTGGGGCGGGGGGCATTGGCTCATTAAAATGGGGCACGGTGTGGGATGAAGGTAATATTTTGGGCGCGACAATTGTGACCGCCGAAGAGACCCCGCGTGTGATTGAAGTAAGCAGCTACGCCGAGATGATGGGCGTGATTCACAATTGTGGCCTCACCTGTGTGATTGCCGACCTCACCTATGCCTTGGCCCCGGCCCAAGTTTGGCAACAACATGCCATTGCGTTTGACACCTTTGAAGATGCGGTGTTGTTTGGCAAACATTTGGCCTTCGATGCGCCCTTCGAGTGTCGTTTGATCTCGACCCACGAGGCCACGATTACGCCATTTTTTAAACAACTGGTGAAATTGGGTGCAACCCCAGATGGTAAAGCGGCTGTTTTGTTGATTGCCGCCGCCGACCAAGCCACTGTTGCCGCCGCCGCCGCCAAACAGGGCGGTGTAATCACGTGGCATGGCGCTCACGAAGATTATTTGAAGGTAGGTAAAATACAACTATCTGACTTTAGCTATAACCACACCACGCTTTGGGCCATGAAAGCCGACGAAAACTGGACCTATATGCAAGATGTGTTTAGCGCCGACAAGGTGATCGAGCAATATCAAACCCGCAAAGCCCATTATGGCGATGCTGTTTTGACCCATATTGAATGGCTAAAATGGGGCGGCTGGATCACCCCCGCTGGCCTGAGTTTGGTCTATTTTAAAGACAAACAACAGCTTTGGGACGTGATGAATTATTGTGAAAGTTTGGGCATGTGGGTTGCCAATGCCCACACCCACAAATTGGATGAAGATGTACGTTGGAATGGGCAGCCGATCTTGGATGCCAAGCGGATGTGGGATCCGCACAACCTACTCAATCCCGGGCATATGAAGGTGGCAATTGCATGACGCGCCATTTACATCATCTCTCTTGGACCCAAATTCGTGATTTGCCCAAAAATGAAGGGGTGGTCATTTTGCCGGTGGGGGCGATTGAGCAACATGGGCCCCATTTGCCAGTGTGGACTGACACCTTGCTTGTGACCGAGGTGCTGAATCAGACCTTAGCGGCTTTATCGGCTGAGGTGCAGGCGTGGGCGTTGCCGCCCGTCACCTATGGCAAAAGCAACGAGCACACCGGCTTTGCTGGCACCTTTAGCCTAAGCGCCGCCACGCTCAATGCGGTCTTACTGGACATCGCCAAGGGGGTGGCGGCTTCGGGTTTTCGGCGGCTGGTGTTTATCAATGGGCATGGCGGCAATATGGCGGTGCTCGATGCGGCGGCGCGTGACATTCGTGCCGAAACCGGTCTGATGACCTTTTGCTTGCACCCGCATTTATATGTCGAGCCACCCTTTGCCATTAGCGACAATGAGCGGCGGTTGGGTTTTCATGCTGGTGAATTAGAAACCTCGCTGGTGTTGGCATTGACCCCCGATTTGGTGGATATGAGCCAAGCGCCCACCCATTTTGCCCAATTTCCGGTCAGTGCCCCGCCCTTATTTTTTTTCGGCGCAGCCTCGGCAGCTTGGCTCAGCCGTGATTGGAGCAGCACGGGTGTTTTTGGCGATGCTACCCTCGGTACAGCCGAAAAAGGCCAGCAGTTGCTTGCCGCGGCCAAGGTTCGGCTTGGGCAGTTGATTGCCGATATCAGCCGTTTTGAAATACCGACAATAGCGTAATTGTGGGAGCGTCATCATCTTGATGGTCCTTTGACTAACTTTTGAAATGAGAATGGGTAACTCAAAGCGCTGTCAGGATGACGGCGCTCCTGACGCACAATTTTTTTATGACACATGATCTACTCATTCAATCGGCACAACTGACCGATGGTCGATTGGTCGATATTGGCATTGGCGCAGGGGTTGTGCAAGCCATTTACCCGGCCAATAGCTCTGAAAATGTCGTCACCGCCACCACCATTTTGCCAGCCAACGGCAATGTGCTGATGCCGGGGCTTGTCGATGCGCATGTGCATCTCGACAAAACCTATGTGCCGATGACCAATCACAGTGGCACGCTCGAAGAGGCGGTACAAGTGTGGTTTGCTGGGCGGCCCCAACTGAGCAAAGCCGATGCAATTGCTCGTGCCAGCCGCGCCATCGAGTGCGCTATTTCACATGGCACAACCGCCATGCGTACCCATATTAACGTGGTTGATCGGCAAGATTTAGAGATGGTTGAGGCAACTTTAGAGGTGCGCGAGCGCTATAAACAGGTCATCACTTTGCAAACAGTGGCGTTGGGGTTGGCTGGGGCAAGCCAAAGTCGCGATGAGATGATGGATGTGGCGTTGCGCATGGGGGTTGATATTGTGGGCAGCGCTCCCAGTTTTGCGCCCGACAAAACCGCCGCGTTACAGGCCGCTTTTCGGCTGGCGGCTCAATTTGGCAAAACACTTGATTTGCATATTGATGAAAACAATAACCCGCAATCGGGTGAACTCGAACAAATGGCTGAGTTGACCATTGCCTATGGCTTGCAAGGCCAAGTCGTGGCAGGACATTGCTGTTCTTTGTCGTTTATGAATGAGGTTGATGCAGGGCGGGTGATGGATAAAGTGGCGGCAGCGGGGATTCATATTATTGCCTTGCCCTCGTGTAATTTGGTGCTGCAAGGCCGCAATCAATTTCCAGCCCCGCGTGGGGTAACACGGGTCAAAGAATTGCTGGCGCGTGGGGTGAATGTATCGGCGGCCTCGGACAATGTGCGTGACCCATTTAACCCATTTGGCAATTATGATGTTTTGTCGGCGGCTTACATCTTGGCCCATACAACGCACATGACTGGCACAGATGAACTCAATCTTACCCGTGAGATGGTGACGGCGCACCCGCGTTTAGCGATGGGCTTGCCCGCCTGTAGCGTAGCAGTTGGCGCACCCGCCGATTTTGTGCTGCTCGACAGCAACGACCAACAAGATGCAGTCTTGTGCCCGCCCTACCGTTTGGCGACAGTTAAGGCGGGCAAATTAATTTATAAGGCTGAAATTCGGCGTGAATGGTTCATGTGCCCGTGATTGGTTGAGCCGGTGGTTGTGCCGTTATGGGCGCACCAGCATCACCGGCACGCTGCCATGCTTGACCACCCGGTCAGCGACGCTGCCAATCAGCCAGCGGCCGAGACCACTGCGCCCATGAGTAGACATAACGATTAAATCGGATTGAATCGTCACCGCGTAGTCAATGATTGCGGCGGCTGGGCTACCTTCCATGACATGGGTTTTGACATTTAAGCCCTGATCGGTTAATCGCCGTTGTAGCGTGGTTAAATAATCGGTGGCCAAGGTTGCCATAGGGTTTGTAATGCCGATGCGTTGCCGATGCGGCAATAACAGGGTTTCCCGTTCACTTGGCACGTTTATTGAGGTGTCAAGAATATACGTTTCTTCAAGTTGTGCAATGGCTTGTACCAAATATAGCTCGCTATTCATCGAGCGGGCTAAATCACAGGCGATTGCAATGGCTTTTTCGCTAAACTCTGAGCCATCTACGGGAACCAATATTTTCTTAAACATAGTATCTCCTATCTCTTTGGCACACAGCATAAGCGCATTGGTTTGAATTGTCACTCGTAGAGTGGGTGGGGCGGCATTACCCAGTTGGCTATAGATTTTGGGTCAAGAATCTATCAGCATTGGGTTTATGCAATCATCACCCGATTTACAACCCAAATATCAAGGCCTGAGCCAACCCGAGGTGATGGTGCGCCGTACCCAGTTTGGCTATAACGAGTTATCGGTGCGTCAAGGCCCCAATGCGATATTGATCTTTTTGTCGCAATTTAAAAGCCCCTTGGTTTATCTCATTTTAGTGGCGGCGCTGATTTCGTTACTGTTGGGCGAAATTGCTGATTTTGTGATTATTTTGGCGGTGGTGATGACCAACGCGGTCTTGGGTTTTACCCAAGAATATAACGCCCAGCGTACTTATTTGGCATTGCAAGGGTTAATGCAACACCAAACCTCTGTTATTCGGGCTACTGTCAAACAAGATATTCCCGTGCGTGAATTGGTGCCTGATGATGTGGTTTTGTTAAGTATCGGCGACCTTGTGCCATGTGATGGCATTTTGCTCGAAGCCCAAAAACTAAGCATCAATGAGGCCATCTTAACCGGCGAAAGTGAGGTTATTGACAAGGCACCAGACCGAGAGGGTGCAACACATGTATTTATGGGAACTACTGTGGCGATGGGGCGCGGGGTGATGAAAGTCTTAGCAACGGGGATGCAGACCGAGCTTGGCAAGATTGCCGTTAGTTTGCAAGACCCCATTCACACCGAAACCCCATTGCAACAACGTTTGCGTGGGCTTAGCCAAACCCTCACCAAATTGGTTTTGGCGCTTACCTTGATGGTTTTTGTGACTGGTTTATGGTTGGGCAAGCCGCTGTTTGAGATGTTGCGTATGTCGATTGTATTGGCCATTGCTGCCGTGCCAGAGGGCTTGCTCATTGCGGTTACGGTGATTTTGGTGCTGGGTATGCGCAAAATTTTAAAAAGCAAAGGCTTGGTTAAAAAACTGGTGGCTGTTGAAACTTTGGGCGCGGTGAATGTGATTTGCACCGACAAAACCGGCACGTTGACCGAAGGGCGGATGCGGGTAAGCCGTTTGCAAACTCAAGAAACCCAGTGGGGGCCGAAGCGAGCGATTGAGGTGATGGCACGGTGTAATAATGAAGAAGGCCCGGTCGAGTTGGCACTGACCGAATATTTGCGCGGCAAGCTCGGTCACGAAGCCGAAATATTGGCTGCCGCCCCACGTTTGAGTGAAGAATTGTTTTCGAGCGAGAGCAAATTTATGAGTGTGCGGGTGCAAACTGAACCCGGGTTAACCGATTATTTGAAAGGCGCACCCGAGATTGTGTTGGCGATGTGTGCGATGGCTGAAACTGAGCGTCAGGTAATTTTGCAGCAGATCGATGCCTGGGCAGCGGATGGGTTGCGCGTGATCGGGTTGGCTTATCGTGATTTTACGCATACGCTTGCCCCGATACCGCTTGAGCAGCACAGCGCTTATACGTGGGTTGGTCTGGTTGGCATCGATGATCCCATCCGTAAAGG
Organism: Chloroflexota bacterium; assembly: GCA_018969115.1. Taxonomy (GTDB): domain Bacteria; phylum Chloroflexota; class Anaerolineae; order J036; family Brachytrichaceae; genus AQU-03. The sequence continues at coordinate 6,462 of JAGWYZ010000122.1, read as the reverse complement.
CGTTCCAGAGGCCATTGCACAAGCCCAACAAGCCGGTATTCAGGTAAAGATGATCACGGGGGATTATCGCCGCACGGCAGAGCGGGTGGCGCGAGCGGTTGGATTAAACGTCGCGGTGGATCAAATTTTGGATGGACAAGAATTATCATCGTTGAGTGATGCCCAGTTACAACAACGAGTGGTCTATTGCAATGTCTTTTCGCGCATCCGTCCGCACGATAAATTGCGGATTGTGACGGCTTTGCAAGCCCAAGGCCAAGTGACTGCCATGATTGGGGATGGCGTAAATGATGCCCCGGCTCTGCGTCGTGCCGATATTGGGGTGGTGGTCGATAATGCGACCGATGTCGCCAAAGAAACGGCTGACTTAATTTTGCTCGACAATAATTTTCGCACCATTGTGGCCGCCATCGAAGAAGGCCGTGTTATTTTTACAAATATCTGCAAGGTGGTAGCTTATGTCTTGTCCAATTCGTTTGCGGCGATGTTGACCATCTTTGGAGCATTGGTGCTTGATTGGCCTATGCCGTTATTGGTGGCACAGATTTTGTGGATTAATTTGGTCATTGATGGCCCGATTGATATTGTGCTTGGTTTTGAGCCTGCCGAAGTAGGAGTGATGCAGCAAGCCCCACGCGCAAAAACGGCATCGATTCTGCCACCATTTAACCTTGGGTTGGTATTTTTGGTGGGCTTGAGCAGCATGTTGGGTGGTTTGGGGTTGTTTGGTTATTATGCCTTTGTCGAAAATAATATTACTCTGGCGCGGAGTATGGTGTTTGCTTTGTTTACGCTCAACTCGCTCATTATTATTGTGTCGTATCGCACCCTATATCAGCCATTATGGCGTGCGCAACCTATATGTAAAAACCTGTGGCTGGTGGGAGCCGAATTTGTGGCGTTGGTGCTCACATCGGCGGCATTTGTCATACCGACCTTGTCTGGGGTATTGCAAATTCAGGCGCTTAGCCTGTTGCAATGGGGGATTGTGTTGGGGGTGGTGTTGTGTTTGGTGATGTTGGTTGAAATTGGTAAATGGGTGTTTAAATGGCACAGCGGTAAAGCGCGTAAAATTGAAATTCCATCCATATGACCAGTTGCTATTGATCTGAAGTGTGGTGCATTTAGCCGTTAAAGTGTTTAAACTACCTAATCAATTTTGATGTGATTATGAATGAGTCAACGTTATCTCCATTACGCAAGATTTTTGAACCGAAGAGTATCGCCATTATTGGCGCTACCGAGCGCGAAGGTACAGTGGGGCGGGCTATCCTCGCCAATTTATGTCAAGGCGCATATCGTGGCAAGGTTTACCCAATCAATCCAAAATACGCCACGTTGTTAGGCATACCTGCCTTTAAAAAATTGAGCGATGTGCCCAAACGCGCCAGCGGTGGGGCGATGGTCGATTTGGCGGTGATTGTCACCCCAGCTGCCACCGTGCCCGACATTATGCGCGAATGTGCTGAAGACGGGGTGCGGGCGGTCATTATTATTTCGGCGGGGTTTAAAGAAGTAGGCGCGAACGGGCAAAAACTTGAGCAAGAGATTTTGCAAATTGCCCACCAAGGCAAAATACGCCTGATTGGTCCCAATTGTCTTGGTGTGATGAATACGTTGAATGGCATGAATGCCACCTTTGCCAACGCCATGCCTGCCGCTGGTAATGTGGCATTTATCAGCCAAAGTGGGGCATTGTGTACGGCGATTCTCGATTGGAGCTTGCACGAAAATGTTGGGTTTAGCAAATTTGTCTCGGTGGGGTCGATGTTAGATGTCGGCTGGGGTGATTTGATTGACTATTTAAATGAGGATGTCTATACCAAGAGCATCTTGATTTATATGGAAAGCATCGGCGATGTGCGCTCGTTTATGTCTGCTGCTCGCGAAACCGCCCTCAATAAACCCATCATCATTATGAAACCCGGTGTCACCGAAGCTGCTGCCAAAGCCGCTGCCTCGCATACTGGCTCATTGGTAGGTAGTGATGATGTGCTCGAAGCGGCCTTTCGGCGGTGTGGTGTATTGCGGGTGCACACTATTACCGATCTGTTTCATATGGCCGAGGTGTTGGCTAAACAGCCGCGCCCCTTGGGGCCAAATTTGACCATTGTGACCAATGCCGGTGGGCCGGGTGTGATCGCCTCGGATGCCGTCATTACGTCGGGTGGCAAGATCAGCGCCCTTGCGCCCGAAACGATTGCGGCCTTGAGCAACGTATTGCCAGAGGCGTGGAGTCATAACAACCCAATTGATGTGTTGGGCGATGCTGATTTTGAGCGCTATGTCGCTGCCACCGCGCTCGCGCTTAATGACCCCAATACCGATGGCTTGTTGGTGATATTGACTCCACAAGCCATGACTGACCCGGCTAAAATTGCTGAAGCTTTGGCTAACGCCAAAAAACCGGCTGGTAAACCGGTTTTGGCCAGTTGGATGGGGGGCAGTGGGATGCAGATCAGCCGCGATATTCTCAATCGCGCCAAGATTCCTACTTTTGATTACCCCGATGTTGCTGCCAGCCATTTTGCGTCGATGTGGCAATCGACCGAAAACCTAAACACACTATATGCCACCCCGCGTTTTGTCGATAGTCAACAAATTGACCGCGAGGCGGTAAAACAGTTGATTGAAAATGTGCGCCTTGAAGGGCGTGCGTTGCTGAGTGAGGTTGAATCGAAGCAACTCTTGGCGGCTTATGGCTTGCCAACCGTGCGCACAGTGGTCGCGGCGAGTGCCGATGAGGCCGTCAATGCCGCCGCAGCACTTGGTTACCCAGTGGTGCTGAAATTACATTCGCACACCATCACCCATAAAACCGATGTGGGTGGTGTGAAGCTCAATTTAGCCAATGCCGAGGCGGTTCGTCAGGCATTTGCGGTAATTTGTGCTGCTGTGTCGCCTGCAGATTTTCTGGGCGTGGCGGTGCAGCCGATGATTGCAAAATCGGATGAGCATTATGAGTTGATTTTGGGCAGCAGTATCGATACCCAATTTGGGCCAGTGTTATTGGTGGGGGCGGGCGGGCAATTGGTTGAGGTATTCAAAGATCGCTCACTGGGTTTGCCGCCGCTGAATACCAATTTGGCCCGTCGAATGATTGAACGCACCCGCATTTATGAGGCACTGAAGGGTGTGCGTGGGCGGCGACCGGTGGCGATGCCTGCGATTGAGCAGGCCTTAGTGCAATTTAGCCAATTGGTGGCCGAGCAATGTTGGATTAAAGAGATTGATATTAATCCATTGGTGGTGGGGCCAGAGGGTGCAATTGCGCTGGATGCGAGGGTGGTGTTGCACCCGCTTTCGCAGCCTGCTGCTACTTTGCCTCGGCTTGCCATTCGGCCTTATCCGCATCATTATGCGTGGCAATGGCAAGACAAAATGGGTGAGATGGTCAATATTCGCCCCATTTCGCCTGAAGATGAGCCGTTGATGCGCAAATTTCATGCCAATGTGTCTGAATATAGCGTGTATTTGCGTTATTTTCATTCTATTGCCTTGGCCGAGCGTATATCGCACGAACGGTTGCTGCGTCTGTGTTTTGTCGATTATGATCGACAAATTGCATTGGTGATTGAACGTGCCACTCCAGAAAATGGCGAAAAAGAAATTTTGGGTGTGGGGCGTTTGATAAAAGATCCTGTCAATAGTTCAGCAGAATGGGCCATTTTGATTAGCGACCGCTATCAGCGGCATGGGTTTGGCACGGCTTTGCTCAGCCGCCTCATTGAGGTGGCGCGTGCCGAGGGGCTTTTGCGCATCGAGGCCGATATTTTGCCACAAAATGCAGGTATGCTGGCTGTTGCTCACAAGTTGGGTTTTGCTAGCCGTTATGATGCAGATGCGCAGGTGATGAGGGTGAGTCTTGAGCTTTGATGCAAGGCTCACAGCTCATGGTTCATGGCTTACTCGACTCACACAACGGAATCGTTTTAATTACGCGGATAATAAGTGTTTAAATTTATGATAACTGCTGCTACCCCCCGCGTTGATCGCGCAACCCGTCGCACGGCTCGCAAACGCACCCCCATTGACTCATTGCCCTACCGCGTATTAAAAAATCGTTTTCCACCAGTCGAAATGCTCAATCAAGAGCAGATCGACAAAATTCATAATGCCTCGATGCGCATTTTAGAGGAAATTGGGATTGATTTTGTTGAGCCTGAGTCTTTAAGTTTGTGGGAGAAAGCAGGCGCACGGGTCGATCATAAAGCCCAGCATGTTTGGATTGATCGGGCGTTGTTGATGTCACTGGTGAGCAAAGCGCCGAGTGAATTTACACTGCGGGCGCGTGACCCATTAAAAAATGTGACGGTGGGCGGCAACAACACGGTGTTTGTCAGCACCAGCGGTACCCCTTTTGTGTCAGATTACGACAAAGGTCGGCGTGATGGTTCGATTGCCGATGTGCAAAACTTGGTCAAGCTCATTCACATGTGCCCACCGATTAATGTGGTCGAAAGCCAAGTGACCGAGCCGCAAGACCTGCCGGTGACGCATCGGCATTTGGCGCGTGGGCACGCCATTTTTACCCTGAGTGATAAGCCGATAGCCCAAGCTGCTCACGGCACAATGGTGTGTAATGACTGCTTGAATATGGCGGCCATTGTGTTTGGTGGGCATGATGAAATTCGCAAACAACCGGTGTTTGCCAGCATTATTAACGCCAATAGCCCGTTGCGTTACGACACTAGCATGGCACAAGGTCTCATCACTTATTCACGGGGTGGGCAACCTTTGGTCGTAACGCCATTTATTTTGGCGGGGGCGATGTCGCCTATTACGATGGCGGCGGCGGTAGCGCAGCAAAATGCCGAAGCTTTGGCTGGCATTGCGTTGACTCAAATTTGTAATCCGGGCGTGCCGGTTATTTATGGCGGTTTTACCACCAATATTGATTTGGCGACGGGTGGCCCAGCCTTCGGTACCCCCGAAGGGGCATGGGCATTTTTTGCGGGGGCGCAATTGGCGCGGCGTTATGGTTTGCCTTATCGCGGTAGCGGTGGGCTTAACACCAGCAAATTGGTCGATGCCCAAGCCGCTTATGAGACGCAAATGTGTTTGTGGCCGGTGGTGATGAGTCATACCAATTGGGTGCAACATGGCGCAGGTTGGCTTGAGGGTGGCTTGGTATGTTCATTCGAGAAATTTATTATCGATGTTGAAGGTATTGCCATGATGCATCATTTATTTGAGCCGGTCGAGATTAGTGATGCGACTTTAGCGCTGGACATGATGGCCGAGATTGGGCCGGGTGGGCATCATTTTGGCACTTCGCACACCTTGGGGCGTTATCAAACTGAGTTTTATAAGTCGGCTGTGGCTGATCGGTTGAATATTGGGCAATGGGAAGAAAATGGTAAGTTGGACGCGGGGCAACGAGCGCATAAAATTTGGAAAGAGTTATTGAATAACTATGAGCCGCCTCCCATCGACCCAGCCGTTAAAGAAGAATTAACGGCGTATGTTGAGCGGCGGATGCGCGAGTTAAAATAATGGCATAAACCTCCGAGGTTTGCGATATCGTCAGATTTACTTGTACCTCAGTGATTTTATGGATGAATTAAAAAGACAAGCTGCTGAGCAAGCAGTGACACTCATTACCTCGGGCATGGTGGTGGGGCTAGGTGAGGGCAGCACGGCATTATGGGCCTTGCGGGCGATTGCGCGTAGATTGGGCGATGGCAGCCTGAGCAATATTGTAGGGGTTCCATGCTCAAAAAATATTGAGCGCCATGCCACTGAGTTGGGGATTCCATTGACCACACTCGAAGCATATGATCATATCGATTTGACGATTGATGGCGCTGATGAGGTTGACCCGCAGTTGAATTTGATCAAGGGCGGCGGCGGGGCCTTGCTTCGTGAGAAAATTGTGGCCCAAGCCAGCCTGCGCGAGATTATTATTGTGGACGAAAGCAAACTTTCGCCCGCGTTAGGCACAAAATGGCATGTGCCAATCGAAGTTGTGCCGTTTGGCTGGGGTTCGCAACGTCGTTTTCTTGAATCATTGGGAGCCAAAGTGACATTACGCCAAAGCAAAACCGGCGGCAATTTTATTACCGATCAAGGCAATTTTATTCTCGATAGCCATTTTGGCCCCATTTCAGACCCAGCCGCGCTCGCTGCTACCCTCTCGGCCCGCGCTGGTATTGTGGAGCATGGCCTGTTTGTTGGCCTCACTACCCAGCTTATTGTGGCGACAAGGAAATGAGTGAATACGTGAATACTTTAGTTTTCGCTAAAAGAGATGGTTATCGGGTATGTTTGAGGTATGAAACAAATAAACAAGCCGACAACCACCGCCATGAACGATAGTGAGGTGACCCCCTAAAAATGGAGTCACTTCGGGTCTAGTTTAATTCTAAAATCTACGTTGCTTGTTGCCAAAAGTGACACATAAGTGATACATTGATTGACATTTGTGCTATTGACTGCTAAATTAGTAATAATATATGTCTA
>JAGWYZ010000121.1 GCA_018969115.1 Chloroflexota bacterium | reverse complement strand
GATATCTTTTAGAGAGTGTTTCTTAAATCAAATTTCACTTTTTTGTCAGCTGAAATTACGTGGTTTTATCAAATCAGAGAGCATATTTAGACAAAACGAATGCCGAAATCACTATCTCAGCGTTGTTATGGGGCGGCAAAGCCGCCCCATAACAACGCTGAGATAGTGATTTCGGCGAAAAATTGTTTTAAGAAACACTGTCTTAAGAAAGTGAGCCGCTTCATATCCAAATCAATACTTCATCTTTTCGGATTTTCGGAATTTGCTTTAATATAGAAAATTTAAGGCAATTTCTCGGCCTTACTAATGATGAGATTAAGGTTATAGGGTTTGTTTCGAATACAATATTCACTGGTTGATGTGGTTATGCAAGGTTTCCACATCATACGATATAACGAAGTAGACACGAACAATGGGTTCGTCAAAATATTTCGCTAAATCGTCGACTATATTTATTAAAATAAACTGTCAAAAACCAGCAGAGGAAAATATTATGGCAAGCGTTACGTTCGAGCATGTAACCAAAAAGTATGCAGGAGATGTCACTGCGGTCAAAGACCTCAACATTTCCATCGCGGATCGCGAATTTTTAGTGTTCGTCGGTCCATCGGGTTGTGGCAAAACCACATCATTGCGTATGTTGGCTGGGCTAGAAGAAATTAGCGAAGGCAAAATTTATATAGGTGATCGCGTTGTAAACGACGTTGCACCAAAAGATCGCGATATTGCGATGGTGTTCCAGTCTTATGCTTTGTACCCACACATGAGCGTATATGACAACATGGCATTTGGTTTGAAGTTGCGCAAGGTGCCCAAGCCTGAAATTGACAAGCGTGTAAAAGAAGCCGCTGGTCGTCTCGGCATTCAGCATTTGCTAGATCGCAAACCCAAGCAATTATCGGGTGGTCAGCGTCAACGTGTGGCCGTAGGTCGTGCCATTGTGCGTAACCCTGCCGTGTTCTTGATGGACGAACCACTCTCGAACTTGGATGCCAAGTTGCGTGTGCAAGCCCGTGCTGAAATTAGCAAGTTGCACCAGCAATTGGGCACGACTTTCATCTATGTCACCCACGACCAGGTTGAAGCCATGACGATGGGCACTCGTATTGCGGTGATGAAAGATGGTTTGTTGATGCAAATCGATACCCCACAAAAACTTTATGATCGCCCTGACAATGTGTTTGTCGCTGGTTTCATTGGTAGCCCGAGCATGAACTTGTTTGATGCCACCTTGACAGGAGATGGCAATGATGTTTATGTTGACACCGGAGCCTTCCGTGTCAAGATTCCAGAAACCCGAGCTGAGACTTATCGCTCAATGCGTGGCAAGCAGGTTATCTTTGGGTTGCGCCCAGAGAACATTCACGATTCAAACTTTACCCCGCCGGGCATTCATTCACAAGAGATCGAAGCTGAGGTCGAAGTGACCGAATTGATGGGTAACGAAGTCATCGTATACCTCAATTCAAAGGGTAAGTCGATGCTCGCTCGTGTTGACCCTCGCACCCAAGCCCACGTTGGCAATACAGTCAAAGTGGCATTAAATATGGATGTATTTCATATTTTTGATAAGCAAACTGAAAAAGCTGTCCGCTAAAAAGATGTAATTCCAAAATCATCATCCGGTGTGGTTTCGGGGCAGTTTTGTTGCACCGTAGCTACACCGGGCAGTAATTTTGGCGGAAATCTGTTTTACAATGCAAACAAAAAACGCCAAGCTTTTAAAGCTCGGCGTTTTTTTGTTATGCCTGTTAGGTTTAACGTAGTGTCATCAAATAAGCAATGAGATTTTCTAGTTCTTCTGGCTTGAGTATTTGCTGCAAGTTTTGAATCATCACGCCTGATGGACATGCACCTTGCGGGCAATCTGGAACAATGTAAGTATTCGGAGCCACAATAGATTCACGAATATAACCAGCAGCATCAGTTGCTTTGCCACCAGCAGCCTTATAATCGGCTTGGGTCACACGTTTTTCGGCAGTCGAGACTAACTTGTTAAGCGTGGGGCCAACTGCACCTGCCGCAACGCCACGAACGGCATGACAAGCAGTGCAGCCACCTGCGCCTTTAAACACTTCTAAACCAGCGTTTTCCTTGGGACCAAGCGGCATTGGTGTTGGCTGTGGGCCAGAACCAGCACCTGGCTTGGGGGCGTCAACAACACCATCTGTAAATGGCTTCAGCCGCCAGTTCGCAACAAACTTAGTTACATTTTTAATTTGATCATCGCGCAATGGTCCAGCAAAGCGTTGGGCAAATGGTGGATGATTTTGCTCCCAAGCTTGGCTGCTCTTAATGGGAATACCCGAGGTGGTAACGGCTTCGATATAAGATTCGAGTGATCCAATCCAACCAATATCCTTTAATCGTTGGCTTGGGGTAGGTGGATTGGTATTTTGCGCACCCAAAAATGCAATACTGCTTATGGCAGGTGCGGCACCATCTGCGCCTTTGCCTTGTAAACCATGACAGCGTGCACATTGTTCAAAGTAGACTTTTGCCCCTGCTTCCATCAAACGGCCTTCAAAAGCTTCGTCGTTGGTCTTGAGCTGAGCTGCAACCATATCGGTGAGACCCACAATACCGCAGATCGCCAATGACAGCACGATACCCACTAACCCGGTGACAATGCGTAAGCCGAAGCTGGGTCTAAACGTGATAATTTTGTAAAAAAGATTCATATCTTTTCATTTGTCATCATTGTTAAACGTAACCGAAAGAGGCTAAACCTTTAACAATGATGACAAGTTCATCAATTTTAACGATAGTCCGAATTTTTGTGGATATAGGCGTTCTTGCTAAATGTTTGAGGTGCTTGATTTTCATCAATATAACGAATCGTAATGATGAATTCTTTCAAGTTTTCTTGCAATAACTTGACTTGGACATCTCCTTCGGCTTCTTCTGGCATTTTCTTACCAAGCGGGTCAGCCGTGTGCTTGCGATGTTCTATATCGGCATAGATTGCACGAACAATTTCACGGAGGCGTGGCGCATTACGTTCATCAATTGCCGGATCATTTGCAAGAGGATATTTACCCACAATTAATTGATCATAGGGAATAGCCTTTACTTCGCTCTCACCTTCATCTGGGATGAACTCTTGTGCAACTTCAACCACAGGGTTCCCACCAACATAGCCAAAGCCAGTGCCGGGTACGCCGGTAGGAATGCCACCGAGTGAAAGATACAAAATCAACAATTCGAAAGCAACGGCTAAACCGATAGCAATTTTGCGGTCTTTGTAGCGACGGCTTGGGTTGGGGTCGATGTAGGGAATTGCAAACAACAAGACAATGATAATTGGCGGGATGACAATGCCCCACAACATCTTTGGAGTCAAGCCTACTAATGCAAAGAAATCATCGACTGGTTTGTTAATAAAGTTTAGCGTATCTGGGAATGGCAGAATATGTGGAATCTTGATAAGCCCTTGCAACCAATAGAAATACCAAGGCGCAACAGTGTGCAATGGAGTGACTTGTGGGTTGCTATGGGTTTCAAGTGGTGCGGTGTACCAAGTCGCTGCTGAAACAGCCAAGATTGCCATAGCAACCGCAGCATACATAATTTCATTGGTGATGATATCCGGCATGAACATCACGCGCTTGGTTTGGTCAACTTTGCGAGCGGTATCTTCGCCAATAGCTTCTAATTCTGGCGGCAAGCTAATTCCCCAACGTACTACTTTGTAATAGTGAACACCAAGGAACACAATACCAATGAGTGGGAAAAGCAATACGTGAAATAAATAAAAACGCAATAAACCACCTGCGCCGATATCTGGCGCACCACGCAGCAACAAGTTTACTTCGCGCCCTACGAGTGGGGCCGCATCAGCCATTGAGGTGCCGATAGTGACAGCCCAGAATGCCAATTGATCCCAAGGCAATAAGTAGCCTGAGAAGGATAAGAACATGGTAATGATAAGCAAGACCACGCCCGTAAACCAAGTAAATTGTCGCGGTTTTTTGTATGAACCAGTAATGTAAGTACGCCACATATGCAGCGTTACGACCACTACCATCGCCTCAGCACCTAAACGATGCAAGTCGCGCATAAACGAGCCAAACGGCACGTTTGTCAGGATGTCGATCATGTTCGTGAATGCACGCTCTGGCGAGGGTGTGTAGAAAATCATCAAGAACATCCCTGTGATGGTTTCAATCAAGAAGAAAAGCGCAGACAAGTAGCCAAGCCGGAAGGTTGGATACAGTGTGGTCACTGCTTCATGATAGAAGGTTGGGCGAATATGAAACCAAAAGCCTTCAGTGTGAGGTTTCACACGGGGGTTTGGCTTGGCAGGTGGGTCGCCGCGCAAAATGCCACGTACATCGTCCCACGTTAAACCGGCAGTGAAACGCGTAAACGCATCATCGGTGCGTTGGGCGACCGTTGCTTTCCAACCAGTTTCACGAATCTGTCTAACAAGTTTTTGACCAATAATTGCCATAGTTATTTGAGGTGATACCGCGCCTCGCGAAATCACTAAATCGTAAAAATTATGCCCGAGTTATACCTGTTACTTTGTCTCCCGTATTTACCAGAACTTTTGTCGCAGTTGGATATTGTTTCAGATCAATCGGAGTGCCTTCTGCGCTGATAACAAGCACTTTATCTGATGCATCTAGTAATTCAAACGAGAAACGATCCAACCCGCGTGGGGCGGGGCCAGCACGATAGATGCCATCATATTTAAACTGTGACCCGTGACATGGACAAGCGAAAACCTTGGCACTTTCATCCCATTTATAGAGACATCCTAAATGGGTGCAAATCTTGTAATGGGTCATAATGCCCTTGTCAGTGCTGACCATCCAGAATTTACCCACGTTATTTGCCACTGGGTCACCATTTAATTGCGGGAATTCTGAGACACCCACCGCTATTTTGCCACCAAAGTCACCAGCGCGGAAACGTGGGAATGAGAACAAATAGGTGAGCACAGCGCTTTCTGCAAGTAAGAGTGCCATTGATGCGCCCCAAATGTAATTGAGGAACTCGCGCCGGGTAACACCGCCGGGTGGCACATAAACAGGTTCTTCGCGTTTTGCCGGTGCTGGGGCCGGTCTTGCTGGCATTGCAATAGCAGCCGCGCCCCCTACTGGGGCGGCTGGCTTGGGCACTGCGGCAACTGGGGCAGCTGGTTTTGGTGCTGCTGCGGGCGCAGGTTTTGCAACGGGTGCTGGGCTTCCACCAGACTGGGCTGCTTTGGCTGCAGCGCGGGCACGTTCTGCCACCGACATACCAGCTGTTGATGCAGCTGGTTTGACTACAGGTGCTGGTGCAGCTTCGGTTGCAGGCGCAGTTGCAGATGCACTAGATGCACCGCCTTCGCGTGCAGTTTGGGCTGCTTTGGCAGCGGCACGAGCACGTTCGGCAACCGACATCCCGGCGGTATTTGCGGCTGGGGCCGGTGCACTAACGGGCGCGGCAGCAGGCTTGTCGGCGGCAGTGGCTGCCGGTGTTGGAGCTGCACCACCGGCACGGGCTTGTTGTGCGGCTAATGCCGCAGCACGTGCGCGTTCAGCCACCGTCATTGGGGCTGCATTTGCGGCTGGAGCGGCAGGTTTGGCAGGTGTGGCTGATGCGGCAGAGGCTGGTGCGGGTGTCCCCGATCCAGCTTTGCTATCATCTGCAGAACTTGCCAACATCCATGCCGGTTTTTCCGACTGTTTGGGATTAGTTGCTTGATCTGACATCAATATTATTCCGTACTAAGATTAAGATAGATTATTAGCCTTTGCAATATATCACAGTAGATTTGCGTCCGTAGTGTGATTTAGCAGATGAGGTGATGACAAATGTCACGCAACGATTAAAATAGCCTTCAACTTGCTTTTCAGTGGTTTTTATTCTTACTTGCAAAACAGGGTGGCGACCAGGATTCGTGAATCATGGTCAATTGATCAACATACTTCGGATATGCTTATCATTCGTAATGACATGATTACTCGCCTGCCCAATCTGGTTATTTCACCATTGATGCGTGTTTTTTTTATGGAGTCATGCTCGCCCAATTGAGCGCTGCGCATGACTTTTGCCCTGTATTGGTGTCGTGGATTCACCAACCAAATAATACACAGTTATTATTATCGGCGCAGTGAGACCCGTGCCAAGCAAAATTGGTAGTGTAGTCTGAAATAGACTTGGATAGGCATAGTCATCGTGTTGAGCGTCATGAATATGTGGGGGGCTTACACTGATGCTTCACAGTTTTGAGTAAATAAGGACGATTTGCTCGTGCACTACGCCTTTTGCCAAACCTCAGACTTGACTTGGGATGTCTTGTTAGCTTCGCAGGATATAATCTATCAATTAATTTACTTTAGGAGGTGTCCATGTCAGCAGACATTTTTCTGTCTTCAAAAGTCAACGCTAATGTAAACAGTCAGAATGGTCATGACTCACAAGCTGTATTTGTTGAGCAATTGCATTTGTGGGAAAACAACGAGCTGAGTGATTTTTTGCGCCGTGCGCCAGAGCAAAAAACCCACTACGAAAGCGAATCTGGTATTCTGCTTAAACGTTTGTATACACCGTTAGACATTGCCGATACCCCACAATCGGAAATTGGCCTACCTGGTCAGTACCCATTTACACGTGGCCCCTACCCGAATATGTATCGTGGGCGCAATTGGACGATGAGAATGTTTGCTGGTTTTGGCACTGGTGATGATACCAATCGGCGTTTTAAATATTTGGTGTCGCAAGGGCAAACCGGACTTTCGACCGCCTTTGATATGCCAACATTGATGGGCTATGATAGCGATCACCCAATGGCGGATGGTGAAGTGGGGGTTGAGGGTGTGGCAATTGATACACTGGCCGATATGGAGGCATTGTTTGAGGGGATTGATCTCGAAAAAATTAGCGTATCGATGACAATTAACCCAACGGCTTGGATTGTGTATGCGATGTATATTGCGCTGGGTGAAAAACGCGGTTATGACCTTAATAAAATGAGTGGCACGATTCAGGCCGATATTCTAAAAGAATATCAAGCTCAGAAAGAATGGATTTACCCCATTCGCCCATCGGTGCGAATTTGTCGTGATTATATTATGTGGGCAGCTCGCAATATGAAGCGGTTTAACCCAATTAGCCTGAGCGGTTATCATATTGCCGAAGCTGGGGCAAACGCAGTGCAAGAGGCGGCATTTGTAATGGCAAACACCATCGCTTATGTTGATGAGATAACGAAGGCAGGGATGAATGTGGATGAATTTGCGCCGCGTTTGTCGTTCTTTTTTACCTCACAGGCCGATTTTTTTGAAGAGATTGCGAAATTTAGGGCCTTGCGCCGCGTGTATGCCAAAATTATGCGCAAGCGATTTGGCGCACAAAACCCCGAGTCGATGCGGCTGCGTTTTCATGCACAAACAGCAGCGATTACGCTGACCCGCCAACAACCTTATTTAAATTTGGTACGCACTGGTATTCAAGCCTTAACAGCGGTATTGGGCGGCGCACAAAGTTTGCATACCAATAGTTTTGATGAGAGCTATGCCTTGCCAACTGAAGAGGCGGCTAAATTGGCTTTGCGCACACAGCAAATTATTGCCGAAGAGACCAATGTCACAGCAGTAGTTGACCCATTGGGCGGCAGTTATTATGTTGAGTCGCTGACCAATGAGATGGAGAAACGAATTTTTGCTGTACTTGATCACATTGATAGTATTGGTGGCACAGTTAAGGCGACCGAAGATGGTTGGTTTCAGCAAGAAATTGCCGATACGGCCTATCAGGTGATGCGGCGCAAAGCCAAGGGCGAGAAGATTTCGGTGGGTGTAAATAAGTATGTGGATGCAGAAGAGAAAACCAGTTTTGAGATTCACCCAATTGATTTATCATTGCAAACTCGCCAAATTAAGCAATTGAGCACGATTAAGGCCAACCGAGACAATGCTCGTGTCGCCCAATTACTGAATGAATTACGCACTGTGGCTCAAGACCCGACCCAAAACCTGATGCCAATTACGATTGAACTCGTTAAGGCTTATGCCACTATGGGTGAAATCGTCGATGCGTTGCGTGAGCTATGGGGTGTATACCATGAGACACCAGTCTTTTAGTGACTTAAAGCTCATGGCCCATAGCTTATGGCTTTAAAGACTCATTCTTGAGATTAACGCCCGAAATGGTTGAATAGGGTTTAATGCATATTCACCAGCATCGGCGGGCACAATAACCGTTTCAAAACGGTTTAATGTTATCTTTTCATCGGCGCAAGTAATTTTGGCGCAGCCTTCGATGATGGTAATGGCGTGAAAACTAAATTGTTGTGTGTTTAATTGCAACATTTCAGCTTGGCTCGTGATGAGATCAAGCCCAAAATAGGCGCACTGCATCAATTCAGCTTGGTCGGTTGAGTGCATTGCGGGTGAATGGCGCAAGTCGCCTGTGCCATTTGGGTCGCTCACTGCTACCGATTGCTCAATATGTAACTTGCGCCCAGTTGTAGTAGGGCGATTCCAGTCAAATACGCGGTAGGTGATATCTGAGGTTTGCTGCACTTCATAAATTAACATGCCGGGGCCGATGGCATGAATATTGCCAGCTGGCATAAAAATCGTATCGCCAGCCATAACATCATGAAATTGCACCCAATCAAGAATGCTACCATCGCGAATAGCCGCGGCTAATTGGGCTTGGGTAGTGCCTGTTTTTACACCTGCAATAAGCCGTGCGTTTGGCTCGGTTTGCAATACATGCCACGCCTCGGTTTTGCCTATCTGCCCCGTGCCTTCTAGCCGAATAGCTTGTGCATCGTTAGGGTGAACTTGCACCGATAACCAATCGGCGGCATCGAGTAATTTAATAAGCAATGGAAAACGTAGGCCAGTTTGTGCCATTGCTTTTTTGCCAAGCAACGCCTCGCTGTGCTGGGCAGTTACAGCTGCCAAGGTTTGGCCTGCAAATGGCCCATTGGTAACGATATTGCCTTCGTAGACCAACCATGCTTCACCAATAGGCGGTTGGGCGGGGCGCAATCGTTGCCCTCCCCATACGCGCTCATGATATTGGGGGGTGAGTTGAAGTAAATTCATTAAAAAAAGCTAAAAGCTAAATGCTAAATGCTAAGTGTTAAAAAACTTAGCACTTAGCACTTTTAACTCCACACTGCTCGCATAAATTTAATTTTTTCGAGCGTTTGGAAACTTTGGCCACCTTCGTGATTGTTATACTGCCAAATTTTTATTTGTTTTGGCCCTGCATAATGGTTATAGGCGGCAAATACAGTAGATGGCGGGCAAATATCATCCATCAACGCAACTGAGAATAGAGTTTTTGCATGGGCGCGGGTAGCAAAATTAACCCCATCAAAGTAAGACAAAGTGTTAAATACGGTATCAATTTTGTCACGGTGGCGCTGGCAAAAGCGGGCAATTTCGCTATAAGGTGCGGAATTGGTCATTTCTGTGGCGCGGCGATAATGACATAAAAATGGCACATCTGGCAGCGCCGCAACCACATCTGGCATTAATGCTGCCGAGGCTAACGCAATGCCCCCCCCTTGGCTGCCACCAGTCACAGCAATCCGTGAGGCATCGACCTGTGGGTTTGCCCGCGCCGTTTCAATCGCTCGCACGGCATCGGCAAACACCCGTCGGTAGTAATAGCTGTTGGGGTTAAGCACACCGCGTGTCATAAACCCTGGAATATGTGGATTGGAGCCATCTGGTTCTGGATCAGGCGTGTCGCCAGTGCTCCAAGTGCTGCCTTGTCCGCGGGTGTCCATCACCAAATGCGCATAACCAACATTGGCCCATGTTAGCCAATCGAATGGAAACCCACGCCCACCGCCATAGCCAATAAATTCAACCATACATGGCAACTGTGTTTTGGCCGCATGTGGCACAATAAACCAACCTTTAACAGATTGCCCACCATAGCCGCTAAAGGTAACATCATAGGTGTCAACTGTGCGCAACCCAATATCAATTTGGGTGAACTGCGGGTTTAGGGTGAATTGCCGTGTTTCGCGCAATGTTTGCGCCCAAAAAACGTCAAAGTCGTTCGGTTCGGTTCGAGTCGGCAAGTAGCTTTCTAACTTGTCGAGTGGTAGATCAAAAAAAGCCATCGTGATGAGATTTTACAGGGTAAATTATAAGTTGCCACTTAAAAAAGTCTCAACCTAGGTAAGTATTATTTGGCTTTGGTCGGGGTAATGGTTGCACTTGCTGGCGCAATGGTTGCCGTCGGTGTTTCAGTTGCACCGATATTATTCAGCACAAACGACAAAAACAAAGGGCCAGCCGGTGCTGTTGGGGCAACTGTTTCCGTAGGCATTAGGGTCGCTGTGGGTGTTTTGGGCTGAGGTGTAACCGTTTCTGTATTTTCGCCTGTTTCGGGCGTGGCAGTTGGAATGGGTGTTTCGGTTGGGGTTGACGTTGGTGTTGATGTTTGAAGAACAGGGGTTTGAGTGGGTTGAGGCGTTGCCGTGCTGGTTTTAGTCATCGTGATAACGGGCGTGGCCGTAGCCGTTGCGTTCGGGTCAAACGTTTGTTGGCTTAACACCAGTGATAGCCAAACTGGCCCAGCAATTTGGGGAGTTGAAGTGACATTGGGATCAGGAGTATTGGTAGGCGTGGCGGTTGGTGCTGCGGTTGCGGGTGGTGTGGCGTTTAAATATTGTGCCATAGCCGCGCAAATGGCTGGATACCATTCATTGGCAATTTTGCTGTAACCATAATCGCTTAGATGAACGCCATCGACCATATCGGCAGGGAAATTGACTGCTTCATACATATTTGCCACACGAACATTTCGGCCTTGGGCGGCTCGCTCACTGACAACGGTGGGAATAATATCGTCGATGTAATAGCGAAATAAATCATAGTCATACATGCCAGTGCTTCTGGGAATACGCGCAACGACAATAGCAATTTGAGGGTCTTTGCTTAGAATTTTGCTGATGAGGGTATTTAGATTGTCGCGTGCACGAACTGTTTGATCATAGTCGCGCATGTCATTTGTGCCGATCATGAGCAACACTAAATGTGGTTTTTGCCCATAACTATCTAAAACCTCAAATGTATGATCAATACCATCATTAATGGTATAAATAAATGCCCCTGGGTATCCTTCATTGTCATAATCGGGCGGCTTGTTGCCGGTCGAAGATTGCTGAGAGCCAACATAATCAAGCTGCATCCCGCTTTTCGTTAGGCTGTCCCACAGATTTGCACGATATCCGCCGCTGCCTACTCCGGCAACGGCTTTTACGCCATAAGTCAGCGAATCGCCCAACGGCATAATATTGAATTTGAACAAAGGCACTGGGCACGATTGATCAAACGCGGGTGTCACTGTTGGCACTGGTGTGTTGGTTGGGGTTGGCGTTTGAGTGGGTGTGTTAGTTGGTGTCGGGGTGTCGGTTGGGGCAGGCAATGGCGTTCTGCTCGGCGTTGGGGTTGGCCCCGTAGGCGAAGGAGTTGGTGTTGAAGTCGGGGCTGGTGTATACGTTAAGGTTGGTGCAAATGAGATGGTTGGCGATGCAGTTGGCGTGCGGGTGCTGGTAGCTGTAGCCGTGGTGGTCGATGTTGATGTTGCAGTTGGCGTTGCTGTGTCTGCACTGGGTGATTGAAACTCTGCGCGAGCAACATCAGGTTGTTGATTTTGGACGAGCATGATTAGCCCTATGATTGCTAAAATCACTCCAACCCATTTCGCTTTGCTTTTGATGTTAGACTGAAAATTTCTCATACCACTTGCTCTTTTGCTATTGGGCACCCTCTTAATTTTTATATTTTGGCGTATGTTAGCGCCCAAAAGTTGAACACATTGCCTGATACCATGTATTTGCGATCTTTTCATACCCGTTTGCATTGGGATGAATGCCATCAAAAAGATCATCAAGGGTTAAAACGCTGTATTGATCAACAAAATAAATTTGCGCTCCTGCCCTTCTACGAGCTAAAACGACGTCGCTAATTGATTTATTTAATGTTTTTACCAGCTGATGTACCAAATTTTTATTAATGGATGGAACCGATGCGACAAATAAGATTATATTTGGCTTACCTTCATAAATACGGTCAATTACCATCTGTAAGTCTTTGGCCGAATGTTCAATATCATAGTGCAGTGCATCATTGGTGCCCATCATAAACAAAACGACATCCGGCTGATATTGTGCTGTAACTTCACGCATTCGGGGTAAAAAATCATTAATACGCCGGTCACTTAACCCTAAATGAGCTTGAGTAGCAGGGCTAGCCGCTGTTGTATCAATAATCGGCCCAACAAAATTAATATCGATACGCACAGCCGCAAATTTGTTTAGTAATAAATCACGATAATTACCCTGAAAGCCTGCTGTAATCGAATCGCCCACCGCCATAATTTTGAGCGGGCTTGGAACCGCACAAACTGATGGTCGCGCTGTCCACACACCATAGCCTGATAGACCAACAGCAATAGCACCAATCAAAAAAATGATGATGGGGCGAAACGAACGACTTTGCATAACTAATTATTGTCCGCTTTCAATCAAGCCTAATTCGGCACCACCTTCAATATTCAGCACCCCAGCATTGGCATACACAGCCAATTTTTCGCGGCTGTCGGCAATATCGAGGTTGCGCATGGTGAGTTGACCGATGCGATCAGCAGGGCCAAATTCACCTTGGCCACTCTCCATTGTTAAGCGCTCTGGATGATAAGTGAGGTGTGGCCCAGTGGTATTCAAAATGCTATAGTCATCGCCGCGTCGCAATTCAATTGTCACTTCGCCCGTGA
>JAGWYZ010000120.1 GCA_018969115.1 Chloroflexota bacterium | reverse complement strand
ATATTTAGACAAAACGAATGCCGAAATCACTATCTCAGCGTTGTTATGGGGCGGCAAAGCCGCCCCATAACAACGCTGAGATAGTGATTTCGGCGAAAAATTGTTTTAAGAAACACTGTCTTAGCATTTTCTCAATAAAATGGGGCGAATAAAACAAATTTTTGTCAAAATCACGATATGGGGTTTATCTCTAAATATTGAAAAGATATAACTGGAGGTTGAATTTATGGCAAAAGTAGAAAAAACTTCTGCATTAAGAAAAGCAACACCCATTGATCAGATTGTAACCAGTTGGGAACGTCGTAGTATGTATGCGCCATGCCATTAAAAAAACCGCTATCCGTATACATATATACTTAATTTTATCTACGAAAATAGAGATAGCAACTGTTACTTCATGAATCAATATTTCACACAGGCTTTTAGGCGTGGTGTTACACTCTGCAAGAAAGGATAAAAATTGAGACAATGCCAGATCGATAAACCAACAAAAACTGCATTTTTATTCTATTTGGGGTATCTTCTCAATAATTCGAGGCAAACCCAAAAGGGGCAACGTCAAAATCACTCTATGGCTTTTGTGAACAGGGGCCAAGCCCCTGTTCACAAAAGCCATAGAGTGATTTTGACGAAAATTTGTTTTATTCGCCCCATTTTATTGAGAAGATACTATTTTGGGTATAAAAGGAGAGAAATGTTAATATCTGAACAAAAAAAATATAAATTGCAATTTATCCATTTGTTTACCATTTGCGCATTAATTTTTGGTCTATTACAAGCTCAGCCGCGCAATGTGACAGCGCATGAGACAGCGCCAACTGAGGCAGCACAGTTGCTCATTGCCCCGAATAAGGTCGCATTGCATTTGCCAACCCTTAACCATACGGCAGCCCCACACGCCTGTAAAGAAGGAACCCAAAGCAGCGGCGCAAAATATCGCATTTGTATGCCTGCTGGCGCATGGAATAAGATTTTGGTGATGTATGCACATGGTTATGTAGCTTATAACGAGCCTATTGCGATTACAAGCGAAGCCGAGCAACTTGGCAAATATTTGAATGAGCAAGGTTATGCCTTTGCCGCCACCAGCTATAGTGTGAATGGCCTCGCCATTAAACAAGGCATTGCCGATGAGGTTGAGTTGGCGAAAATGTTTAAGGCCAGCAATGGTAGCCCCAATAAAACGTATATTGTGGGGTTTTCTGAGGGCGGCCTTATCACGACTTTAGCGGTCGAGCGACACCCGAATGTCTTTGACGGGGGGCTAGCCATGTGTGGGCCAATTGGTGATTTTCATACCCAGACCAGTTATTTTGGCGATTTTCGCGTGGTTTTCGACTATTTCTTTCCGGGGGTGATTGCCGGAACCGCGATCTCAATCCCGCAATCCGAAATCGACACGTTTAACAGCCGCCAAAATGTGATTGCCACAACCCTATTGCTATTTTTGCAGCCCGTCAAACGCCAACAATTGCTCGATGTCACCAAAGTGCCTATCGATTCAACCCCCAGCCAAGTGTTAAGCAGCACCACTGCCTCAATTGGTGGATTGCTTTTTTATAGTGTATTTGCGACCAATGATGCGAACCGCAAGCTCGGTGGGCAACCATATACGAATGCTGGCAAACAATATCAAGGCTCGACCAATGACAGTGACCTAAACGCAAAAGTGGCACGTTACACGGCCGATGTCACCGCCACCGCTGAGATCGATGCCAATTATCAAACGACAGGGAATTTGACCCGTCCGTTGGTGGTGATGCACACGACTGATGACCCGATTGTGCCATTTGTACACCAAACTTTATATCAAACTAAGGTGGCGAATGCGGGCAAAGGGAATATGCTATCGGCAATTCCGATTCAGCGTTACGGACATTGTTCATTTACAGCCGAAGAAATTGCGGCTGGGTTGGCACGTCTGGCAGGCATGACTGTGTTTTTGCCGCTCACGACCAATCAAGCCGTGACAAAACTGCTTCAATGATAAAAAAAAAACATTATTTAAGCCAAAAGTGGTCACATCCTTTCATTTCCATCAGTATGATTGTTTGCATGGTGTCGGCCATTATGTTATGGCCTGGCCAAACACAATCGATATCTCCCTCCCCCAGTGGTGAGCTAGCCATCAAAATAGCCGTTGGAGCGTATCACATGTGTGCCCTTACTACCTCAGGGCGGGTCATGTGTTGGGGTGCATCTGGTCGGCTGGGTGATGGCACCGCCGATGTTAATCGGGCCGAGCCGGTTGCTGTGTTTGGGCTAGAGGGTGGCGATATTAAATCGATTGTGGCCGGTGATAGCCACACCTGTGTGCTAAAAAATGATGGCAAAGTATGGTGCTGGGGCTACAATAATTATGGGCAATTGGGTGATGGCAGCATTGAGCCGCGTTATGTGCCAAGTGAAGTGCGCCGCCTCAACGAGCCGATCGTTGCAATTTCAGCCGGGTCCGTTCACACCTGCGCCATTGGGCAATCGGGCATTGCCAAATGTTGGGGCCGCAACAAAAATGGCGAATTGGGTAACGGAACCCGCATTGACAGCAAATACCCAGTCGATGTGCAAGCCGATCCCAATTCACTCAGTAATATTGTGGGGGGCGATGGCATTACCTGCGCCATTGCAACCACTCGTGCTGTCAAATGTTGGGGCAAGCTTGAAGGCGTGAATGAAAATTATGCTGGCATTAAAACCGCACCCACTGAAATTTTAGATATGGACGAACCTGCCTATGGGCTGGTGGTTGGTCGCACCCACGCCTGTGCGTTGGTTTCAGATGGGCGGGTGCGCTGTTGGGGCGACAATAGTTTTGGGCAATTGGGCAACGGCGGGCAAAGTGTCGTCAATGTGGTACAAGTCGAAGGGTTAATCGGCGCTCAATCCATTTATGCTGGTCACGGCCAAAATTGCACCATCATGCCCGATGGCACGGCCAAATGTTGGGGTATGAATATGAGCGGGCAATTGGGCAATGGTAACCCAGTCGCTTACAACATCCCCCAAGATGTGGTGGGGTTAACTGGCAAAGTGGTGCAAATGGGGATTGGGCGTTATGTCACCTCGGCCCTTAATCAAAATAGTTCAGAGGTTTTTTATGGCGGTTTTGCCTGTGCCTTATATGTGAATGGTCGTATTCAATGTTGGGGCAATAACACCTTTGGGCAATTGGGCAATGGCACCTTCGAGAAAACCCTATCTCCTATTACTGTGATCGGTTTTGAGGGCGGTAATATCATCTTGACCCCAAATGCTGGCCCGCCCACTTCGACTCCAGTGCCGACCTCGCTGCCAACTCCTACCGCTACGCCTTTGCCAACCCCAACCCCCCGAATTGGTACTGTTTATTTGCCACTTAACATGGCACAAGCCGATGACACCCGAGGCTTTTTTGTTGGCCCTAACGAAGTTGAACCGAATGATGGGCTTGACCAAGCCAACGGTCCCTTAATTACCGGTTTAGATTACTATGGGTTAGCAAATGATGCCAGAGACATCTTTTATATTGACCCAACCCAAGCCGGTGAAATTACCGTTACCATCAGTGACAACCGATGCCCAGCGTTTCGGGTGCAGTTGTTAGCGGCTAACAGCCTTGTTTTGGCGGATGACCGTCTGACTCGTGGCTATATTAGCTATATTGCCGGGGCTTCTGGGCGATATTACATCGCTGTTGCCAATGGTACTGCTTGTAACCAACGGTCACCCTATCAAATTAAAACAACCTATCGCTAACGATTTTTAGCAAATGATGGAGCGCCGTCAAGATGGCGACGCTTTGACTCGCATCAGCATATTTTTGCAGGTGACTTAAAGCGTCACCAAGATGGCAGCGCTCTATACGTGCTTTATTTTTTTTGAGTTTCGTCTCTATTTTCATACATGTTAAAATATCCTGTTTCAAGCTAGCGTGTTTATCTGCACCTTTGAGCGGAGATACGCGGCACGAATTAGCAACAATTACAAAAAAGGATTAATCAAAAAATGGCATTAGACAAAGGCAAGAAAGCCGAGACGATCGAAAAATTTGCGACCGCTCCCGGCGACAATGGGTCATCTGAAGTACAAATTGCACTTTTGACCCAAAGCATCATCTCGGTAAACGATCATTTGCGCACTCACAAAGGTGATAATCATGCGCGTTATGGTTTGGTCAAGATGGTAGGCCGCCGCCGCTCATTACTCAAGTATTTGAGCCGCAGCAACCCAGCTTCATACAGCGACTTGTTGATTAAGCTGGGGCTACGCAAGTAACAAAATTACGAATTACAAATTATGAATTACGAATTTTTTATTGACAACAAAAATCTGTAATTTGTAATTTGTAAGTATCTTTTCAATCATCAGGGGTAATCTAAAAAAATGCAAGGCCGAGATCACTATCCTTGCAGTCCCCAACAGGGATGCTGGAACAGGAGTTTCGGCGAAAACTTGTTTTATCCCTCATTATTGAGAAGATACATTTGTAATTCATAATTGGTAATTTATGTGGAGTGAGCGGTAGATGTTAGAGGTCAGCCCATTTTTGGGTGACGAAAGTGGGTTGACCTCTAACCTCTAACTCACTCCACATCATCAGCGGCTGGCTATTCGTCGCTAATGCATGATCATGTGTGACCATGCGTCCATTTTCAATCGCTGTTTGCGATCAAAATATCATGTCTGAAAACTATAAAACAGAGGTATTACCTCCCAATAAGCCCGAAAACCACGTTTATAAGGCCAATGTTGGTAACACTGAATTAACAATCGAAACTGGGCGTTTGGCCCAATTGGCCGGTGGTGCCGTCACCCTGCGTATGGGCGACACAATGGTCTTGGCAACGGCCACGATGGCAAAACAAGTACGGGCTGGCATCGACTTTTTTCCATTAAGCGTTGATTACGAAGAACGCATTTATGCTGCGGGTCGGGTCCCCGGTTCATTTCATCGCCGCGAGGGCCGACCCAATGAAGCGGGTATTCTCATTTGTCGCTTGGTTGATCGACCCATGCGCCCTCTTTTTCCCGATGATTTGCGCAATGATGTGCAAATTATCGTGACTGCCTTGTCGCATGATCAAGTCAATGACATCGACATGCTTTCAATTAATGCGGCCTCAGCCGCGCTCATCATAAGCGATGTGCCATTTACCAACCCAGTCGGGGCGTGTCGTATTGGCCTAATCAACGGTGAGTTGGTAGTCAATCCCACCATCCCAGAAATGGCCTATAGTGACCTCGATTTGCGCGTGGCTGGCAGCAGCGACGCCATTGTGATGGTGGAATGCGGCGCCAATGAAGTCGATGAAGAAACGATGGTGCGTGCCCTCAAGCTGGCGCATGAATCGGTGCAAGAATTTATTTCGGTGCAAGAAACCATGCGTGCCGAGATCGGCAAAGCCAAGTCAGATTACAAGAAATTTGGCACCAATGCCGAGTTTAATCAAAAAGTGCGCGATGCCATTGGCAGCCGTATGCAACAGACGATTGACAAGGAATTGGAAAAGACCGAGCGCAGCGCCGTAATCGACGCGCTTGAAGATGAAGTGATGGCCCAAATGCAATCGATTGGTGACGTAAACGCCGATGAATTGCACGCCGTTATCAAAGGCATGACCAGCGATGCGGTGCGCACTCGTATTTTGCGTGATGGCGTGCGCCCCGATGGTCGCAACCCCAAGCAAATTCGCGCTATTTGGTGCGAAGTCGGCGATCATTTATCGCCCCGTGCGCATGGTGTAGGGCTGTTTACGCGCGGCGAAACCCAAATTTTGAGCGTGGCGACAGTCGGCACAGGCATGGATGCGCAATTGCTCGATGGCCTTTACCCACAACGCGAAAAGCGCTATATGCACCATTACAACTTCCCCCCATATAGCACGGGCGAAGCCAAAGTATTGCGTGGCAGCAGCCGCCGCGAAATTGGGCACGGGGCCTTGGCCGAACGGGCCTTGGTGCCAGTTTTGCCAAGCAAAGACGAATTTCCATATGTTATTCGCGTGGTCAGCGAAGCTTTGTCGTCAAATGGCAGCACCTCGATGGGCAGCGTTTGTGGCAGCACAATGGCGCTGATGGATGCTGGTGTGCCGATCAAGGCCCCAGTAGCAGGGATTGCGATGGGTCTGATCACCGGCCCCGGCGGCTTGACCGACGGCTATCGTATTTTGAGCGATATTCAAGGCCTCGAAGATCATATTGGTGATATGGACTTTAAGGTTGCCGGAACCAGCAAGGGCATTACGGCCTTGCAGATGGATATCAAAATTGCCGGTTTGACAACGGCCGTATTAGAAGAAGCCTTGTCTCAAGCCAAAGAAGGCCGTCAGGCGATTATGGATCGCTTGCTCGAAACCATTGATCAACCCCGCGCCGACCTGAAACCCCATGCCCCACGCATGATGGTGATCAAGGTTGACCCCTCGAAGATCGGGGCCATCATTGGCCCGGGTGGCAAGAACATTCGCGGGATTCAAGATGAAACTGGCGTCAAGATCGATATCGAAGATGATGGGCGCGTGTTTATTGCTTCGGCAGATGGCATTGCCGCGGCCCGCGCTCGCCAGATGATCGAAGGCATGACCGGCAGCGTTGAACTGGGCGGTATTTATACTGGCAAAGTGGTGCGCGTAACCGACTTTGGGGCTTTTGTTGAGATTATGCCCAAGACCGATGGCATGGTGCATATTTCACAATTGGCCTCTGAGCCAGTGCGGGCGGTTGAAGATGTGGTGCGTATGGGCCAAGAGGTCACTGTGATGGTGATCGGTAGCGACAATGGCAAGATTCGCCTTAGCCGCAAGGCCGTGCTTGAGGGCATGACCTTGGCCGAAGCCCAAGATGCCGACCGCAACGGCGGACGCCGCCCACCCGGCGGCGGTGACCGCGGGGGCGATCGCGGCGGACGCGGCTTTGATCGCGGTGGCGACCGCGGCGGAGATCGTGGTGGCGACCGCGGTGGAGATCGTGGTGGTGATCGTGGCGGACGCAATTTTGATCGCGGTGGCGACCGCGGCGGTGAACGCCGCCCCTATCCACCTCGCCGTGACAGCGGCGATAGGCGCTAAATATTAGTTAATTGGTTGATTGGTTGATTAACCAATCAACCAATTAACCCTTTGATAAATGCCCCATCTATTCAAAATCAGCGGCAGTGATCTTGATAACCCGGCCTTTAGTGCGCGGTTTGCAAGCGGGATAGCGGCGGCGGCCAAGGCCGGTCAAGCGCCGATTGTGGTGCACGGTGGCGGCAAAGAGCTGACCGAATTGCTTACCACGTTTAAGATTGAAACGCGCTTTGTGGATGGTTTGCGCGTAACCTTTGGCCCAGCGCGTGATGCGGCACTCATGGTGCTGAGTGGGCTGACGAATAAACGCCTGACTGCCGCCATCATCGCGGCGGGGGCCGATGCCATTGGCCTGAGTGGGATTGATGGCGGATTGGTGCGGGTCGAGGCGATGAACCCCGCCTTAGGCTTTGTTGGCAAGCCCGTGCAAGCCCGTAGTGAATTGTTGGCAAACCTCGTGGCACAAGGCTTTGTGCCAGTTATCAACCCGATGTCACTCGGCTTTGATGGCGAAATTTATAACGTCAATGCCGATCATGTGGCGGGTGCGTTGGCGGTGGCGATGGATGCCGACATGCTGACATTTGTGACCAATGTGCCGGGCGTATTAGACGGCCAGATGCAACTCATCCCCACCCTCACCGCTACTCAAACCAATGCTCTGATCGCCAGTGGCGTCATCAGCGGTGGCATGATTCCCAAGGTCAAAACGGCGCTCGAGGCGCTCGCGGCTGGGGTCAAGCAGGTGCGCATCACCAATTTAGATGGGCTGGCTGGTGGCGGCACGGTGTTTGGGTGATCGGGTAGCATAGGCTAAGAATGCACAAGTAAAGGTAAAACATCAATTTAATGGTTATATTGACTTAAATGAGACCAAGCGTTTACATTGAGACAACAGTAATTAGCTATTTAACGGCAAATATTAGTCGTGATTTGCGCGTTGCAGTGCATCAGCAATCAACTATTGACTGGTGGCAAACAATACGCCCAACAGTCGAGTGCTATATCTCTCCCTTCGTGATTAACGAAATTATGCACGGGGATGAAATATTAGCTCAAAAACGGTTAGAGTCGATTAAAGGTTTCTCGCTTTTAGGCGTAAATGAAGAAGTTGAGACACTGGCTGAGCAATATTATGCAGCGATTGAATTGCCTGAAAGAGCAAAGGCGGATGCATTTCACTTGGCAACGGCATCATGGTATCGATTAGAATATATGTTGAGTTGGAATTTGAAACATATTGCCAGTGCACGTGTTCGAAAAATCCTTCGAGAGGTGAATGACCAATTAGGGGTATACACCCCAGTTATCTGCACACCTGAAGAGTTGATGGAGATTTAAAATGTTAAATGATGATCCAATCGTAGCAGAAGTGCGTGCTGTCCGAAAAAAAATAGAAGCGGTTTGTAACGACGATTTTAAACTGTTATACAAACAAATGCTGGAATTACAAAAACAGTATTCGATCGATCTTATTACGCATCCGTTGCCTTTACGTGCAATGACATGGTCTTTACAAAATGTTAAGAGTCAAGACGCGTTGACCCAACTGTCATCTTCGTTGCGCGTAGCGGTATGAAGTGACTGAAGTGACCCCCTAAAAATGGAGTCACTGCTTATGGAATTCCGTAAGCAGTGACTCCATTTTTAGGGGGTCACTTCACGTTGTGGATCTCCGCGTTCGCGGAGATGACGGGTTAAGTGGCGTGCTGACTTTTGAACAGCCTTGACTGTCCCGAATCCACGTTATGATACTATTAAGCATGGCAAGAGTCCCCTACATCCCCCCTGAAGGCGTCAGCCCGGATCTCCGGCACATATTGACGCCGCCAACGAACCTCAAGATGGCGGTGGCCAACAACCCCACCGCGTTGGATGTCTTTTTCTCCCGGATCGGAAAGTGGCTCGGGACGGAGTCGACGATTGATGCCCGGCTGCGCGAGCTGGCCATTGTGCAGGTCGCCTACGTTACCGCCAATGCCTACGAGTTCAGTTGGCATCTGCGCGGCGCGTTGCGCGTCGGCGCCACGGATCAGGATATCGATGCGTTGATGGCCGAGACGAATGGCGCGACAACATCGCTGCCCGCGCTTGATCGGGCTGTCCTCAAGGCAGCCCGCGACATCACCCTCGATCTCTCGCTCTCCGACGAGCTGTGGGCGCTGCTGGAGCAGCACCTTGGGCGGGAACGGCTCCTCGAGCTGATACTGGCGATCACCTACTACAACCACGTGTGTCGCGTCGCTGCCGTGCTGAAGCTGGACATCGACGAGCACGTCAAACTGCCGATGGACCGCTATCCCCCGCCCGCGCGGATCGGAGCGTGGCGCTAAGGCGTATTCCAAAGGCGATAATACCCGCCCCTGAGTTAGCCGGGGCGGGTATTATCGCTTTTGGAAATGGATTTGCTAATTGTTCTTCGTGAGATCAAACGATGGTGACAAACCCAACTACTGCGTCGGGTGAACTCCGCGGTGTGTTCGATCAGGTATTTACCGCACGAGACTTCGCACTCGAGAGCGGCCGTGTCCTGCCGGAGATGCGGATCGCCTACGAAACGTATGGCCGCCTGGCCCCGGACCGGCAGAATGCCGTGCTCCTCATCCATGGCTACACCAGCAACCATCATATGGTCGGGCGCGAGGGGGCGACCCTGGCCGAGGGTTTGTGGAACAGCCTCGTTGGGCCGGGCAAGGCCGTCGACACTGATCGGTATTTCGTCGTGTCATCGAACATGCTCGGGTCATCGTATGGTTCTACGGGCCCGGCCCACACCGATCCAGCGACCGGTCAACCCTACGGTCCGGATTTCCCCGCCATATCGCTGGTCGATATCGTCACCGCCCAACGGGCGCTGCTACGTCATCTCGGCATCGACCACCTAATGGCCGTGGTCGGGCCGTCATATGGCGGGATGCTGGCCTTTCAGTGGGCGGTGACCTTCCCTAGGTTCATGGAAGGCATCGTCCCCGTGACAGCCGGCATCAAATCCAACGGCGGGGCCGGCCTGACGGCGCTGATCGCCGAGCTTGAAGCGGACCCCCATTGGAATAACGGACGCTACTACGACAACGGCGGGGTATTGGACACACTGACCCGAATTCGCGTCAGAACCCTGATCAGCTACGGCATGCGCGAGCATCTTGCAGTCAGCTTCCCCGACCCGGCCGCGCGCCAGACCGAGATTGAGCGCGTGGCGCGCAAATGGGCAAGCGCGTTCGATGCGAACGCGCTGATCACCCTCGGGCGGGCCAGCGCCTGCTTCAATGTCGAGGATTCCCTGTCACGAATTCAGGCCCGGGTGCTATATGTGCTGTCCCGCAGCGACCAGGTCTTTCCGCCCTCCTGCGCGCCCGACGTGATGACCAAGCTCCGGGAGGCCGGCGTGCGCGCCGAGTATGTGGAAATCGACAGCGCGCTCGGGCATGCGGCTCCCGGAATCGAGGGCGAAAAGTGGGCACCCCAGCTCGCCGCCTTCATGTCTCAACTTGCGCCCGACATCTCCCCGGCCACTGACCCAATGTAGTCCACCCTTTGTCATCCTGCTGTGACCTAAAGGATAAAGGATGAAGGATGAAGATATTACCCTTCATCCTTCATCCTTCATCCTTTATCCTTTATCCTTTATCCTTTATCCTTTATCCTTTATCCTTTATCCTTTATCCTTTATCCTTTATCCTTTATCCTTTATCCTTCTATTCAATGTGCTTCATCACCACTTGGTCGAGTGTGCCTTGCAGATAGAGCGGCGTGCTGAGGGTGTTGGCTCTGCCGATGAAGATGGTGGCATTGGTTTGAAAGTTGATCGGGCTGGGCGGGGTGGCGTTGCCGCCCGACCATTTCGCACCATCCTTCGGGTTGCTAGAGATGTGTTGCACATTTAGCGTGCCGTTCGGTTGTTTGCGCAATTCTGAACGGGCAATCCAACCCTCTGGCGTTTTAATCTGGTCGGCGGCGGGCAAATTGCCACTATATTGCCAGCCCAGCCATTCGTTGCCGATGCGGGTGGTTAGCCCGACGATGCCCGCTGCCCAATCTACTGGCAAGGCATAGCGCACACTGGGGTAGGTGAAGACCGGATTTTCGCCACTGCTGCTGCCGCTGTTCCACATGGTCATATAACGCGCTTCCATCGTCAAATTGCTGTAGCTCAGGCTGGCGGGCAATCCGGCGAAGTAGGTGTTTAGGTTGAGTGGGCATTCAAGGTAATTGTTGCCGCTAAAGGTGGCTTGTCCGTTGCCAATTTGCACATTGCCGTTGTTTAGGCATTGCACCGTTTGCTTGCTCACTTGTGATTGCGCATTCATCGTCACTATACAGCCCTTGGGTGAGGCTTGGCTGGTGCTGAAGTTCATCGCAAACGCCCAGCTATTGGGGGTCATGCCATCGGTGCTGATCCCACTGCATTCGATCGGCAAAAACAAGTTACTGTTATTGCCAATCGGTTGGTCGAGCGGCGGCAGTTCCGAAGAAGCGTAGCTGCTTTGCACATTTACCGAAACGGCGATCACACCGGCGATGAGTAGGTCGATCAATTTGAAAGAATTTTTGCTGTTCATTTTTATTTTCCTTTTGTTTATTTGTTTATTGTCTTATGAACAAAAGTATAAAGAAAACAATGACGAATTACGCTCACAAAAACCCCGATTTCTCTCAGCCTATTTTGTGGCATCAACGCGATGAACGACGGGCGCATTGGCATTACAGTTGACACTTTACAAGCGCGTGCTTTGGGTTAATATGGCATTGACGGATAAGGAGGAACGATGAAAAACGCAATGCCTTCAAAGCGACAATTGTTTGTGATGGTCACGGCGCGGATTTTAGTCAGCGTGCCGGTGTTTTTGGCAATGTTCTTTTGGCCTGCCGGCACATTCGACTATTGGCAAGCGTGGGTCTATTTGGCGGTGATTCTTGTGCCAATGCTGATCATGGCGGTCTATTTGTTCAAATATTCGCCCGAATTATTGGCTCGCCGAATGCAAATGAAGGAAAAGGAAACCGAACAAAAGCGCATCATTGGCGCTTCCTTGATCTATTTTGTGCTGGCTTTCATTTTGCCCGGGTTCGACCACCGTTTTGGCTGGTCGCATGTACCGACGTGGCTGGTTTTGTTGGCGGATGGGGTGGTGCTGCTGAGTTTCGCGTTGGTGTTTTGGGTGTTCCGCGAAAATCAATATGCTTCGCGTATTATCGAAGTGGCGCAAGAT
The DNA here is from genome assembly GCA_018969115.1 of Chloroflexota bacterium. GTDB lineage: Bacteria > Chloroflexota > Anaerolineae > J036 > Brachytrichaceae > AQU-03. Next base: position 490 of record JAGWYZ010000120.1, on the reverse strand, counting down.
CAACAGGTCATCAGCAGCGGCCCTTACAGCCTTGTTCGTCACCCCATGTATTTGGGATCGGGCACCATGTATATCATGTCGTCATTGGCCTTAGGGTCATATTGGGCCATTTTGCCTGCGCTGCTTATTGTGCCACTGTTGGCGGCGCGGATTAAGAATGAAGAAGCTGTACTGCTGCGAGACCTGAGCGGATATCGTGACTATATGCAGCGGGTGAAGTATCGCATTTGGCCGGGGGTATGGTGAGGTATCTCTTATAAATGGGTATGCTCGCTTAATATATTCATACACTTGCATTTATTGTGAGCAAAAGATGCCTCGACCTCCGAAACATGATTTTCTGAATGATTGCGCTTAGGCAACCTTGTTTTTAGAATCTTGCGCTATCGCCTTCTTCCGCCACTGCACCATACGAATGATCAAATCCTTCGGTAGTGGCTTGTTGAGTGGGAATTGCACTGACCCTTTGGCATATTTGTATTCGGCCAAT
>JAGWYZ010000119.1 GCA_018969115.1 Chloroflexota bacterium | reverse complement strand
GCAGCACCCACCAAACCGTCCGCCGACAGCAAATCATATGTCACTGCAATCTTTAAAAATTCAAATAAAAACGACGAAAGCCAAAACCATATTGCAGGGGTTGAACTAGACTTATACGATAACGTCAATCAATTTAACCGCATGGAATCAGCCAATGCCTATTGGGTACGCAGCAATGCATGGGCAATCAATTGGCGACAGTTAGAGTCAAACGGCCCAGGTGAATATAACCCTTCCGACCCCAATTACGGTGGTCAACATATGCGCGAATATGAATATTTAATGAGAACGGCTTATGATCGCGGCTTCAAAGTCATTCAAATCATTCGCGGCGCACCGTCATGGGCTTCCCCTGCCGGCAAAGATGGCTGTGCCATCCGCCCCGAACACTATGACAACTTTGCCAATTTTGTCGGCAAGATTGTGCAAAAATACTCCAAGCCCCCATACAACATTCAATATTGGGAGATTTGGAATGAGCCAGATGGTTTATTCGATGCGTCTGGCCTCTTTGGTTGCTGGGGTGACCCCAATGACCAATATTTTGGTGGGCGAGCCTATGGTGAAATGTTGATTAAAGCCGGTGGAGCCGTGCTACGGGCTGACCCCAAAGATGACTCACGCAACTATGCTGGCTCGCGGGTTGTATTCGGGGGATTGTTGCTTGATTGTATCAAGCCTTGCGCCTCTGCCGACTTTTTAGATGGCGCCTTAATCGCTAAGGGCGTGGTTGATGGCAAAACAACCTCAGCCAGTCAATGGTTCCAAGTCATTAACTTCCATGCCTACGATATTTGGCGCGACAACAATGTGGTCGGTCATTACGACAACCCCAATTTTGGCAGTGCTTGGAATACCAGTGGGCCAACTGTCGCCGCCAAAACCGATTTTGTTCGCTCTGTTTTGAGTACTAACGGTGCTGGCACAAAAGCAATTATGAATACAGAGGCAGCGGTGTTGTGTTATTGCGGAGATCAAACATCTGAAATTTGGAATGAAACTAAAGCCATATATCTAGCCCAAAGCAATATAACTGCTAAAGCCAAAGGATTGCTCGCAAATGTTTGGTATAGCTATACAGGCTGGCAAGACCCTAGAGGGTTCCAAACAGAACTCACTCCTGGCCGCGGCGAAAAAGCCTATCAAGCCTTTAAAACCAACGCCATTCAACTGAAAGATGCAAAATTTGTGCGTGAAAACACCTCATACCCTGGCCTCAGGGTCTATGAGTTTAATCGTCGTGGCAACTTGTTGCTAGTCGCATGGAAGATTGGTGATGGCGGGCAGAGCATGACCTTGCCAGCTACACCGGCTGCGATTGCAGATACCTTTGGGAATGTCGTTGCACCTTCACAAACAATCAATGTGACACTTCGCCCAGTGTATGTTGAGCTAGCGATCCCAGTAAATTAATAGTAATGCCGATTTCACAGGATTCTGTGAAATCGGCATCTCCACAATTTTTGCCCTTCTGTAGTATCTTCTCAATGTAAATCCCAAAGATGCAATGTCAAAATCATTGTATGGCCTTTAGTGGCTGGCGCAAAGCCCCTGCCGCTAAAGGCCATACAATGATTTTGACAAAAATTTGTTTTAATTTGCTCTGTTTATTGAGAAGTGATCATGATGGGTTAGCAGCCTACAGCATACATACCGCCTAGAGTACTTTAGGCGGTATTTTCACCTCAGATACGTAAATGCAACCGACCCAACTCAGCAAAACCACAACCATGAGATTTAAAACGATTTTGATACGCTGGATTTTGCTCTGGATCTTGGTTTGTATTGGGCCACATTGGTCAATAGCGACCACCGAGTCAACCTACGAACGCCTACAAAACAAAATTTATTTGCCATTACAGGCAAATAACATCCTCACCCGCGATATTGCACCTAACCCATCGATTTTTGGGGTCGAAGCCGGAGGCTATCGGGTTGAACAACAGTTATATCGCAGTGCCGAAACCCAAGCCTACTGGCTGCGTAATAACGTGTTTGCCATCGAATGGTCTGAGGTCGAAAAGACGGAAGGCAAACGCGATTGGAATACGCAATCGATTCGAGATGTCGAGCGCCATATGATGTTGGCAAACCAGTATGGGTTTCAACTCATTCAAATTGTGCGCGGAACCCCACAATGGGCACGCAAATACCCCGGCAAAGGGGCTTCGTGCGGGCCAATTGAACAACAAAAATATCGCGCCTTCGCCTCATTTATGCGTGATGTGGTGACACGCTATAGCGCCCCACCCTTTAACGTAAAATATTGGGAAATTTGGAATGAACCCGATGCCCCAGCCCTAATGGGTGATAACGCACAAGAGGTTTTTGGCTGTTGGGGCGAGATTGGGGTTGACCCATATTATTCTTACGGCGGTCGGCATTTTGGTTTTATGTTGCAAAATGTCTACCCAGCCGTTAAAGCCGCCGACCCAGAAAGTAAGGTGATTTTGGGCGGCCTGCTCCTCAGTTGCCACCCCACATTTGAAAAAGCCAATGATTCGATTTGTAGCAAATTAAGCGCTGGCTTTTTAGAAGGTGTTTTCATCGGTGGCGGCGGCAATTCATTTGATATTTTAGGCATTCATGCCTACGATATTTGGTTTGGCGGCACAAGCTACAAAAATGAACAATGGTATTCGGGGTCAGATAGCATCGGCCCCAGCCTCGCTGCAAAAACTGACTATGTGCGTGGGGTATTGGCAAAATATGGTTATGCCAACAAGCCGATTATGAATACCGAATATGCACTGATCTGTTGGCAATGTAAGACCCCACCCCCAGAATTTGAGGCCACCAAAGCCAATTATGTAGCACAGGCCAATGTCATTGCTATGGCAAAGGGCTTATTGGCCAATATTTGGTATAGCGTCGAAGGTTGGGGCACGCATCAAACCCAGCTTTTGCAGTTCAATGGGCAAACAACCCCAGCTTATATTGCATTAAAAGTTGCGGTCGACCGCTTAAGCCCCGCCACATTTAGCCAAATTGAGCCGAGTGCCGAAAATGTGCGTATTTATGCTTTTCAACGTGTTGACCGTAAATTATGGGTGGCATGGTCAAGCACAAATCAAAAAGTAGCGATTAATTTGCCCGAGATGCCCAATGTTGTCATGGATGCGTTAGGAAACCGTATCGAGGCCAGCCAAACCTTAACCGTTACAGCCAATCCGCTGTATATTGAATTTTCGCCACCAGAGCCACCACCACCGCCAGACCCTCCTCCACAATCATTCACGCAATAGATGCCACCGCCATCATAAATGACGCGCTGGACACACAAAGACCGCCTTCACAGTCTAAATTATTAGCCTGCGCAGGCAGACTTCGTATGCCCAGCGCGAGATTTTAATCCCCGCGCTAAACGATAGCCGCGATCATGCAACCTATACACGATCTTTGCCAGAATGCGCGTCTGGGAACACGCACTAACCTATAAATTCATTAGAAATTTGCGCTATAAGATACGCTATCAGAAGAGAGAAGATACAGCGAAGGATCACGGTATACTACTCGCCCTTTATGTCTGATGTAATTGTGATCAAAGTCGGCGGCAGCGCCGGTATTAACTATGATTTGGTGTGCGATGACATCGCAGCCTTGGTAAAAGAAGGCCAAAAACTGATTTTGGTGCACGGTGGCTCACACGAAACCAATGTTATTTCTGAAAAATTAGGCAAGCCACCCCGTATCTTAACGTCGCCTCAAGGTTACACCTCGCGCTATACCGATATCGAAACCCTTGATATTTTTGCGATGGTTTACGCGGGCAAAATGAACACTCGCATTGTCGAGCGTTTACAAAAACGCGGTGTCAATGCCGTTGGCCTAAGCGGCATCGATGGGCGCTTGCTCGAAGGCCCACGCAAAGCCAGCGTGCGGGCAGTGGTCGATGGCCGTCAAATGTTGGTGCGCGACGACTATACCGGCAAAGTTGAGAAAGTGAATACAGGGTTGCTAAATTTGTTGCTCGACAATGGCTATGTGCCCATTGTCGCCCCACCCGCCAGCAGCACCGAAGGCGAAGCCATAAACGTCGATGGCGACCGCGCCGCCGCCATGATTGCCTCAGCCATTGGGGCTAAACAACTAATTATTTTGTCAAATGTACCTGGCTTGCTGCGCACTTTCCCTGATGAAAGCACCCTTATTCCCCATATTCACTACGCTGGGCTTGAGCAAGCCCTGTCTTTTGCCGAAGGCCGCATGAAAAAGAAAGTATTGGGGGCCAGCGAAGCCATTACCGCCGGTGTAAAACAAGTGGTCTTTGGTGATGCCCGTTCAGCAGGCTGTGTGCGCAACGCCATGGCAGGTAAAGGCACCGTGATTGAAGGCTAATGCACAAATTCGATAATTGCCTTCGCCACAACTTCTGACGGCTAAGTTTGCCGAGTAGGCACGTACCCAGCCCCATTCAACACCAACAAAGTTGAATTTGAAATTGCTGCGGCAAGTGCCTGCCCTTGTGCCAACGCAGGGCAATGGCGCTTTCTTGGCTGGCACAGTTAAGAATATGTTGCCCCCATTTTTTAAGATGCACACGATCGGCTTCGGGCACACAAAGCTCAATAAAACGGGTGAGCGTGGTCTCATAAGCCATGCACAACACTTGGGTGAATGGGTCATTTTCTTACACAGGACTACGGTGATACATCCCATCTACAATCACAAGATGGCTAATGCGCTTCGGATAACGCAAGGCGGCATCAATGACAGTCAGCACGCCCAACGATTCTACCGCCAATATACACTGCTCAATAACACAAGCACCCAGCACAGCAATTAAATCATTCACCAAATTTTCATGCGTAACGCTCGATACTGATGTAACAGTCGCCCCACAAACACGATGATCATAAGCGATGATACGCCACCTATCGCTAAGAATGGCAAATGGCTAGGCCCATAATGATGAGATGCTGATCCAGCCACCAATACCGATAATCGCTGGGCCATGCTTCGGGCCATAGCTGGTGGCATATAGTTTGGCTTTGTTTGTGTCAATAAACATAATGCTTAGGCCAAGTTGCTCGTTTTAATTTCTGAAATAAACCACGCTTCGACCTTGGCCCGCGCCCAAGGTGTTTTGCGCAAAAAGGTTAGGCTCGATTTGATGGTTGGTCTTAATTGAAAACAACGTACCGGAATACGTTGTGACATAACATACCAACCATGACGCTCAACTAAGGTCGTCACAATCGTTTCGAGCGTAATGCCATGCAACGGGTCGTTAGGGTGTGAGATGGGCGGAGTCATGCTCAAATTACCCTCCAATGATCACCACTGGCGTACCCAATACATCCAGCTTGGGGCGAATGCCGAGGCCGGGCGCGGTCGAGGCCGCCATACGCCCATTTACCCGCTGCGGCGCACCATCGGCAGTGCTGACCGTGACATAGCTATTAAAATCAGTGGTGGTAAATAAAAATTCGGGCGGGGTGCTTTGGGCCAAATGAGCAATGGCAGCAGTCGCAATATCACCACCCCATGAATCTTCGAGCGTCATGGCAATACCCATGCTGACACACAAATCACGGGCTTGGCGAATTTTGGTCAGCCCGCCAAATTTGCTGATCTTCAAATTCACGACATCCATCGCCAAATCAGCCTTGGCCCGCAACAACACATCCAGGCCATCAATGTTTTCATCCAACACAAAAGGATGTTGACATTGACGACGCACCGCCAAACATTCTTCATAGGTTAGGCACGGCTGCTCAATATACACATCAACATCACGCACTGCCTTGGCCACCCGCACCGCCTCGTGTTGCACCCAGCCTGTATTGGCATCGGCAATCAGGCGGTCGCCCGACTGCAATTTAGCCGCAACCGCGTGAATACGCGCAATATCAACATCGGGGTCGCCGCCTACCTTGAGTTGAAAACGATGATATCCCTCAGCACGATACCCCGCCACCTTCGCCGCCATCTGATCAGGCGATTCTTGCGAAATAGCGCGGTAAAGCGGCACATCATCACCATAACGCCCGCCCAACAACACACACACCGGCATTCCCGTTGCTTGGCCCAAAATATCCCAGCAAGCGATGTCAATACCGCTCTTCACATAGGGGTGACCCTTCAGCGCTGCATCCATCATGCGGTTAAGTTTGGCGAGTTGGCGCGGGTCTTGGCCCAAGAGATGTGGGCCAAGCTCGTGCAACCCGGCCCGCACCCCATTGGCATAGGCCGGTAAATAAAATGGGCCAAGTGGGCACACCTCACCATAACCAATCAGGCCAGCATCGGTCTCGACCCGCACAATTGTGCTATCAAAAATAGTGACCGATTTACCGCCGCTCCATTTATAGGTCGTTTCATACAAGGGCAATTCAACCCGATAAGCCAGAATGCGCGTGATTTTCATAGATTTAGCATGTCATTATAGGGCGTTTGTTTTTTTAAATACAATATCGCGGCAACCATCATTTCATTTACCATTTGATCACGAATGGCAATATTGGCTAATTGACCTGTATAAAACAAAATATAAGGGGCTGTGATCATCCCCAATACCGTTGCAGCCGCTAATAACGGCGGACGCAATTCAAAAATATCACGTTCCATCCCCAATTTCAGCACCCGAGCAAACACGCTCACACGCTCTTGTCGCCGTAAAATAGTTTGCTCGCTATTCTCCCCTATCACTTCTGGCATTGCCCACGCCAGCCAAAATAATTTGGGATTTGTGCGTTCATATTGAACAATCAACATCAACGCATCTTTAACCACCTGTGTCACCGCTTCGTGTTGGGCGCGTTGCTCGAATTGCAACCACAATTGATTAAATTTTGCCAACTCACGCTCACGCAAAGCGTTGACAATTGCCGATTGATTTTCAAAATACGTATAAAGTGTCATATGCGCCACCCCCATGCGTTTGGCAATAGCGCGGCTGCTGATCGCTTCAGGGCCATCTACTTGCAAAATGGCATAAGCGGTATCGATAATTTTCTCTCGCATGGTCTGCAATTGCAATTCAGTTTTCTTAGGTCTCGCCATGATACTTTGTTTTTAGGTCATACGAACTCAATGCTTGACAACTTAATTTTACTTCGTATAATTAATACAGTGTAAAAATTACGATACAAAGAAAATCTTTAGCAATAGTTCAGAATCATACTCAGTGCTTCTGATACTCGGTAGAAAGTTATTGATGAAAAACATGTTTAAAACCCTCCTTCCCAGCCAGATTAACAACACTTTGCACGGCTGGCAACTACCCTTTTATGGCTTCACCCTCTACGCCATAATCAGCACAGTGCGTAGTTTCATCCATTTGCTCGCCCCAGATGGTGGTGCAAGCAGTATTGCCGGCATTGATTTATCGGTGGCCGGTGCAAACGGCATTATCTTCGCCTTTGGGCTATGGGGCAGCTCACAATTATTATTTGCCATCATTCAACTGCTGGTGGTCTTTCGCTACCGCTCGCTCATCCCGTTCATGTGGCTGATGCTTATATTAGAAGTATTACTACGTGAATTGGTTGGCAAAATGAAACCCGTCACCTTCGCCCACACCCCACCCGGGGCCATCGGCAACGAGATCATTTTGCCATTGGCCACGCTGATGGTGGCATTATCAGTGTGGAGCGCTTATCGCCAAACCAGCAAGGCCACATGAACAACACCCACACCACCCTCAAAATTATCGGGGGCATACTCATCCTGATCCAACTGGCTGATATTCTCCTGCACGCTGCCACTCATCAGTTAGAAGCACTGCGCGTCTCAGCTAACCTGATCATCTTGATCTGGCTGACAATCCTAGCATTTGGCAAAGTAAAAGCAAAATCGCTGTCAATAGCGGTTATTCCTAGCGCCGCCTACTTACTTCTTAACTTGGTTTTTCTTGCCCTAAATGGCCTCACCAACCCTGAACAAGGGGGCACGCTGCGGGTCACACTTTTTCCGTTGGTTTTCATTACCGTAATGCTGTCCGCTTGGTTCACGAATCTGCAAAACAGGAACTATTGAAGATGATTATTCGATTCTGGCTGGTTATGTTGATGTTTATCATCCCCGTTTTTACTGGTTGCAGCCTAATTTCCCGCCCTGCCAACAATTTCCCAGCCGACGAAACCCAAACTGATACCACTATCGCTGACAATGTAACGCGCGTGCAAGGACAACTATTAAGCGCCTTCTTTGGGTTAGATAACGGCATGCCGCTTGGCGCAAGCATAGGGATTTGTCGCGGCGGGGCCAAAGCCGACGGGATGCCGGTTATTTTTAACCACGAACTCGATATCAGCACGTTGCAAGCCGGTGATTTTCGCGTTGTCACAAAATCGGGCAAAATCGGTGACATTTATTGTGTCACCATGTTCCCGGCGATCGATGCTGGGGAATTACGCACGGCGCTATTGATGGGTGAATTTGGCTCAGCCACCACCGACCCGCCAATGATGGTTGAAATCGTTGGGCATCTTCTTTCGCTCGACAAAAAAGTTAACTTTAAATCGGCCCAAATAGAGGTCACACCCTTATCACTTGGCCCAACCCTCATTATGGCCGAGCCAGTGCCACAAACCCAATGGCAACTGGGCAAAGCCGGAGGCCCACGTGGCGGCGGCAGCGGCTGCCCCACTGGCACCTTGCAAGCTGTACGGGTCGTATGGGCGGGTGGGGTTGAAAAAGCCGATGGTACAGAACCCGGTGAGACCGAGCGCCAACTTTATCAAATAACGATATCCCAAAACGACGGCAGCACCCGTCTTATTTCGCCCTTCGCCTTGGCAGATTTAGGGGATGGCGATAACAACCATTTGTTATGCCTAGATCAACTCGGCGCCCCTCGCACCGTCGCTTTTCCTGCCGGGCATTTGGTCGATCCCAATCATGATCTCAATCCCGACACCACAGTCATAGTCACCACAGCAACAACACCCTAAATTAAGCATCGTGTTAGGCTATTCAGGAAAAATAAACTTCCGATTTTTCGCCTTTTCCGCATCTCCGCGATCTAAATTTTGTGAATCGCGGAGATGCAGAAAAAGCGAACAGCCTTAACTTAATACCATTCCCGCTATGCGCCACACAATTCGGCGATCAAACGCTCATACGTTCCAACTGAGCCAGTCAGTTGATCGAGCGTGATCCATTCGCCCACCGTGTGCGCCTGCGCAATATTACCCGGCCCCAACACCACCTGATTGGCAATATATTTTTGGTAAATGACGGCCTCGGTGCCATAGGCGACTGTTTCGGGCTGTGCCAACCCAGTGGCACGACATGCCGCCTGAACCATGCTGTTCTGTGGCGACACATAAAAATAGTCCGACATATGCACATCCACTTTCAAGCCATATTTCTGGGCTTTTTCGCTGATCAAAGCAATCGCACCTTCGTTATCGACCTTGGGCATGTTACGTATGCTGAGGCCACACACCGTCTTGCCCGCACTTACATTGCCGCGGGTGCCAAAGTCATTCAATGTCATATTAAAACCAAAGCTGGGCGGGTTAAATTCGTGGTTCAAAAAACGCGCTTCCGTCTTAAAATAAGGCACTAATTCAGCCATCTCGGCTAAAAAAGGCGCGATCAAAAAGTTAGCCGAGGTACCTTTTTCGGTGCTGGTATGCGCCGCAAACCCAATGGCCGTCACGGTAATGCTGGTGCCACCTTTGTGCGAATATACTGGGCGCATCTCGGTTGGCTCGGCAATGACGCCATGCGTCGGCCAATTTTGGGCCAATAACTTCGACTCGCGGCAAATTTGCATCGCCCCGTGATACCCATTCTCTTCGTCAGAAGCCACCCCAATGTAAATTGGGCGCTTGAGGCTTTTAACATCAGTTTTGGCCGCCGCCACAATCGTGGCTGCCAATGGCCCTTTCATGTCGCAACTGCCGCGCCCATACAATTTGCCATTAACAATCACGGGGTCGTATGGATTCCAACCCTGATCACCCGGCACGGTGTCTGAATGTGAAAAAAAGCCAAGCCCACCGCTGCCGCTACCTTTGCGGGCCACCAAGCTCACTTTTTCTTGTCCGTTATCGTCATACGACAAACGCTCGACCTCAAAATCAAGAGCAAGCAAAAGACGTTGTAAATAGTCACTGACGGCGACGTTGCTATCGATGCTGACCGAGGGAATGGCGACCAGATCTTGGGTAAGTTTTATTACATCAGGAATCATATATCCTACAGTATAGCCGATGACAAACGCCTTAGCCACCTAACTACACAACCCCTTCTTAGCCTGCGTAGGCAGGCTTCAAATGCCCAGCACACCATTTCTAATGGCTGCGATATCTATCAGGCCATTAAGCAGTGTAATGCGGCTGGCAATGACCGATCGGTCACCCAAAAGCGCCACCCCAATTTGTGCCCCCAGCGACGGCCCGATCACGTGGGCGCTACCGCCATGCGCCCACGTATGAATCGGCCAGCGACGCCGCGCTGTACTGAATACCAAAGGGCTGCATCTGCCCGATTTGCCCATGTTCGGGCAAATCGGGTAGCAAACTATGATAATCGGCGAAGTGTTCAAGCTGTGCTTGCCACATCCAGCCAGCAACAGCCCCCACTATGCAAAAATAACAAGGTGGGGGCTGTTGCTGGGCCAGTCTATTGCATATAAAGTGTCATTGATGCCTCTATAATACCAAAATGGCAACCCCTGCAATTCCCAGTATCGACCTTTCGGATTATTTTGAACGTGGCAACAAAGCCGATGTGGCGCACGCAATGGCCCGCGCCTGCGAAGACATCGGCTTCTTGACCATCGTCAATCACGGCGTGCCCGCCGAGCTGATCCGCGAACTAAGCACCCGTACCTTTGAATTTTTTGACCAGCCCCCCGCCGACAAAATAAGCATCGCCGCCAAGGCTGGCTTTGGATATATTCGGGTGGGAGGCGAGCAATTGGGCGCAACGCTCGATCTGGCCAGCGTTGACTATAAAGAAAGCCTCAACCTAAAACGCCCGATAGACGAGGCCAGTTGGCCGACCAACCCCGCCATGCGCCACGCCTGCACCCGTTATCTCGACGAGATGGTTGCCCTCGCGGGGCGGCTGATGCGGGTGTTTGCCAGTGCGCTCAATTTGCCCGAAGATTGGTTTGCCGACAAAACTGACCACGCCAGCGCCGCCTTGCGCCTGCTCAATTACCCACCAGCGCGTGAGATCGCGCCCGGCGCAACTTGGGCCGCCGAACACACCGATTATGGCATTCTGACCATTTTGTGGTCGCCCGAAAGCGCCGGGCTGCAAGCCAAGGCCCGCAGCGGTGAATGGGTAGATGTGCACGCCTCGCCTGATGCCTTCATCATCAATATTGGCGATTTGCTGATGAATTGGACGAATGACCGCTGGGTCAGCACCCTGCACCGCGTCGTGCCCACCGTGCGCGATATCGGTCGCCGCCGCCAGTCCATCCCCTTCTTTTACAACCCCAACCCTGAGGCGCTGATCGAATGTCTGCCGGGCTGTAGCGATGCTGCCCACCCGCCGCGCTATGCGCCCATCTTGGCGCGTGAGCATTTGCAGATGAAGATTGACAAGGCGCTGAAGTAATGGTTAATGGTTAATGGTTAATGGTTAATAGTTAGGGATTGGGGACTAGGTGCGTGCCATGCTCAAGGCAACTAATTGCGCGGTCTTGATGCCATCGATGCCAGCCGACAGAATACCGCCAGCATAGCCCGCGCCCTCACCCGCTGGGTATAACCCGAGCGTGTTCAGGCTTTGCCCATCGTCATTACGTTTAATGCGAATGGGTGAAGACGTGCGGGTTTCGATGCCGGTCAACAGCGCATCGTGCATGGCGAAACCGGCGATCTGACGATCAAAGACCGGCAGCGCCTCACGAATGGCGGCGATGGCAAAATCGGGCAGGCTGTGGCTGAGATCAGCCAAATGCACGCCCGGGGTATATGAAGGCATGACGCTGCCGAAGGCCGTCGATGGGCGACCCGCCAAAAAGTCGCCCAGCAGTTGGGCTGGGGCGTCATAGGTGCCGCCGCCCAATTCAAAGGCATGGGCTTCTAATTGGCGCTGCAAATCCATGCCGGCCAAAGGGTGATCGGCATAATCGGCGAGGTCGAGGCCAACCACGATGGCGCTGTTGGCGTTATGCTCGTTGCGCGAATATTGGCTCATGCCATTGGTGACCACATGCCCCGGCTCAGAGGCCGCCGCCACCACTGTGCCACCCGGACACATACAAAAGCTATACACGGCGCGGCCATTGGTGCAATGATGCACCAATTTGTAATCGGCAGCCCCCAAAATCTTGTTGCCAGCCTGCGCCCCAAAACGGGCGCGGTCGATCAGCGATTGCGGGTGTTCGATGCGAAAACCAACCGAAATCGGCTTGGCTTCGAGATACACCCCGCGCCGCAACAACATCTGAAATGTATCTCGGGCGCTGTGCCCAACCGCCAGCACAATATGGTCGCTGACAAGCTGCTCGCCATTGGCCAAGCGCACCCCGCGCACCCGCCCGTTGTCAATCTCCAAATCATCGACGCGGCTTTGAAAGCGAAATTCGCCGCCCAACGCCTCGATCTCGGCCCGCAAGCGTTGCACCACTGCCACCAAGCGCAATGTGCCGACATGCGGCTTGCTGACATACAAAATCTCGGCGGGCGCGCCGGCCTTCACCAGCTCGGTCAGCACCTTGCACCCATAATATTCGGGGTCGCCGACGCGGCTATACAGCTTGCCATCCGAAAATGTGCCAGCCCCACCCTCGCCAAATTGGGCGTTCGATTCGGGATTGAGGGCTTTTTTGCGCCAAAAGCCAAAGGTATCGACCGTG
>JAGWYZ010000118.1 GCA_018969115.1 Chloroflexota bacterium | reverse complement strand
GAAACCCTTATCGAGAAAATTATACGTGGTGGTTATCCATTTTCGATTCAACACGCTGATGCCACCGATAGACAATTATTATTTAATTCTTATATCACCACTATTTTGCAGCGCGATGTGCGTGATCTGGCCAATATTGAAGGGTTAGTATTAGTGCCACAATTATTGTCGCTGCTTGCTACGCGATCATCAGCATTGCTTAACTTAAGCGATCTTTCGCGGAGTATTGGCATTCCTTATAATACACTGCGGCGCTATCTTTCGTTACTCGAAACCATTTTTTTTATTTGGCGTTTGCCGGCGTGGTCAAATAATTTGGGTTTGCGTTTAAGCAAATCGCCTAAATTAATGATGTCGGATACTGGATTAATGGCACATGTGATTGGCGCAGATCAACAACGATTGATCAATGACCCTAATTTAACGGGAATATTTTTAGAAACGTTTGTGGCAAATGAATTATCAAAATTGCTTTCTTGGAGCAAAACGATTGCACAACTTTATCATTTTCAAACGGTTACCCAACAAGAAGTCGATATTGTTTTAGAGCGACAGGATGGGGCGTTGATTGGCATTGAAGTCAAGGCATCGGCAACGGTTGGTGGAAAGGATTTTAAAGGACTGGAAGCGCTGCGACAAGCCACAGGTCAAAAATTTAGTTGTGGGATTGTGTTATATACCGGCGAGCGGGTTGTGCCATTTGACACCAATCTGTTAGCTGTGCCAATTGCGGCGCTGTGGGGTGGGTAAAACTAAGGATAATATCGGCATTATGAATAGCCTTTGGAATGACATGGATGCCGCTCAATGTAGCGACGCATTAGAACTACGCGCTTACACCTCACGCTTGCTGGGGCAAAACCCCGCTTTGGTGCTGCATGGCGGCGGCAATACCTCGGTGAAGGTGGCCCAAACCAATATTTTTGGCGAAGATGAGGCCATTTTGTTGGTAAAAGGCAGCGGCTGGGACCTTGCTACCATCAAGCCAGCCGGTTTTACAGCCTTGCGCATGGCCCATTTGCTCAAATTAGCCAAACTTGACCGTATGACTGACTTGCAAATGATGACCGAGTTGGCGGTCGCCAAAATCAACCCCGAAGCCCCCGCGCCTTCGGTCGAGGCCATTTTGCACGGCGGTTTGCCCTATAAATGGGTCGATCATACCCACGCTAACGCCATCGTTACCCTGACGAACACGCCCGAAGGCGAAGCCCGTATTCGTGAATGTTTTGGCGACCGATTGGTGATCGTGCCTTACATTATGCCGGGCTTTGACCTTGCCAAGCTGACGCTGCAATGCTATGCCGCCCAAGTTAATCCGCGCACCGTTGGCATTGTGTTGATGAGTCATGGCTTGTTCACCTTCGGCGATACCGCCCGCGAGGCGTATGAGCGTCATATTGCGTTGGTGACAGAGGCCGAGATCTATATAAGAGCTAAGAGCCAAGAGCCAAGAGCCAAGACTCAAGACTCAGGACTCAACTCTCAACCCTCAACTCTCAACTTCCAACTCCCAATGGTGCAACTGCGGCGCGAGATTTCACAGGCGGCGGGCTTTGCGATGTTGATGCGCACGAGCAAAAACGCGCAAGTGGCGCAATTTGTGCAGCGTGATGACCTGAACGCCATTGCCGGTCAAGGCCCGGCTACGCCCGATCATGTCATCCGCACCAAACGCATCCCTATGATTGGGCGGGATGTGGCGGCCTATGTCGCCGCCTACAAAACCTATTTCGCTGAAAACGCCGCCCGCCAAAAAGCCCAAAATTCTCAATCCTTAATCCCTAATCTTGTTATGCTTGACCCCGCCCCGCGGGTGGTGCTTGACCCTGAATTGGGGTTGTGTGCATTAGGGCGCACCATCAAAGATGTGATGATCGCCGAGGATATTTATCATCACACCATCGACATTTTTAAGGATGCGACAGCGCTGTCGGCTTGGCAGGCCTTGCCCGCCCATCACATTTTTGATGTTGAATATTGGGATCTTGAGCAAGCCAAACTAAAACGCGCTGGCAAGCCATTGCCGTTTGCGGGGCAAATTGGGCTGGTGACCGGTGCGGCATCGGGCATTGGCAAGGCCTGTGTCGAGTCGTTATTGGCACGTGGGGCTGCAGTCGTAGCCATCGATATTAGCCCCAAGATCAATACTTTGTGGTCGCGCCCAGATGTGTTGGTGGTGCAGGCCGACATCACCGACGAAAATGCCATTCAGGCCGCGCTCGATCAGGCCGTGCAACAATTTGGCGGGTTAGATATCATGATTTTAAATGCTGGCATTTTCCCATCCAGCAAAAAAATTGCGGCGCTCGATTTAGCAGAATGGCAGCGCACCCAACGTATTAACCTTGATGCCAATGTTAGTCTGTTGCGGCTGGCACACCCATTGCTGAAATATGCGCCCAATGGTGGGCGGGTGCTTGTCATTGGCAGCAAAAATGTGCCTGCGCCGGGGCCAGGTGCGGCGGCTTACTCGGCCTCAAAGGCTGCGCTCACCCAATTGGCGCGGGTGGCAGCTTTAGAGTGGGGTGTCGATGGCATTCGGGTGAATGTGATGCACCCCAACGCTGTCTTTGATACCGGTATTTGGACGGACGAAGTATTGCAAAAACGCGCCGTCAGTTATGGCTTGACGGTTGAGCAATATAAAAAGAACAACGTATTGCAAGTCGAGATCACCAGCCGCGATGTGGCTGAGTTGGCGGTTGAGATGTGTGGCCCGCTTTTTGCCAAAACCACCGGCGCTCAAGTGCCGATCGATGGCGGGAATGATCGGGTAATTTGATTTTTATCTTTTCAATAATTAAAAGATGAAATGCTGAAATCACTATCCCTACAGGACTGTGGGGATAGTGATTTCGGCGTTTAGGCTGCCAGTTCGCGGTTTTCTGGCATATTCTCCAGCCGCGTCAGCCAATAATGCACATCAAATTGCTCATCGCCGGTTAAAAAGCGCCACATTTTGATGCGATTGATGATTTCGAGCCGCCCAGTGGCATTTTCAAACCAAGGCTCAGTGCGCCCAAGAATGGTCTGCACATCTTCGACCTTGTTGGTATCGCGGGTGAAAATGGCTTTGTGTGCCCCGACGTTGGCGGGCAAATCATCGGTGTTCCATAGCCGCAATTGCCGCACCCGTGGGTTTAGCCGCACCTTAAACATATAACGTTTTTGATTGGTCTTGTTTTGCCGTCCACAATGCCAAATGCCGTGATGCAGCACCAAAATAGTGCCTGCCTTGCACACCATATTCACCTGCCCCAAAAAGTTTTGGTAACGCGCAATGTCCATTTCGTTGATACGGCGATATTGGCTGCCCGGCACGACTAACGTGCCCCCCATTTCTAATGGCACATCGTGCGGGAAATACATCAACTGAATATCAAAGTGCATACGGGTGTCGATGATCGAATCGCCATGCATACCTTGGGCGCTGTCTTCGTTGGGTTGCCGCACATGCACAGCCTGATGGTCGAAGAGCGGGTCTGGCCCAACCAGACTTTGAATAATGCCTTCAATTTGCGGCATGCGCAACATTTGCCCGATGGCCGAGGGCGGTGGGTAGCATTGGGAGAGTGGCGTGCCTGCCGCAGCCGCAGTAATATCACCCCCATCAATTTCAGCCATAATGGCGGTGTTGATCTCGGGCGGCACCAATTCATCAAAACGTAAAAAACCTTTGGCGACAAAGGTTGCCATTTGTTTGGTGTTGAGTAAATCTGCTTTGTTGACCATGTTTTGTCGCAGCCTTACGCCGCGTCCTCCAATTTTTCAAAAATAAACTCATACATTTGAAACGACGTGGTGTATTCCATATTGGGGTAGGGCGGGATCAATTGGGGAAATTGAATGACACGCCAGCCTGCTTTGAGCGCATCTAACCCGGTTTTGTAGGGTGGGGTGTCGCTATCGCCGGTAGTATGTGGCTCTTTGCCCGTGCCATCGTAGATCGACCAGCCCGTTACTTTGCTATCGAGCGCCGAATTTGCCAAATATAAAACCAACACTTTTTGTCTGAGGTTGCTCATAAGTTAGATATCATATCATCGGCGCTGAGGTTGCTTGTGTTAGGTCTTGATGAATGGTCTTAGCTCGGAAAACCAATGTTGTTACCAGTGATGACAACCCCATGTCCGCAACATACCGTGTGCGCCCCCAGTTTTGCCAGTTCACGCGCTGATGCCAAGCCTGCGTCGTTGTTCCACTGGATTGAGCCTTTGACCCAGCGTAATTTGCCGCTGTTGGCGTTTAATGAATCACCCACAAACAACAGTTTATGGGCGGGTGCATAAAATGACACATGCTCTGGGGTGTGGCCGGGGCTGGCGATGACATGCAGCCCGCCCAAAACGGGCAATACTTGGCCCACTACCAGCACATCATCTACCTGAGCGGGTGGCATTTTCATGATGGTGCGCTCTAATAAACCCATCGCGGCGTTCATGAAAATGCCGCCTCCTATTTTGCGTGAAGTTCGGCCTTGGCGCATGGCTTCGGCTTCGGCGGCGCTGGCATATAGCCGCGCCCCTGTTATTGCCTTTAGCTCTGCCGCGCTGCCATAATGGTCGGCATCGGCGTGGGTGATGAGGATGCGCTTGAGGTCGTTTGGTTGTCGCCCCAATTCGGCGATTTTGCGTAATACCAATTGGGTGGCGCTTTTGGCAAGACCAGCGTCGATGAGCGTTAGTCCATTGGTTTCATTTGGCTCTTCAATGAGATAAAGGTTTACAAAGGCATTTGATAGACGGTGAAACATAGGTTTATTTGAACGGATTAATGATTGTAATTTGGTTGCTAATGACTAATTCATGTTGCATGTCTTCTGAATATATTTCTGTGACGTTTGCGATTAAAGCACTTGCAACAATCAAACTATCCCAATATGACAATGAATATTGTTGACGCAACTGTGATGCGCGTATTAATATAACCTGTGTTAAATCGATGATGCGATAGTTTGTCTAAAAAGACTCAATTAATTGCGAAATTTCATCTAAAAACATCTTGAGCCATGTTAATTGGTGTAAATTTCTTCGCGTGTCAAAGGTGTAAAACCTTCTAAATTTAATGGATTTGATAGTAATTGTTTGATAAAACCACCGGGATTATGTTTTTTTTCTTCCATTAACACAATAACCCGCACAGAATTAATCAATTTCGCTTTATATTCGATAGGTATTTCTATTTTTCCATCAGTAATCATTGTTTGAAATTCAACTGCATACATAAGACACCTCATTACTATTTAGCATCTTCTCAATAAAATGGGGGAAGTAAAACAAATTTACTTCGAAATCACTAAATGGCCTTTAGTGATTTCGAGATTACATCTTTTGTGTTTACCCCAAATTATTGAGAAGCTACACCATTCATACTAAAAAGTATAGCAGTGCCCGCTTTATTCCAACTTTAAGGTCATCGCAGTGCGATACCCACCGTCCACAGTCAAGGTCGAGCCAGTGACATAATCGGCGTCGGCGCTGGCGAGATAGACCGCCGCCCGCCCAATATCACGCGGCTGACCCATGCGGCCCCAAGGCAATTTAGCCCCCAAACGCTGAATGTCGGCATCGCTGGTAAATTTGCGCTCGCCGGGCGTGTCGATCCAACCGGGGTTAATCATATTGACATTGATGTGATGCGGCAATAACTCATTTGCCAAGGTGCGCCCCAAATGGGTGACGGCGGCCTTTGCCATGTTATAGGCACTACTCGTTAGGCTGGGCACTTCGGCCAACACCGAGGCAGTAATGATGATTTTGCCGCCTTCGCCTTGTTTAACCATATGTTGGGCGGCGGCTTGACAAATGTGAAAAACGCCAAATTGTGAGACCTCGATGGTGCGCAACACCCCAGCCCAATCGGCATCGATCACCAACTTGCGGTCAGAGTAGGCCGCATTGGCAACCGCAATATCAAGCCGCCCAAAGTGTTGAATGGCGCTTTGAAAAAGCGCCGCCACTTGCGCACGATCAGTCACATCTGCCGCACAAAAGAGCGCCCGTCGCCCCAAGGCTTCGATCTCGCGCACGGTCTCTTGGGCAATGGCAGCTTGTTGTGGCAAGTCGTTAATGACAATATCTGCACCTTCTTCAGCCATGCACAAGGCGATACCACGACCAATACCACGAGCCGAACCGGTGACCAAGGCAATTTTGCCAGCCAAGCGCTGGGCAGATGGGGTTTGTTGAAATTTCATATGGCTATTATGCCAAACCGAACAAAAGTTCATGCATAATCGGGGGGAATGGCGAAAAACGACACCCGACCGATTAGCGGTGAACAACAGCCCGAAGATGATGGCGGTCTTGACCGCGCTCTGCGCCCGCAAAAACTTGACGACATGATTGGGCAAGACCGTGTGCGCGACAATTTGCGTATTTTGATTACGGCCTCACGCGCTCGTAGCGAGGCGCTCGATCATGTGCTGATTTATGGGCCGCCCGGGCTGGGCAAAACCAGCCTTAGCCATATTATTGCCAATGAAATGGGGGCGAATATTCGCGTCACTTCTGGCCCGGCCATCGAACGGGCCGGTGATTTGGCGGCCATTCTCACCAACTTACGCGCCAATGACATTTTGTTTATCGATGAAATTCATCGGCTTAACCGTGCGGTTGAAGAAGTGCTTTACCCGGCGATGGAAGATTATGCGCTGGATATTGTGATTGGCAAAGGCCCCAGCGCCCGCAGCGTGCGGCTGAAATTGCCGCCCATTACCATTGTTGGTGCAACCACCCGTTTGGCGTTGATGACGGCCCCATTGCGGGCGCGGTTTGGCGCTACCTTTCGGGTCGATTTTTACCCGTTAGAGGCGATGGAGCAAATTGTGTCGCGGGCGGCGCGGATGCTCAATTCGCCGATTGACCCTGATGCGGTGACTGAAATTGCCAAGCGCACCCGCGGCACGCCCCGTGTGGCCTTGCGTTTGCTTAAGCGGGTGCGCGATTATGCGCAGGTGATGGAGAAATCGCCCGACAAACGCATGACGCAAACCGTCGCCAAGCAGGCGCTGACCTTGCTTGAGGTTGACCCATTGGGGCTAGACGATTTGGATCGTCGCGTGTTGCATGCCATTATCGACAAGTTTAACGGTGGGCCGGTGGGCCTCGAAACCATTGCCGCCAGCATTAGCGAAGAAGGCGACACGATTATGGATGTGGTTGAGCCATATTTATTGCAGTTGGGTTTTCTCGATCGCACGCCCCGTGGGCGCATTGCCACCGCACGGGCGTATGAACATCTCAATATCCCTTATACGCCTAGCCCGACGCAAGGCAGTTTGTTGTAATACAGAAATCGGGGTTCTGAAAGAACCCCGATTTCTGAAATTCAAAAGTTGAGGAAATGAAGATTTTCCTATCTCGCTTCGAGCGTCGCTTGAAGGGGGACAGTGAAATAGGCGAAAGTCGCATTTTTATGCTTTTTTTAATTAACGAATGGCCAGAGTAATGGTGACAGTAGGGTGATGAGGTCGACAAAAGGAAAAAAGATGTAAATTAAGAAAGGCATCACGAAACGTGGGCGTTGAGTTTGGGGTTGCATGATGGTAGTGTAGGGAATGATGCGCGAATCGTTATGAAATTTTAATTAAAAAGCTCTCATTATTTTATAATGGTCAATGGTCAATGGTTAATGGTTAATGGTTAATGGTTAATGGAACCACCATTGATCATTGACCATTAACCATTAACTACTAGCGTTCTTCCATCGTGCCAATGCAGTGTAAAAGTCCCATCATCGCCCCAAACTGCATTTTCGAGTGTATCAATGGCATGGGCCGACTCGGTGGCATCGACCTTGCCGATATGCACCGCTACCACCAATTCATGAATGGGTTGTAGTTGTGCCACGTGCAGCACCTGCATCCCAAATTGGGCGTGCTCGCTGTTCAAATCAAAGCGGCCTTGCCAATGTTGTAACACCTCGGCACGGTCATAACCGCGAATGGCGCGAATGGCGACCTTGCGCCCATGCGGTGAGCGGTCTTGCCCGCCCTCGACAAAAAATGAAGCTGCGGTTTGTCCCAAGCCGATTTTGGGAATGGCACCGGGGGTATAGCCCAAGGCTGCCGAACCTTCGACGGCGCTGGGGGCGGGGCCAGTTGGGTCGAGCGTGATGCGATGGGCGCGAATATGGGCTTCGCCCAGCACCACAATTGTGGTATCGACCCTGTGTTTGGCTACGCCCAAACTCAGGGTGTAACGCATACGTAACCAGCCTGCGCCATCTTCAAACACGCCAACCGCGTGGGCCTCATTGCCACAGCGATGCGCCCAGCGTATGCCGTCGCTCAACATCAGTGCCCCATCAGGTGCGGGGTTGCCATTGACATAACCAGCATTAAAGGGCATCGCGGTGCTATACACAAATTTGTCATATTTGGCGGGCATAGCCGAGGGGGGCAAATGGGTGCTACCAGCGTTAAAACGCTGCACATGCCCCGTATCTTTTGTGCCTTGCAGCACCCAACCTGGCTGTTTAAACGCTAGCATAAAATTACCTTGCTCTACCGGCAATGGCGCTTCATCACACGTCCAAAATGTGTCATCATCGGGCAAGCACCACAACGCCCCGAAGGCCTGCATGGCCCAATATTGTGAACCGGTGGCGTTATATGGCTCACGCACTTCGGCGCTGCCGTGCGCCGTCAAGGTCTGGCGCAATACGCCATGGGCATCGACGGCACCGCGATCAAAATGCCAGCGCAAATGTCGCCCAACGATGCGTTTGAGCATGCCGACCGAATGTGGCCATGCGCCGACTTTGTAGCTCCAAATGAGTGCCCCCAGCCGCGCAAATTTATAGATCAAACTACGCCCATAATGGGCATAATGTCCATCGGCGGCGAAGAAATAAGGCATATGCATCATCAATTCGCGCACCCGCCCCAACAGTTTGGCGCGTAATTCAGGCTGTTTGGCTGCCTCTGGTAACATCGCCCACATACATACATGCGATGTAAACACCCACAACGTGTAATCGTCAAACTGCGCCGCCCCACGCTGGGCGGCATCGTCATACCAACCATCACCGCAATACACGCCATCCAAATAGTGCGTTAAAACATCATTCACCAAAGCCGGATCGTGGCGCTGACCCAAGGCGGCGCGGCTGGCATGATTGAGCGCCCAAAATAGCGCCCAATTGTTCCCCCAGCGTTCGGGTCGCACCCCAAATCGCTCGTGATAAGCCGTGATTGTTTCTTGTTGGCTGGGGGCCAAGGTGTCCCACACTGCTGCTCGGCTTTGCCACAGGGTGAATAGCGTATGACCGGCCTCAACCGTGCGCTGATCATACGTGCCCGGCGGGCCGGGGTTTACCCCCCAATAGCCAGCATGGGCGGGGTTGCAACCGGCCAGTATGGCCGTGCGCAACAGCGTTCGCAAATCGTGGTACTGCCCATGCCATTCTAAAACCGCTGGGCGATTGGGCTGTGACAGCCAGCCGCCCCAGCCATACATCATGCGTGTCACGCCTTCGTAGCTGCCGCCGTCATCGGCCCCGCCGGTGATCGAAAAAGCGTCCATCAGGGTGCGTGAACCATGGGCATCAAGGGTGTTGGCGTGGCCTGCCACCAATCGCAACCACATATGGACAGCTTCGGAATGGGTAAAAGGGCTGCTATTTGTCATCCCTGCATCACTCCTCGCAGCCATGCACAAGCCGAATCGGTGGCCTCGCGGCTGCGATCAAGCACCCCAACCCAGCCGAAGAAGCCATGATGCATACCGTCAAAACATTGATACTCAGTGGGCACAGCGGCTGCCTTTAGAGCTTGAGCATAACGCTCGCCCTCGTCTAACAAGGGGTCATACTCAGCCGTGATCACCCAAGTAGGCGGCAACTCCGCCAATGATTTCGCCCGCAGCGGCGAGGCATATGGGTGATTGGCATCGTCGGGTGAGGCGAGATAATGATCCCAAAACCATATCATGCTGTCGCGGGTGAGGCCATAGTCGTTGCCATTGGCAATATACGAAGGTGTGCCGGGCGCATAATGGTCGGCGACGGGGTAAATGAGCAATTGCCCGCGCAACGCTGGGCCATTTTCATCACGGGCACGCAAGGCCACCGCCGCCGCCAAATTGCCACCAGCGCTGTCGCCCCCTACCACGATACGATTGCCATCGACATTAATCAGGCTGGCATTGGCCTGCACCCACTGTAAAGCGGCGTAACAATCGTCAGGCGCGGCGGGGAATTTGTGTTCGGGTGCAAGGCGATAATCGACCGACACCACGACACAACCCGCCCCGACGCATAAATGGCGGCAGCCGTTATCATGCGTGTCGAGTGACCCCAACACAAAGCCACCGCCATGAAAATAGACCAACACAGGGTGTGGCCCAGCCCCCCGCGGGGTATAAATGCGCAGGTTAATTGACCCGTGTGGGCCATCGATGCGGCGAGCATGAATTGTGCCGACGCTGGGGCCATCGGGTTTGGCGTTAGCGTTCATATTGTCGCGGGCTTGTTGAATGCTCAGTTGCCGCAAAGGCGGAATGCCCGCAGCCTTGCCGGCATCGAGCATGGTTTTGACTTGGGGATGGAGTGGCATAGTATGGGGAATATACCATCGACCCTGACCTCAACTTCGACTTCGACCCTATGTTATTCAGAAGCTACTTCAGCCATGTCTAAATATGGATAATAATCCAGCGCCTGCTCGGTCATGGCACGACGATAATTGATGGCAACGGCATCGAAGGTGAGGTGAAGCTCATCGGCAAGGTCAAATGGCACTTGCTCGGGACGTTGAGATTCGACAATGCGTTGGTCTTGCCCAAAGATGGTGTCTTCAAACGCTTGTAGCACCGAGTCGGGTTGGTCGAGGTCGTAATTGCGGCCAATGATGCAGTAGCCGCGACAATGGTTTTTGTCAATTGGCTGCGAGACAAAGAAATAAACCATGCCCTTTACCCCGCCCCAGCCCAGCCGCAATACGATGGTGTAGGGCAAATGCAGCTCATAGCGGCTGCGGCGCTCTGGCGCAACCACTTGATCATTGGCAAACACCGGAAAATCGTCGCTGTTGGGTGCTTCAGGTCGCACAATGGTGTAGTGCAGTACATGATCACGGATCTCAACTTTGTAATCGGGCACGACCGGACGGTTGACATCGCCCAACAAGCCCGGGTGCACCCAAGGGAAATGCCCAAAATCGGTAAAATTTTCAACTTGGCGCGAGGCATCGCTGTTCCAATTAAAGGGGCCAGTATTGACAATTTTCCATTGCCCATTTTCAAATTCGGGTATTTCGGGCAAGGCGTAACGTTGTGGGTCACACAGGGCCACCCAAATGAGGCCATAGCGCTCGATGCAGGTATAACGAATGGCCCGCGCTTTGGTCGGAATAACGGTGCTGGCGGTTTTTTGGGGAATGAGGGTGCATGCCCCAGCCGTGTTATAACGCCAACCGTGATAACCACATACCAACTCATCGCCATTCACCCAGCCAAGTGATAGCGCTGTGCCACGATGGATGCACAAATCTTTCATGGCGTGAGGTGTGTCATCACTGCTGCGCCAAATGACCAAGGCCTCGCCGAGCAATTTTGTGGCATAGGGTTTGCTGGTCACATCGTGGGCATAAGCCACTGGATGCCAACAAGCATAAAGGTTGGGGGTAAATGAGTTCGTCATAAGATTTATGATAGTATAGCCAAAACGATCACCGGATAACCATGTCTACTCCACCTACCGCGCCTCATGTCACCGAATGTTTTTTGTTGCGCAATAACCCACCCCAAGTCTTGTTGGGGCGCAAAAAACGCGGGTTAGGGGCCGGTAAAATTGTGGGCATTGGCGGCAAAATTGAGGCAGGCGAAACTGCCACCCAAGCCGCGCTGCGTGAATTGTATGAAGAAACAGGGGTGCGGGTTGATGAATCGTGGATGCAGGCGCGGGGTGTCGTCGATTTTCGATTTCCTAATAAGCCAGCATGGAGCATGGTGGCACACATTTATGTGTGTGAACAATGGCACAATGAGCCACACGAAACCGATGAAATTGCGCCTGTCTGGTGTGATTTAGAAGCCATCCCCTATGCGCAAATGTGGGCCGACGCCCGCTATTGGCTGCGCGGCATGTTGAGCCGCGAGGTTAATGACGGGCAGATCGACGCTATTTTTACCTTTAATGATGACAATGCAACGATTCAGTCGATGGAATTTAGATCAATTTGAGGCAGACCATTGCACCGACAGCATTACCGCTCAAATGTAGTTTCGATGACACCCGGCAACACACTATAAATAGAAGCGCCAATATGCCGACTAAAATAGGTTTGCAGCGCAAAATATTCGTGTATTTTTGACAAAGTGTGTGAATTTGTGCCGCCATAACGCAAAATCACATCTACCAAGCGTTTTTCTATCAGCACAAAGCCAATATCCATTGCAATGGCATCACAGAGCTGCAACAAACGGTCATAATCATCATAGACACATTGCACAAGATATTGCTCAATAAAAGCCATCTCATCGGGCGAGCAATCCCAGCCGCCAAACACGGCCTTTAAGTTGCGGTCTGGCAATGAATGGGTCAAACAGATACGGGCGGCATCATCGTAGCCCAGCGTTTGCAAAAACTGATAACCATCGTAAATGTGCCGCATACCAGTTACACCCTCGCGCCGCCCAATATCATGCAACATGCCAAGAATGAGGCATATGGCTGGGTCAAGTTTGAGTGTTGATTGCGTGGCTTGTGCGATATATTGGGCAGCCCGCCCAACATTGATGCTATGGGCACGCCAAGGCCCCGGGTTGCGAGCATGGGCTTCATCGAGCAAGCGTTGGGCTTCGGGCAAAGTCGGTATTT
>JAGWYZ010000416.1 GCA_018969115.1 Chloroflexota bacterium | reverse complement strand
AGGATGCCACCTGCCACTTTGCAACCCTGCAACCTGCAACTCTGCCACCTGCCTCCTACCCCACCAACTCCACCCGCACATTACTAACGATGTGCAACAAAGCAGATTCGACATAAGCAGTTTGAGGGTGGCGCACAATCACATACCCTTCGCCCTCATACGAAATTGAGGCGGGTTGCCCGGGCTGAGGCGGACGCACGTCAGTCACAAGGCCACCGAGATCACGCAACACGCCCTCTAAGCCATGCACCGCTTTTACCCGCCCGCCGCCTAAACCACGCAAAAATGCCACCCCCACCGCATATTTACGGGGGCTAGGTTGGGTAAAATTGCCAAACACCATCAATTCGCTCCAAGTGCGATACAAATCCACATCATGCGCCCGGTTCATCAAGGGCACAATTTGGGCACCCGGTGGGCGTGCCCCCACCTCAGAAATGGCAATGCTGCCATCTTTGCGGCGAAACCATTCGAGGTGGCTCAACCCCGTGCCCATACCCAATGCCGATAAGGCTTGTCGCCCAATTTTGCGAATGTCGTCATACATTGGCGTATCGACCTCACGTGGCAACACGACCCGCCACTGAATCCAAGGGTTGCGCATGGCCTCAAGCGGGGTGGGCAAATAACGGGTAAGCGAATGCCACAAAGGCTGCCCCAACAACGAAAATGTGTCGAATGAGTGTTCATCACCTACCACAAATTCTTCAATTTGCAACGGATTGGCGGCGCTGGGGCCACTGGCTCGCAACACATCACGCAACGCATCGCCACTTTCAACCCGATACGTCGATTGGGCGGCTGCGCCAGCCAACGGTTTAATGCACACGGGAAAGCCAACTTTCTCAACAAACAGCCAAGCATCAGCCTCATTTTCAACCCGCGCATGACGCGCACAAGGCACGCCAGCCTTGTGAAATAAATCTTTCATCCGCGCTTTGTCTCTAAAATTCCGCGCCGTTTCAGCATTCATGCCATCAACACCAAGTCGGTCACGCGCCTCGGCCACCGGCACTTGGCTTTGCTCATTATTGGCAAACAGGCGGTGAATGGGGCCATGACGTTTTGACAACTCACGCGCAGCCACCGTTAACTGATCGGCATTGAGTGCATCTTGCACCCGCCAATGCCCAGCAAAGCGCTGCCGCATCTCGCTCGATAGCACTTCTTGTGGCTCTTGGCTAATTACACCTACCCGCACCCCATTTAATGAGGTAATGGCATTGAGGAAAATTTTGGCGTTTTCATTAAAAAAGGGCGTGCAAAACATAACAAACATAGCTTCATTTTATCTATACTGAGCACAGCTTCAAAATGAGATTTTCGCCTAAACGCAAAAATCGGAGGTCTTAACGCCGCTTGATGTTGTAGCCGCAACTTGCGTTAAGACCTCCGATTTTTTAGTGGCTTTTTAGTGACATCTTCGCCTTTAATCCACATTTATCACAAAGCGCTAAACCAAGCGTCTTACAATCCATCTTATGCTCGATTTCATTTTTGGGGCGTTGCTTTATGTCGTTTTTCCACTCTTGTGTGGTGGCCTCATCGCATTGCCATTTTGGCTAAGCCGCAAAATTATGATCGGCAACATTATTGGCTCAGTCATCATCGCGTTTATTATGGTGATTTTGGTCATGCGCACCTATGGCAATTTTATCGGCGATCAAGATATATGCCGTCAATCCAATTATGAGTCACCGGTTTGCAACCAAGACAGCACCGACATTATTTACACCATGTTTGGCTTGGTGGGGGTGAGTTGGCTCGATGTCTTTGGCCTGTTCGCCATCAGCGGCTTGGTCGAAGATTCACAACGCCGCCGCAACATTAACCCCGATATGTTTTAGCGTTGAAAATAAGCGGCATCGCCCCTATTTTTACCCTGCCGGGTGATAGCCCTTTATAACGACTTTTCAATAAAGTTCGGTATGTAAAACAAATTTTCGTCGAAATCACGATATGACATCTTTGGGGTTTATCCCTAATTATGGAAAGGATACGCCACACGGGTAAAATTAACGGAATGCCGATTTCACTCTATACCAC
>JAGWYZ010000117.1 GCA_018969115.1 Chloroflexota bacterium | reverse complement strand
CTTGACTAGGGCTAATGGTCAAACCAATACCAATAAACGGCGCATTAAAAAATTGGGCCAAATAAAACAAACTGCCGCCTAAGCCACAACCCAAATCCGCAATTTTTAAGGTTGACTTATCTTGTGCAAGTGGGTGAATTGCTTCAACCAATTGCGTATTTGAATAATTAATTGCCTCTTGAAAGGTCTTTACGCCATTCCCCCAAACGGCCCGATGGATGGCATAGGACGAGGCCCCGCCAAGCCGAAAAAATAGCTTGGTGTTTTGCTCATAATATCGGCGTACAATGCGCGTGTGAGCACCGTTTTGCCGACTTCCAGTGTCTATTTGGACAAACTGATTCGCATTAACTTGAGTGATTTCTTCGAATCTTTGGGGTTGGCTCATTTTAGGCGTAGCCGTGCAGTGTTTGAGCCATTACTATGGCCAATTGCACGTCGTTTTGCTGAACAAATTGTAACATTCGATGAGCAGGTGGGGACGTTAGGTTTGATGGGTGGCTCGAGGTGGCTGATGCGTCAATTTACCGATGGTTTGTTAGTATCTGGGGGTGAGCATGTGCCTGCAAAAGGGCCGGTATTAATCGCATCAAACCATCCAGGCATAGCTGATACCATTGCGCTATTCTCAAGTATTCAGCGTAGTGACTTAAAAATTGTAGCTGCCGTACGCCCATTTTTGCGTTCTTTGCCCAATGTATCGCAACACCTTATTTATGTTTCAGATGATACAAGCGATCGAATGCGGGTAGTGCGTGAGGCAACAGCGCATCTCAGGCGGGGTGGGGCGATCTTAACTTTTCCGGCGGGTAAAATTGAACCAGACCCAGAGGTGTTGCCGGGTGCAGTTGCATCACTTGAAACATGGGGAGAAAGTACTGGTGTGTTTATGCGGTTGGCTCCACAAACAAAGTTGTTGCCAACGATTGTGCGCGGTGTTGTATCGGCAAGCGCATTACGAAACCCGTTGACTCATTTACGACGCAGTCGTTATGACCGTGAACGTATGGCTGCGGGTTTGCAAATTATGTTTCCGCAATATCAAAATAATGTCGTTAAAATAACGTTTGCGCCACCTATTACTCTAACAAGAGCATCTGCAAATGACGTGTCATCTGTCACTCATCTGCTGACAACCAGTGCCCGCCATTTGATTGAATCACCGCCTAGCGTATTTGATCCAATATTATAGTTATTCTGATACAACTAATTTGCCATTTTTAGCAAAAATTGTCGAATTTTTTGGGTGGTTTGTGCCCAAGTTGGGTGTTGTTCAAAATGTTTGCGAGCAGCAACACGCATTGCTTGTAACCGTGTTTTATTGTTTAACAAGGTTTGTAACCGCATAGCAAGGACTGATGGGTTCTCGGGTGGCACCAAAAAGCCGTTTTCACCTGTGTTGATAATTTCGTGGGCCGCCCCAGCGCTGCTTGCAATGACGGGTAAGCTAAAGCTCATTGCTTCGAGGTAAACAATGCCAAACCCTTCGTATTGAGATGGTAGCACGAATAAGTCATGGGTTGCATATTGTCGTGCTAAGGTTGTGTCATCTACTGCGCCTAACCAAGTAATATTTTGAGATAGTTTTAGCTGATTTGCTAATTCTAACATTTTTTTTGCATAGGCAATATTTTTATTGTTGTCCCCAACAACAGTCAAATGCCAACGAAACCTATCTTTACTACTCAACTGACACAATGCTGCTAAGAGAACATGTAAACCCTTACGCAAGTCTAGATTACCTACAAACAAAATACGCAATAAATCATCATCTCTTATGGGCTTCACCGAGTCATTCTGTAAATACTCCCATTCCGAAAAACGATCACCACCTGGATAAGCTAAAACAAATGGATACTTATTCCCCACCAATTGTGTCACAGTATTACCTGTTGTTGCGCTATTAAAAATAAACCCGTCAACACCCTGTAAATAAGATCGTTCGACCCAACGATAAGCCATATTTAACAACCCAGATCGTTGCTCGCTACAACGTAAATGATGCACAATACTGATCACTGGACATGACTTAAGCATCTTTTTTCGCCGACGATTGGCAAAAAATAAAGATGGATGATTCAATTCATCTTGCAACAAAATATCGTAAGGCTCTGATATTTGTTTTATAAAACCAGCATCAAAATTTTGAGCAAGGTGACGCACATAATTTTGCCAAGGCCGAGAAATAATGTCAACTTGATCGCCACATGCACGTAGATATTCAACTAACTTGCGATCATACAAATAGCCCCCCGAAATGATATCGAGATCGCCATAAATCACTAAACCGATATGCATCAAAGCCCCTATGCTTTTAAATCAAGCCAATAAGATGCCCATGCAATCTCGTTTTCCCATAATTTTATGGCGATGGCACTAAGATTCGGTGCATGAAGCTGAGAAGCAAACGAAGCACATAAAATACGCGAGAAATGCTCAATACTTGGGTTTAACCCAGAAAATTCGGGTAAATCATTTAAAAGCTGATCACGATAATGCGCAACCAAGCCATTTAATATGCGTTCAATATCAACAATATCGGTTAAATAGCCATGTTTATCTAATTGTGCGCCACTTAATTGCACCTCAATGACATAATGATGTGAATGTTTGAAATTTTCTGTCCCCCAGTCACCCCCAATTAAAAAGTGTTGGGCTACAAAATCGCGTTTAACTGCTACTGTATACATTTTGCTAGTATATCAATAGTATTTGCAAGCTGTGTTGTGGCTGTTGATCTAATAAATGGTAAGCCTGAGCTGCCTGTGCAAAAGTAAAACGATGTGATATAAGTTGGGCCGGTTTAATCTTTTCAATCATATGCCATGCCAAATCAAGTCGTCTTTGCTTGGTCCAGCGTCCCGACAATTCAGGTGAAAAACTGCTTACTTGACTGCTAATCAGTTGAATACGACTACGATGAAAACGCCCCCCAAGATCAATTTCAGCGCGTTTTTTACCATACCATGACCCAATCATCACACGCCCGCTAAAACCAGTAAGGCCAATCGCTGTATTAAGTGCTGCCGGTGTGCCGGTGAGTTCATATGTCAAATCGGCGAACGCTAAATATGATTTTAGCCGATCATCTAATGAATCAAAACTAGCATGGGCACCCATTTGTAAGGAGATGGTGCGGCGCTGGGTAATTCTGTCGATGGTGATTAGCGAATGAGGCGACATTTTGGCGAGTAAGGTAGTGGTAAGTAAACCAACTACACCTTGTCCGAGCACAATAATATTGTCACCTATCCGTGGATGTCCGTCCAATACAAAATTAACCGCAGTTTCCATATTGGGCAAAAATATGGCATCTTCAGACGAAATATTATCTTTTACAATTTGTAAACTGGCAATATCGGCGATAAACTCGGTTTCATGCGGGTTAAAGGCAAACACTCGTTTACCTAACCAGCCAATATCAACATTTGGCCCTAAATCGACAATTTGCCCGATTGCTGAATAACCATATTTGAGTGGAAATGCCAGCCCACCCCTTAGGGCAGACAAAGTCGCGTCTGCCTCCATTTCTTCGGGGGCCTCACCACGATAAATTAACAACTCGGTGCCCGGACTAATGGCAGATAAAGTTGTTTTGACACGCACTTGACCATTGAGCAGCACTGAGCAATTGTTTTCGCGGATCTCAATTTGACGCGGGGCGGTAAAATAAAGTGATTGACGAGTTAGCTCTCCCATAAAAGTTTGGCAGTTACGACAATATCTGACCCCAAAGTTTGATATTTTGGGTTTATAAATTGGGGCAAATGAGGCAAAGGATATGTAAGCGCTGTAAGCCCCGTTAGAAAACGTGGGGTGATCGTAATCACTACTTCATCTACTAAACCCGCCCGTAAAAAAGCTTGAATTATTCTGGCACCACCTTCAACCATTAATGATCTAATTCCTTTGTCATAACAAATATGCAACACTTCGTTTAGATCAACGTATTTTGTTTCACCTTCGTTCACCACAAACACATGTGCTCCTGCTGATTCAAGAGATACTTTTGTGGCTGCTTGCGCATTTGTACTGCAAAACACCCAAACAGAGTGGGTGGGTGATTGAATGAGCACAGACTGTAAGGGTATACGCAAACGCGAATCAAGCACAATTGGCTGCGGGCTACGTCCTTCGACCAAACGAACATTTAAGCGCGGGTTGTCGGCAATTACCGTGCCAACACCTACTAAAATTGCATCATATTGGGCGCGTAATTGGTGCGTCATTTTCATGGCCTCAGGACCACTTAATGAGGTGCGTTGCCCGGGTGCAGCTGCAATACAACCATCTAAACTCTGAGCATAACTAAGTGTGATCCAAGGTCGATTCATGATCAATCATGGTGATGTCCATTGCTAATAAGTGAAGCTGCCGGCGCAACAAATGGTAAGGTCAACAAATGGTTCATACGTTGGGCCTTGGTACGCATATAGTTAGCGCTGTCAGGGTGAATGGGGGTTTCAATTGATACTCGTTCTGACACAATAACTCCCAATTGGCGTAAGCTATCTAATTTAAGCGGGTTATTTGTCAATAATCGGATAGACTGCACCCCCCAATCTTGTAAGATGAGCGGCGCAATGCTGTATTCACGTTCATCAGCTTGATGCCCTAACATCAAATTTGCCTCAACAGTATCATAACCTTGATCTTGCAAATTATAGGCACGCAGCTTTTCTAATAATCCAATACCACGCCCTTCTTGGCGTAAATAAATGATGATCCCCGCACCTTCATTGGCAATCATACGCATGGATGTATCTAGTTGTTGCCCACAATCACAGCGTTGTGAACCAAGCACATCACCAGTAAAACATTCAGAATGCATTCGGGTTAAAACATTTGATTTTTGGTTAATATTACCAAACACAAAGGCCAGATGCTCTTTTCGATCATGATTATTATGATATAAACACAATTGAAAATCGCCATATGCAGTTGGAATATTTGCACAAGCCATTCGAGAGATAGTAAGTATTCGGCCGTTTGTTTGGGTCATTTAGTTCATAATTTATAACACAATTTGCTTGGCAAAAGGATATTTATTCTTTTCAATTACTCAGAAATCATTCATTTGCCATGCCTTGCCACATCATAATTTTATGATTTAAGATGCAACCATAAACAAACAAGCAAAACAATTTCAATCAATTTATCGATTACGGCCAATGAGTCACCAAAATCGCCACCAAGCGCAAACCAAGCCAAAATAGTAATGGCCGTAAACCCCATAAAAGTATAATGAATTAATGTGCTGCGACCATGCAAAAATGAAAGATTACCAAACATGGCTGCCAATAGGGCTAAATACCCTAAACCATTTAAGGTAAACGCAATGTCAAGTCGCCCAAGCCGAATATTCAGATACAAATGAATCAATGCGGTTGCCAAGCCAAGAATAAGAATAAGGGACTTTAGTGTATTTTTGCTCATATAGTGACACTAATTATAGTGTATATATGGTGATGCATTTAGTATCAAACTGATCGCTTATATTTTAGCCAAGCCGCATGTGCAGTAAGCTCGGCTACTCCGGGGCGTGAGAAAACCACATCATAATCTGGACCAATATTATCGCGAATATCATTTGTATCCCATTCAGGGATGATAAAATGTTGGGTGTCAAGCATTTTAGCCACAAAAGTGCGGGTGCTGCCGGTATAAATAAATGATTTTTGGTCGGACAATAACGAAGCACTGAGTTGAGAGTATGCTTCTTCACCTTCCCACTGGCTATGAATTGTAACTGTGTTGCCCCATTGTTGAATCTCCCAGATATGTGCTGGTGATGGCTTGAAATGGTGATCTTTACTACTGCCTTGTGTTTCTCCAATCCATGTGCCAACGAAATTCCAAACTGTATTGCTCATGTTAACCTTAGAAGATCCCCAACTTCACTCCGAAGTTGGGGATCTGTCGGCAATGCTTTTAGGCATCGCCTCTCCTCCTCTAGATGTAGCTTAGTGTAATGACATGCTAAGACACTATGCGACACAAAGCTGACATTTGTAACCCCAATAACCTATCTTTATTTCAGCCCTTCTACAGAAATTGCATATTCGGCTACTTTGCTGGCTGAAACAAGCGTCACTTCAAAAGCAATTTGAGAATTTGCTGGAACATTGCCATCGGCTAAAGGCACATTGCGAAAACCAATCACCTGTTTTTGG
Source organism: Chloroflexota bacterium (assembly GCA_018969115.1). Lineage (GTDB taxonomy): Bacteria > Chloroflexota > Anaerolineae > J036 > Brachytrichaceae > AQU-03. The sequence goes on along the minus strand of JAGWYZ010000117.1, from coordinate 6,823 downwards.
TCATCATAAGTAGTTACAATGACCCGCACATTACGCACATTAACTGTATCACGATTCACTACATCACCTGTGATTTTAAATTGTGTATTATCTAAGATTGCTCCTTCTTTGCGGATAATTTCCATTTTTGCAAAACGTGCGGTTGTATCAATTGCTTCACCCCGCATAGGACGTATCGTAAAGCGTGAAAAGGTAGGCGGTGGCTCGGTAAATAAAACCCGAAAAGGTGAAGTTTGACCAGGCCCAATGATATCTAAGGCAACAAAGAAAATAGCTGAGGTAAGCACTTTGTTGGCATCGTCAAATAACGTAATTTGTAATTGCACATTATTTAATGCACTCGGTCCCGGATTAAAAACTTCCCCCAAACATTCCAAGCTGCCAGCAGCCGTTCGATAGACATTTACCCCTCGTGTGGTATAGGCTGATGGGGTAGGTGAGGGCAACAATTGACCAGCACTCACGCCACCTGTCGAGCGGCTGATCCCTGCAGATGGAATAATAAGGCGTTGACCTACTTGAATGCGCCCAGGTTCTAAGCCGGGGTTAGCTACAATTAAGTCTGCTACACTCACTCCAAATCGATTGGCAATTGGAATAAGTGTTTCACCATCTTGAATGATATATAAAGTTGGGGTTGGGGTTGGACCCGGATCACGCTGTGTGTTTACAACAATACTGCCGCCACCATTAATTGTTGTCGTTGGACGTGGGGTGAGCGTTGCACGGGGCGTGGGCAATAACGGGGTTGTTAAAGCTATTGCGGTTGGTGTAGCCGTTGTTTGGGTTGTGCAGGCTGTAATCAACCCACAACCAATGCTTTCTAAAATGATCAAAAAAAGTTTGCGCGTCACATCGCAGAATTATAGTTGAGGCGACTTTAATCAACATGACAAAATACTGGCTAAATAGCTGATCATGTATTAAGGAATACATTGCATAATAACAACTAGATATTTATCTGTCAACCAACACCACATACATTAAACAATGTGAGCAGTTCAAAGGATTTAAAACTATGAAACCAAAATTTATTATTGGTATTGGGTTAATTGCCGTAGCAATGATTGCCGTTATTACATTCGCAATCCTTAGCAATGCAAATCTTGAGGTAACGGTCAACGATTTATTTGCCCGCGCAGCTACCAATCGTGAAATAACACAACGCCCAATTAAAGTTAGCGGCATTGTGGTTGGCGATAGCATTCAATATGATCCCACAACATTACACATCGAGTTCGATGTCGTTAATTCACACAATGATTTGGTAAACAATTTGAGCCAAGCAAAACGTCTACGTGTAATTTACAAAGGCACCAAGCCCGACACATTACTCCATGAATCTGAAGCCATTATTACCGGCAAGCTAGCCGAGGATGGTAAATTTTATGCGGCAAATTCACAAGATGCTCTTTTATTACGCTGCCCTAGCAAATATGTCGAAGAGAAAAAATAATCTGTGAGTTCATTACTCATTATCTGTAATTTACAACTTATGTTAACTGACCTTGGCCACTATGCCGTCCTTATTGCACTTGTTGCTTGTATCTATGCTTCTATCATCTCAATGTGGGGGGTGCGTGTCAATGATGATCGTTTTGTGCAAAGTGGACGCACCGCAGCCTCACTCACATTTCCGCTCATGTTAATGGGGTGTGTTGGCCTATGGGTGGCATTGCTCAATCATGATTTTGGGGTTAAATATGTTGCCGATGTGTCGAGTCTAGCAACCCCTACTTTCTTTCGCATTACGGCATTATGGGGTTCGCAAAATGGCTCTTTGTTATTTTGGAGCCTTATTATGTCGTGCTTTATGTTTTTTGCTATGGCACGCGAATGGGAAGGAGATAAAGCTCTATTGCCCTATGTCACCACAACCATGTGTGTTATTTTGGGTTTCTTTATTGCTATCAATTTATTCATTGCCAATCCTTTTGTGCGTTACGATTTTCCGCCGCTCGATGGACGCGGTCTAAACCCACTATTACGCCACCCCGGCATGATTATTCATCCACCAGTGCTGTATGCAGGTTTTACTGGCTTTATTGTGCCATTTGCCTTTTGCATCGCATCATTGGCCACGCGCCGCACCGATAATTTGTGGCTTATTTCATCGCGTCGCTGGACATTAGTCGGCTGGGCATTTTTAATGGCCGGTTTGTTGCTGGGTGGGCGTTGGGCACATGATGTATTAGGGTGGGGTGGCTATTGGGGATGGGATCCAGTTGAAAATAAGTCTTTAGTGCCTTGGCTACTTGGCACAGCATTCTTGCACTCTGCCATGATTCAAGAAAAGCGTGGCATGTTTAAAAATTGGAATGTATGCCTAATGCTATTGACATTTGTGTCAATCATTTGGGGCACAGCCGTTGTGCGCAGCGGGGTATTAACTTCGGTTCATGCTTTCGCCCAATCAAGCCTTGGCCCTATTTTCTTAGGCTTTATTATCGTGATGTTGGTCATTTGTTTATCGTTATGGTTTTCACGGCTCGACACCTTGCAAAGCGATCATAAACTTGATGCGGCATTTTCACGCGAAGGTATTTTCTTATTACAAAACGTTGTTTTTGTCAGTGCAGCGCTTACTGTATTTATTGGCACAACATTTCCCATTTTTTCTGAGGCAATTAACGGCACAAAAATTACGGTTGGGCCGCCGTTTTATAACCAAACAGTGGTGCCACAGTTAGCCATACTCGTCTTATTGATGGGTGTGGCCCCATTATTGGCGTGGCGCAAAGCCAACCTCAACATAATCGGTAAACAGTCGCGGTGGGCTGGTGTATTTACCGGGATAACGATTATTGTTTTAATTGCAACTGGCACACGTCAACCCTTGGCAATTTTAGGTTTTGCTTTATGTGCCTATACCTTGGCCCAAACTCTCATCGAATATGGGCGCGGTGTGATGGCGCGTATGCATAATAATAAAGAATCGGCATTAACTGCACTGCTACGTTTATTTCAAAAAAATCAACGCCGTTATGGCGGCTACTTGGTGCATGTTGGTGTTGTGCTTATGGCTATTGGGGCGCTGGGTAAAGGATTATATGGCGAAGATGTGGTGCGCAACCTTAAACTAAACGAATCATTTGAGGTGAATGACTATCGCTTCACTTATCGTGGCTTGAGGAGTGTGCCTTGTGATTTTGATGATTGCGAAACCATTCAGGCGGCTGTTTGGGTAACCGATTTAAATGGACGTGAAATAGGGAGTGTATATCCACATCGTGATGGTTACCCAGCGCAACAACATACCGCAACAATTGCCGATACCACCGGCTCATTAAACGAAGAAGTCTATGTTATTTTGTCGGCATGGGAAGGACAAGGTGAAACAGCTACTTTTCAAGTTTATATCAACCCTCTGATTAATTGGATATGGATTGGTGGTATTGTGATGTTATTAGGATTTTTTGCGGCGTTTTGGAATCATGAAAAAGTGAAAGAGGCCAAATTCAAAAAATTATCAACCACAATTGGGCGCACAATTGCAACAATTATTGTGATATGGTTGACTGCAACCCTCTTTGTTTTGCCTGTTTCTGCCCAATCTGTAGACCCAAATACAGATGACAGCACCTATAAAGTTGCAAAACAACTTAATTGCCCAACCTGTGCTGGTAGAAATTTAGCCGATTGCCCAACTGAAACATGTAACCAATGGAAAAGTGAAATTAAAGCGCAATTAGAAGCGGGGAAAAATGGCCAAGAAATTTTGACTTATTTTCAAGCTCGTTTTGGCGAAACCGTTTTACAAGAACCGCCCAAATCTGGCATAACATTTATATTGTGGGTATTACCTATTTTAGGTGCAATAACTTTAATCGTAGGCGGCATATTTACAATACGCCGTGCAACCCATTTGCCAAACCAAACGCAGGCTGTTCTTTCAACTATTTCACCTAAAATGGTAACTGAGCAACGTTTTATTGAACAACTCGAACAACAAGTGAGTGACAGTTAAATGGGTAGCCGAAAACTTTTTTTAATCGTTTCTGTGCTTGCGGTGATATTAATAGGGGGCTTGTTTTCTACCGCATTAATCTTAGCCAATCGACCTGGTAATCGACCTAAAGTAGGTGATGTTACACCGGATTTTAGCCTTAATTTATATAAAGATTACCAAGCCGGCTTTGGAGACACAGTCAAACTTTCAGACTTGAAAGGCAAAGTTGTGATTATCAATTTTTGGGCTTCGTGGTGCGAGCCTTGTCGAGATGAGGCCTCAGACCTTGAAAATGTATGGCAAAAATATCGCAATCATGGGTTAGTGGTTATCGGAATTGATGAATTAGATACTGAAGTTGCCGCAATCCGTTATTTACAATCATTTGGCATTAGCTATCCAAATGGCTTAGATTTACAACAACGGATTGGCAAAAATCAATATCGTATTACCGGTCAACCCGAAACATTTATTGTTGACAAAATGGGTATCATTCGATATGTTTATCTTCAACCACTTAACTCGCAAGTTTTAAACGATGTCATTGGTAAATTAATATCAGAATAATTTTTATGGCCACTTATTTTGCAGCTGCTGCTTTACTTATTGTGTGTGTCGCTTTTGTAATATCACCATTATTAGAAAAAAAACAATTAGCACAACCACTACCGACCTTGCTTGAATCGTTAGATGCTGAAAGACAAACGATTATTCGTAATATGCGAGATTTAGATGATGATTATCGGTTAGGAAAAATTGCCGAGGCCGATTATCACTTTTTACGCCTTGCCCAAGTGCAACAAGGAACCACAATATTAAGCCAGATTGAACAATTGCAATTGCAACAAAAGCCCTTGCCCAAATCTGATAACGAACTTGAACGTGAGATTTATGTATTAAGATCAAAAAAGTATTAATTGGAAGTATAATGAACGTGATTTATGGCTAGATACACCAAGAAAAGATATAACGAAGACGAGAACGTCAAGCAGAAAGAAGACACAATAGAGGTCGAAGGCGAAGTCGTCGAAGCATTACCCGGCACCATGTTTCGCGTAAAACTCGATCAGGGTAGTCATGAGGTATTAGCAACATTGTCTGGAAAGATGCGTAAGTTTTATATTCGTATTTTGCTTGGTGATCGCGTTAGGCTCGAATTGTCTCCATATGATCTAACACGTGGGCGTATTTCACGCCGCATGTAATATTTTCATATCTTTATTTAATCAAAAGCGGGATGAAAACATCGCCGTTTTTTTGTTTATGGCGCGTAAAATTATTTTCGACACAGACCCGGGTGTTGATGACGCAATGGCATTGTTATTTGTGTTAAATTCGCCTGAAATTGAGATCATCGGGTTAACCACTATTTTTGGCAATAGCAATGTAGATGCAACGACACGTAATGCGCTTAATCTGCTTGATTTTGCTGGCCGCTCAGATATTCCAGTAGCAAAAGGCGCAAACGTGCCATTGGTTATTGCACCACATCCTACTGGCGAATTTGTGCATGGTGATGATGCAATGGGGAATATTGGTTGGCAACATTTAAACAACCCCAATGTGCATGAGGTTGATCAACATGCGGCTCAATTTATTGTTGAACAGGTCATGTCACAACCCGGCGAAATTACACTTGTGCCAGTTGGTCCGCTTACGAATATTGCGTTGGCGCTGCAACTAGAGCCACGCATTGCCAAAAAGGTAAAAGAAGTGGTAATGATGGGAGGGAGTGTGTTACATGCCGGTAATGTTTCACCTTTGGCCGAAGCCAATATTCATAATGACCCACATGCGGCGGCACTGGTTTTTAGGGCTGAGTGGCCAATTACGATGGCTGGTTTAGATGTTACCGAGATGGTGCAAATGAATGCCGCTTATTTTGATGAATTGGCTGCTGGTAGCAATCGCTTTGGGCAATTTATTCGTCAAATTGTGGCTTATTACCAACAATTTCACTTGGATTGGTATGGTATGCCAAATGGCGAGGTGCATACCCATGATCCATCAGCTATTGCTTATCTTATTGACCCAAGTATTTATGTTGGGCATCAATGGCCAATTATGGTGGCAACCGATGGTCCAGCCATTGGTGCAACGATTGCTGATCGCCGTTTGCGTTTTTGGAAATCACCAAAAGTAAATTGTTTGATGCAAGTCGATGGCAAACGGCTGCTTGATTTATATAGAACCCGCATCCGTGCATAGTTTTGTAAATTTTCGTTGATAGATTTCGTATACTTAAGGCTACGCTATGTGTAATTGAAATAAACGAACGAAAATCATGAAAGAGCCTATTGTTATTGTTGGGGGGTTTGCCTCGAGTTGGCGCGATTACAAATCAGGTGCAGAAGCATTATCACGTGTGTCAGGTCGGCGCGTGTTTATTGCCAATATTCACCGATGGACATGGACTTTAGCCAGTATTACCAGTTATACCTTGGCCCTAGAATTAACTCATAGGGCTGTGCGACATGCCATGCGTGAGACTGGAGCTGATCAAGTGATGTTGGTTGGACACAGTGCAGGTGGTGTTATTTCACGGGCTTATTTATCTGATCATTTAGATGGCTTAGAAACACGGCGCAGTTTCAAACGATTATTAAAAGCATACGCTGGGCATCAACATGTCACGCGTCTTATCACCCTTGGCAGCCCACTAAGGGGCGTGCCAGAACAAGTAAAAGTGCATCGTGGCCTACAACATATCTTATGGGTCGATCAAACTTACCCGGGCGCATATTACCCACATATTCAGTATCTTAATGTTACTGGATGCGCTTTTTTAGGCAATAAAGATGGGACAACAGGTGAAAAAATTGCACATCGTTATTATAACTTTTTAAGCGGCAATGGCGAACAATGGGGCGATGG
>JAGWYZ010000116.1 GCA_018969115.1 Chloroflexota bacterium | reverse complement strand
TGCTCCCGCTTCTGGCGCTGCATGGCCTCCGCCTCTGGGGCGCGCTCGGCGCCTTTGCCTGCGCCATCGGCATCGGGCATGATGACGGCATCGGTTTGGGTATGAATGCCTTTGTTGCGGGCGCTGACCGTGACTTTGGCTGAAATAACCCCGTTGAGGTTTTCAACTTCGCGGCTGAGGCGTTGTTGAATGTCGTTTGAGGCGATACGAACCCTTCCGCCACTGGCATTGGTCACTTCTACAGTTTTTTGGTTGGGTTGGCGCAATTCAAGCCAAATCAGCAAACCCATCAGCCCTAAAAACAAAATAGCCGCGATGGTGCGGATGATTTGACGTAAGACCCATGTGGTTTCGCCAAATAAATTGTGACCAGTATCAGCCGCGCTATGCATAAATGCCAGCGTCCATGCTGGAAAGATAAGCGCAAATGCACCGACCAGCGCAATAATGATTAATCCGATTACGGCCAAAAAGCGATTAAAAATGTTCATGTGATGGTTAAGATTGTATCAAGCGTTTTCAATGATTGGCCTCATGCTAAAGAACGATGTCCGATGTTTTAATCACCTAGTAGATGATAAAATCCACAATATTATCTAATGGCAGAACAAGTTTTCCCCAACCAGTTTTTTGGTCTCGATGACCAAGCCCCCCCCCAGCGATTGGGTATTGTGGTCGGTGGCTCATTGGCCGAAGGGCTGGATGTGAAACTTGACCGCGATACCTTGATCGAAGGCTTGGCCGTTGGCGCATATGTGACTGTGCAAGGCCAAACCGAGCGCAAATTTTTTGGCTTAATCACCGACATTAAATTAGAGGCGGCTGATCGCAATATTCGCAACAACCCGCCAGCATTAGACAATAAATTGATGGCGCAGATTTATAGCGGCACAGCGGTATTTGGCGTATTGCATGTGCAACCTATGTTGACGCTTGAAAAGGACGGCAGTATGCGCCCAGTTAAAACGGTGCCAGCTCATTTCACCACCGTTTTTCGTGCTACTGCCGAAGAAGTGCGCCAAATTTTTGCTGGTGATGCCAGTGCTCAAACCGGCGAGGTCGAGAAATCATACCAAATTGGCAGCTCGCTCGAAGATGAAAAATTGGCGATTAATATTAATTTAGATAAATTAATGGAGCGCAGTACCGCGATTTTTGGGCGTAGCGGCACTGGCAAAACCTTTCTCACGGTGCCATTGTTGGCCAGCGCCATTAAGCAAGATGTGGCTTCGGCACTGATTTTTGATATGCACAATGATTATGGTTACACCTTAAAAGGGGATCGTAATCGCCGACTGAACGCACTTAAGAAGATTCCAGCGATTGCGCGTAAGGTCATTATTGTGACATTAGATGAAAAATCATCACGCACCCGTGGCAGTACCCCTGAATTTGCCATGCAAATTGGCTATGATCAAATTACGCCTGAAGACCTTGAGTCGTTGAAGGCGGTGTTGGGGTTAAGCGATGTGCAAACCAACGCTTTATTTACGCTCAAACATCGTTTTCCGCATGATTGGCTAAAAAAACTGATGGCGGATGAGGCGGATGATGAGATTCAAGCCTTACTTGATGGCAATAAGATTACCGAAAGCACTTATTTTGCCATTCAACGCAAGCTAGGCCGTTTGTTGCACAAGATGGATTTTTTGCGTGAGCGCGCGGCTGATAATTATGCTGAACGAATTTTGGGTTATTTGGCGCGTGGCGAAAGTGTGGTGGTTGAATTTGGACGTTATGGCAATGATTTACCAGCCTATGTATTTGTGGCTAATTTTTTAACGCGGCGTATCCATGAACGTTATGTCGATTTGAAAGAGGCATTTGAAGGCGGTAGTGGGGTTGACCCGCGTCGTTTGGTGATTGTGATCGAAGAGGCCCATAAATTTCTTGAGCCGGATGTGGTGCAACATACGATTTTTGGTGTCATTGCACGTGAATTGCGTAAATATAACGTGACATTGATGATTGTTGATCAACGCCCTAGCCAAATCGATAGCGAAGTGATGTCGCAGATTGGTACGCGCATCACTTGTGCCCTAAGTGATGAGCGTGATATTAACGCCGTGTTTACTGGCATCCATGGGGCACAACAATTGCGCAGTGTGTTGGCTGCGCTTGATAGCAAGCAACAAGCCTTGCTGATGGGTCATGCGGTGCCGATGCCGGTGGTGGTAAAAACCATCGACTATGAGGCCTCCATTGCTGCCTTGATGGTTGATGCGCCTGTGCTGGCTGACCCTGTAAAGCGTAAAAATTGGCGTGGTGATGACGGTGAGGGGCTGATATGAAGCGCGTATTGATGGCGACATTGGTCTTGTGTTTATGTGCTTGTGCTGCCCCAGCCGCCCCCAAAACTGCCACAAGTTTGCCCCCAACATTTGCGCCAAGCAATGTGTCTTTGGTAGCGACTGTATTGCCCACCTTGCCCCCAACTGCACTGTCGACGGTGGTCGCGTCAACGATGATTGTTCCCACTTTGACATCAACGATTGTCCCATCTGTCACGGTGCTGCCGACGTTAGATCCAACTGCAACACGTTTGCCTCCAACAGTCACCCCGACGATGGTTGTTGTATCATCAACCGCAACGAGCGTGCCCTCTTTGCCAACTGTGACCACTTTGCCAACCGCAGTCCCACTACCGACTGTAACGCCATTGCTTCCTAAGCCGATCAATACTGTGGCTGCAAATACTCTAACGATAATACCGCCAACAGCGACAAGCGTGCCAGCCATAACGAGTTTAGGCACAAAACGGCGCATGGTGGCGTTGGTTTTTGGGCAATCGAATGCTGGTAATTATGGTAATGTGCGCTATGCCTCGCGGGCGGGTGTATTTAACTTGCGTTATGGCAACTTAACTGCTGCCATCGACCCCTTGCGTGGGGCGCAAGGCGAAGGCGGTAGCGTGTGGACGCGCCTGGGCGATCAATTAATTGCCGCCAATATTTATGATGAAGTGGTGTTTGTGCCGGTGTCGTTTGGTGGCACCGAGATCGGGCAGTGGGTTCCTGAAATGCCCTTGTTTAAGCAAATTGAATCGGCGGTAAAGGATGTAAATCAGCACGGCTGGCGGTTTACCCATTTGCTGTGGCATCATGGCGAATCGGATAATGCGCTGAAGATTGGCTATGCCGATTACCAATTGCGTTTTCGCAATATGTTGCGCGGTATCCGCGAATTGGGGGTGGATGCGCCGGTATTTGTTTCGGTGGCCTCACGTTGCGGACAATATGGTCCCAATAATGATATTCAAGGTGCGCAAAGCAATTTGGTGAATCACGACCAACGTATTTGGGCTGGGCCAAATACTGACAACCTTGGTAATGAGTTTCGTCACGATACCTGCCATCTAAATGCGGCCGGACAAAATGTGACCGCTAACATGTGGCTGGCCATTTTGCGGGGCTATGAAGGGCGTTAGCCTTTATCAAGGTGGTGTGCCAACCACAGATCAATATCGCTCAAGCTTTCTTCGCTAATGGTGTGCCCCATCTCATATTCATGATACTCAAGCGGCACATTGAGCGCTGATAGTATTTTTTGGCTATTACGCCCATGATGAATGGGTAATATGGTATCTTCAGTGCCGTGTGTCACAATAATCGGTAGCTGTTTGAGAGCGAGTGCGGTGCTGGCTGTGGGTTGCCATTCGGGCAAAACACTGCCACTCATTAATACCGCCCCGGCCAATAATTCGGGGCGGGTCAGCGCCACATAGGCGCTCATCATGGCGCCTTGGCTAAACCCCATTAAATAAACCTGTTTGGGGTTGATGTTATAGGTTTGCCCCACCTCGCCAATAAATTCGGCAATGTTGACGCGACTGCTTTCGGCCTGCTGCATATTGCGCCCAACTACTTGACCTTGCGGGGAGAATTGCAGTTCAAACCATGCGTAACTGCCAATCCCCAAGGTGTAGGGGGCACGGGCACTGACAATAGTGAAACGTGGATCGAGATAAGGTGCAAGCCCTATTAGGTCAGCCTCATTGCTGCCAAAGCCATGTAGCATTAACAACAATGGGGCGGCTTGTTCAGTAAGGGTGCTGCGGCGGATACAATGCGTTAGTTTCATAAATGTTAAGGCTGTGGTTTGGCTGTTACGGTGGGTAATGGAATGGGTGTGCCGCTTGGTTTTACTATTGGTGGCACAGGGGTATTGGTTGGCACAGCTGGTACTGCGGTTGCAGTGGGCGGCATGATGGCAGTTGGGGCAATCGTTGGTTGTGTCGTCACGGTTGCGGGTGCTACGGTTGCAGCGGCGATTGTTGGCAGAACAGTCAGCACAGCTGTCGATGTGATTGTCGGTGCCAGTGGCGTAAATGTGTTGCTGGGCACAATTATTGTGGCGGTTGGGGCAGCAACGGTGACCGAAGGCGGTAGTGGGGTGTTGCTTGGCGTAATCGTCACGATTGGGATAGTGGTTGGTGGCGAGACTGGAATTGTCGTAGCTGGTAATCGGGTGGGGGGAATGGTTGGTTGGTCTGGGATTGCCGCAAAGGTAGCGGTTGGTAATAGGGTTGGGCGGGGTGGCGTAAAAGTCAAGGTTGGCATCGGTGTGATCGTGGCGGTTGGTGTTGGCATCGGTTGTTCGCGGCGAATGACATATAGCCCAATGCCAACCAAATAGCATGGGATGGTAAGTAAAATGATGCCGATGAGCAAACTAAACAGCGCTCGTTTTCTTGATAGCCGACGTGATAATTCTTGCATGTATTTTTATAATTCGGATGTATTATAAAGACAATAGGAAATTACAAATTGTCAATTCGTAATTTGCAATTTGTAATTAATTCAGAAATGGCAGTTGCAAGTATTATTTCAGCCTTTGGTTTAGCCGGTTCGGCGGGGTTAAATGCTTATATCCCATTGTTTATTGTGGCGGTGTTGGGGCGAATGGGGGTGATTACCCTCACGCAGCCTTATGATGTGATCACCAGTTGGTGGGCAATTGGGGTGTTGGTGGTGTTAGGATTGATCGAGTTTGTGGTGGATAAAGTGCCGGGTGCTGATCATGTAAATGACATCATCCAAACGTTTATTCGTCCAACGGTGGGGGCATTGCTTTTTGCCGCCAATAGCGGTGTTATTGGCGAGGCCAGCCCGACCTTGGCTTTAATTGCGGGTTTGGTGTTGGCGACAGGCGTTCATGCGACCAAGACGATTGCGCGACCGGTTGTTACAACGACAACGCTGGGCTTAGGAACGCCTGTCGTTAGTTTTTTTGAGGATTTGACCTCGACAGTTGCATCGTTGTTGGCGATTTTTCTGCCAGCGATCTTTTTGCTGTTTGTAGTTTTTATGGCTTATGTTTCATATCGAATTTGGCGACGGGTGCGCCGCGCAAAATTGGAAGAGATGCTGCCAAACACTTAAATGATGAACTCAATACTTCAAGCCATTCAGGGTGGGTTAATTGTGTCATGTCAGGCCAATGAGGGTAACCCGATGTATGGGCCACAATTTATGGCGGCTTTTGCCGCAGCGGCTGAGATAGGCGGGGCCGTTGGTTTTCGGGCCAATGGGCCCGCCGATGTAAGTGCCATTCGCCAAATAACCCAGCGCCCAATCATTGGCATTTATAAGCAACGCGAAGCATGGCCGGTTTATATTACTCCCACGTTACAAGCGGCACGAGATGTGGTGACCGCAGGGGCAAATATTGTGGCGTTGGATGCCACCCATCAAGCGCGTAAAGGCGGTTTATCGCCCGAAGTGCTGATTGACCAGATTAAGCGTGAGTTGGGGTGTTTGGTAATGGCCGATATTGATACGCTGGATGAAGGCTTGATGGCGGCGGCTGCCGGAGCCGATATAGTGGCAACCACCATGTCGGGTTATACCCATCGCACTCGGCATATCAGTCATGATGGCCCAGACTTGATCTTATTGTGCGAATTGGCGCAACGCATCGCAACACCAGTAATTTGCGAAGGGCGTATTCATACGCCAGAGCAGTTAGCCGCTGCTTTTGAGGCGGGGGCATTTGCGGTTGTGGTTGGCACAGCGATCACAAATCCTACCGAAGTGACTAAAAAGTTTATGCGGGCAATTTCACCTGAATTAACAATGTCACATTAGCAAATGTGAACGAGTTTTTGCTGATTTTGCTATATCCTCCTCAGCTATAGGCTGAGGAGGATATAGCAAAATCGGTATACGTCTTTTTTAATTTGACATTGTCAAACTAGGTTGAGCGCAGTATAGTGGGCTTGATTAATTTGCCTGCGACCATGACCACCCCAACCAAGCCTGCCATCAACCATGCTGTCGATGAAACAATAGCACTGTCAGATTGTTTGATCGCAATGCCGACAAAGGCCCAGATCAAAACCAATTGATAGGCGATGTCGCGGCGTGTAAAACTAATAGCAGCCGCAATAACAAGCCCAGCCGCAAGCATGATGACAGCCCATATTTCTGGGCTAATGCCCCAACCATTCCATTTAAGATAGTCTAATGTGCTTGTAATATTGGCGATGGTTGCTACTGTCACCCAGCCAAGGTAAATGCTGAAAGTCAGGTTTACAAACCATTTTTCTCTGCTAGTGGTTGGGCTGAGGCCTATTTTGAGCCGCCAATAGATCACGATTAAAGAGATTAGCAACACAAATATGACGACTACTGTTGAAGCAAAATAGCCATAATGCCATAAAAAGATCCAAGTGCTGTTTGCAATGCAACTGATAACGAATGCCTTGCCAATACGACGCATGCGCGGGTTACTAGCTTGATCAGGCCATGCTTGAAATATGGCGAAAGCGATTAAGCCAAGATAGATAACCCCCCAAATTGAAAACACATAACCGGCTGGCACAAAAAACACCTTGAAGTTATCCGAAATTTGGCCTGTATTTAGCCCGTTAAATGGCACAATATTGGCTAAGGCATTGATTGTGAGGGTAATAACAACGGCTAAAACGGTAATGACTTGGCGCAACTTGTCGTTGGGGCGATTTAATATTGCTTGCATGAAAAATAACCTTTTGATATCGACACTAAATGAAGGATGGACGAAAATAGCTTTTTTTGTCTTTTTTTTATTTAATGTTTCTGATTTTGCATAGGCAAATGATTAAAATATGAGTGTAGGGTTGTTTTTTGCTGGGAGGTGTTGTGCCGAGTTTTACAACGATTTTTGCATTTGTACACTGTCGAGCCAGCGGTCAAATTTGAAACCGATATTGCGGAAGGTGCCCACATGCTCGAACCCTAGGGCTTGGTGTAAGCGAATTGAGGCTAGGTTTTGCGAATCACCAATGACGGCGATGACTTGACGATAGCCTTTAGCGCGGCAGGCTTCGAGCAGTGTCACTAATAATTGCTTGCCGATGCCGATATGTTGTAAGCTGGGGTCTACATAAATCGAATCTTCGACTGTGAAGCGATACCCAGGGCGAGGGCGATAACTGCTGGCATAACTGTAACCGATGGTGCGTCCCTCATATTCGCCAACTAAATAAGGGTAGCCAGCATCTAAAACCCTTTGTACCCGTTGTTGCATTTCATTAAAATCGGGGGCTTCTAGCTCCCAAGAGGCTGTGCCATGCAACACTGAATGTGAATAGATGCGATGAATGGTTGGAATATCGCTAGCGTGGACGGGGCGAATGGTGATATTGATCATTGCAATTTTAAGATTAAATGATGCACCTGATTGACGTGATCGACAAAATGATCGGCGTCATTGCTGGGTGGGCAATCAACTAAAACTGTTGTCATGCCCATCGCCTTGGCCGTGCGTGTATTTGCCGCTGAGTCTTCGACCAACATTGCCTTATTCGGTGCAATACCGCCCATCATGTTTAAGGCCAATTCATAGGCAGCAGGCCAAGGCTTATTCACAAAATTGAGGGCTTTGATATCGATAATTTTTTCAAAGCAATCCTGTATTTTGAGGTGATTCAGCACGCGCTCAGCATGTTCGACATTAGAATTTGTTAAAACCGCCTTTCGCATAGGCATATTGGCTAGCATTTGACGAACCGAATAATCTGGAATCATCGAATCAAGTGGAAAGTCATGCACAAAGCGAAAAAATTCATCTTGGTCAAATGGCACTTTTTCTTCCATCATGCCACGCAAGGCTGTGCCATATTGATCGCGCCAGCGCTTGCGAATAGCTTGTGCTTGGTCGGGTGGGTAACCTAAAACTTCTGTCACCCAACGGCTAATATTGATGCTAATTTGCTGCATGAACCCTGAGCTTTTGGGGTAAAGCGTATCATCGAGATCGAAAAAGACAACTTCAAACATGTCGAGATTGTAATCACAAATTTGTGCATAATACAAGCCTTGGCAGAATTATTACCCGACGACGTTTATGCTGCACGCACTCCCAAAAAAAGGATAGCTTCTTCGCTGTTATGTTTTGATGATGCCGCGCGCATTCTGATCGTTAAACCCACTTATCGCACCGACTGGTTATTGCCGGGGGGCATGACTGAAAAAGATGAGGCTCCTGCGACGACGGCCTTGCGCGAAGCGAGTGAAGAGCTTGGTATAGCTATTAAGCCTTTACGCTTATTGTGTGTGATGTGGCAAATAAAAACCCGTTTGCCGGGTGATAGTCTTAATTTTATTTTTGAAGGTGGCAGATTAGATACAACACAAATTGCTCAAATTCAATTGCCAGCTGATGAATTAAGCGAATATCGTTTTGTATCTTTTGAGGTGGCTGCGCTGTTGTTACCAAGTGTGTTGGCAACGGGTGTTAAGGCTGCACTACGAGCATTGAATTTGGGACAACCCATTTATGTGGAAGAAGAGAGGTTTTTTTAAGATGACCAATATACTCTCATTGGGTGAATTCGCGGCAACGTTGCCGCGTAAAGTGATTGCTTCAGGCGCATTATTTACAAATGTTGATGGGTATATTCTTATTGTCAAACCCACCTATCGTGATTATTGGCTCATTCCGGGGGGGATGGTTGATGCTGATGAAGCCCCTTGTGCCGCTTGTATTCGTGAAGTGCACGAAGAAATTTCGCTTGAAATCGCGCCAGACCGTTTGTTGTGTGTTGATTGGCATTTTAGAGGAGATCGTTTACCGGCTGATCTTATTCACTTTATTTGGTTTGGGCGCAGCTTATCGGAAGAAGAAATTGCCCAAATTAAATTACCGATTGATGAGATTAGCGCCTACAAATTTGTGCCAGCCGACGAAGCTTTGGCACTATTACCAAAGGTATTAGGTCGTTGTGTGCGGGTGGCATTGCTTGGGCTTGAGCGTGGGCAATTGTTATATTCAGAAAATGGTGAGCCGCTTTAAGCCGCAAAAGTAAAAATGGAGAAACAGCTTATGACTAAAACTACAAACCTTAAAATTTTGATTGCTGCCGATATGGAAGGCATTTCTGGGATTACGCATTGGGATCAAGTGACACCGGGTCATGCTGAATACCTGAGTCGGGGCCGTCAGTTGATGACAGGTGACGTGAATGCTGCGATTGCTGGGCTTGCAGAAGGCGGTGCCACCGAGTTTGTGGTAAGCGATGGGCATTGGAATGCTAGCAATATTTTGATTGAGTCACTCGACGCGCGTGCCCGTTTAAATTTTGGTTCACCATCGCCGCGTGCCATGATGCAAGGCATTGATCAGAAACCGACCGCATTGGTGATGGTTGGATATCATGCTATGGCTGGCACGGCTTTTGCGAACCTTGATCATACTTGGTCTGATAGCCGTATTCATCATGTTTATTTAAATGATCGACGTATTGGCGAAATTGGCTTGAATGGCGCATTGGCGGGTTATTATGGTGTGCCTGTCATTGCAATGACGGGGGATCAATCAGCTTGTGCCGAAGCCCGCAATTTTTTTGGCGAGATGCTTGAGGTTGGGGTGGTGAAAACAGCGACTGGCCAATTTGCCGCGGAATGTTTGCCCCTCCTTGAATCTCGTCAGCGTATTCACGATGCCATGCTACACGCCATGCAGAAACTCAAGCAAGGTTTGTCGCCTGAACCGTATTTGGTTGGGCAACCTGTGCGCTTGGCGGTTGATTTTGTTTATAGCCGCCATGCTGATCGTGCCCATCTGATGCCGGGCACTGAGCGGATGAGTGGGACCCGAATCGAATATGTTGTGGCTGATATGCCGACGGCTTATCGCGCATTTCGGGCGTTGTCGACTTTGGCGCGTGATTAGTGGGGCTGTGTGCATTTTCTTAATAAAATGGGGCGAATAAAATAAATTTTTGCCAAAATCACTGTGGTAAGGTGTTTAAAAATGGCAAAGCTGTCTCTAAACACCTTGCCACGGTGATTTTGGCATTACATCTTTTGGGAAACTTCTAACGGCTGCGATTTAGTCAGAATCGATGAATGCGTTTTCGCCCTCATTTTCTTCTGATTCGTCTTGTGTTGATTCTGTAACGATGACAGGGGGAATACCGGCTTCGCGCACAATTCCACGGGCAAAAATGAGATACCCAGTGTGGGCGATCATGCGGTCACGCGGGCGCAGACGTTCAGCAATTGGTTTATAGCTGCGTGTAATGACTTCTTCGACTTCTATCAATCCGTAATCATGTTTGGCAAGTTCGAGCAAAATGGCTTGCACTTGATTGGTGGTTGGCACCAATGAGCCAAACCAGCCCCCATCTTTTAGCACTTTGCGGGCTGTGCCAACACAGGTTTCGGGCTGCAACATATCAAGAAAAACCGCGTCGACTGGCTCATCAACTTTAAACCCTTCTGCACCATCGCCGTGAATAAAGGTGACGTAAGGGTCGAGTCCATAACGGGCCATATTGCGTTTGGTTAATGCAATAAAATCTTCGCGGATTTCTTGGCTATAAACATGCCCAGCTGGCATGACAGCCGTTGCTAATGCCATGGTCAGCCCCCCACTGCCGCAGCCGCTTTCTAAAACCCGCACACCGGGTTTGATATTCATCTTCATCATAATATGGGCGCTGTCTTTGGGGAAGATGACTTGTGAACTGCGTTTGATATGACGAATGAGGTCACTGGTGCTAGGTTGGATGCATAAATAGGGATGGCCTGTTGAACTGTAGATTGTGCTGCCCCAAGGTCGCCCTATCATAGTATCGTGCAAAATAAACCCGTGATGGGTCTCGAATTTTTTACCGGTTTGAATGGTTATGACATGCACTTTCTCGCGCAGGTCGATCATCATGGCAATATCGCCGTGTTGTATGGTCATGCAAAGCTGGATTATGCATCACAAATAAATGTTTGTCGAAATCATGATTGTTGTGCGGTTGCCAACGACAGGACGGTAGATAATGGTTAGTGGTTAATTGTCAATGGTCAGTATGGAGAATCTGACTACTGACTACTGACTACTTCGTCTACTTCCTAAAAATGACAATCCTGTTTGAATTCGTGCCAGCCATATTATTGCTCACCCCCCAAATATTCGACGTTTTAGTGAACCTTTGTTGATTGATCAAAATACCTTTGCAGTCAAAACCGGCTGCAAGCCCAAGTGGCACTACGTGTTCATCTAGCCGCACGCTGCGGTTGCGTACTTCGCCCACTTCAAATGCTACCCACCCCCCAATTCGTGTGATACGGTAAAGTTCATGAAACACGCGCTGCATGGTGTTGCGCCATTCGTTAAGCGATTTTGCCATTGTGATGTGTTGGCCGATGCTTTGGGCATCGATCGCGTTAAACCAACAGCGTAGCCAATTGTCACTGGCGTATTGCACCACATCTAAAAAGGGCGGCGAGGTCACTGTTAATTGCACAGTGTCGTTTGCAATGCCCACAGTTTGGGCCGCATCTCCGGTAAAAAATACTGCGGTTGTGGCTGCTGTGTGTAGGTGCGTCACATCCTCAGCGCTTAATTTGCTGAGCAGTGCCTTCGATTTACGCAAAATTAATGCGCTAATATCGCGGTAGGGTGGGGTTTGTTGGCGCTGTTGGTTGATTTTAGTTTGGCGCTCTGCCGTAACCGCTTGGTTGGGGGGCAGGGTGTAAACTGAAAAAAAACCGGGTGAATGGCCGGTGAGCCGATTTGTTGCCACCATGCGAATCCAGCGATCGCAATCATCTTCAGTATTCTCTTTGTGCTTTTGGGTTAAATAGTTGCGTAGCCTGTGAATTTCAGCCTCGGTATCGGGATGGTAGAACATGGGGAATTGAAGCTGCGTAGCTGAAAATTGTGGCTGGTCTGTTTTTAACGTTGCAAGCCGCGATTTTAACGCTGCAATTGTTGGGGGTGAAAGGCGAGGCTGGGTAAGTATATGGCTGAGCGGGTTGACATCATTGGCAATAACTCGCCGCCCCAGTAAGCCCGCCTCGATTGCTGTTGTGCCACGCCCGTTAAATGGATCATAGACAACTTCATTGGGTTGGGTTAACCGTTCGATAAAAAAACGTGGTAATTGTGGCTTAAAACAAGCACGATAAGCCACTTCGTGTAATGGGTTTGCTTGGCGCTGTCGGGCTGTCCAAAATTCTGCACTGATGCGTGCTACCGATTGCCCCACGATTTCGATATATTCAGCTTGCGCTGTTTTATTAGCAAATAATTCGGCAAGTTGAGAATTGAGTCGCAATATGTCTTTATTTTGCCAGAGTTATTTTGTGTCAACCCGTTCAAATACCAAAAAGCGGTAATCGATGATACCCATTTTTAAGCAATGTTGTAATGCCAAACTCCCGACCATACTCGGGATAATTTCGTGTTTAAAGGGTAGGGCTTGAGCAATTTTGATGATGCTTGAGGCTAATCGGTGCGGTAGCGTGCGTAGCCGCAATAGATGCGTAAACGTATCATTTTTGATGAGGCGCAACCCAACCGATTGGGCTTGATTCACTATGCTATCAACTGTGTGAATATTTGGCACGCGCCAACCTGTTTTGTAAGCATCTAACCAAAAGGCATGTTGATCATTGGCGGGTGGGGTGTTTAGAAAATCATCGCAAATAACCCAGCGCCCGCCCGGGCGTAATAAACGCGCAACCTCATTTAAATAAGGCGTAGATTCAGGGGCGTGACAAAAGGCTTCAATAG
>JAGWYZ010000415.1 GCA_018969115.1 Chloroflexota bacterium | reverse complement strand
CATCATTACGGCGATGCTTCTCATCGTTATGGTTGGTGCGTGGCTGTCGGTTATTAAAATCACGCCTGATAGTGACCAATATGTGCTGATGGCACAAGGGCGCATTGGCGAAGTCGAGCGGCCATTTGCGCCGCGTGTATTACACCCGTTTTTGGCACGGGTGCTTACCTTTGGGGCTTGGCTTTCGCTTGATCAATCATTTGCCTTGTTAGCGTTGCTATCGCTAGGGGGGGGGGTGGCTTTTTTGCGGTTTACATTGCCCACCGATTTGCCGCAGCAGCCTTTATGGCTGTTTGTAATGTTATTTACCCCAGCCTTACTTAATTTATTTCGCAGTATTTATATTCACGATCTGTTTTATGTGGGTTTGTTGGCGGCCTTGTTTGTGGCCTTAAAGCAACATCACCGTGTATGGGTATTGGGGTTATTGGCTTTGTTATTTCTTACCCGCGAGTCTACTTATTTGTTGGCTGCGTGTTTAATGGTGTTGGCATGGCGTTGGCATGAGCGCAAAATTGCGATTGGTTCGGCAGAAATGATCTTAATTGGTTTATTTTTTGCCAACTTGTTATCGGGCATGGCCAAACCAAGTTTGCATGGCCTCAACCCGCTCATTTATACCGTGTCGCGCATTCCCATCAATTTTGTGTGGAATGTGTTGGGCGTGCCATTGTTGGCGAACACATCAGAGGCATTTTGGCGTGAAACAAGCCCGGCTGTGCTTGAATTTTGTGCCGTACCAGCCGCCATTTTGCAAATGCCGACTTGGCTGCCGACGGGCGGTATTCGCACCATCAAAATTTGTGGTGTGTTTATCGAGAATCCACTCAACACATTGGCATTGATGCTGACCACATTTGGCGTTGCCCCAGCTTTATTGCTGGTCAGGCTGCGGGCACAGCCGTTTTCAAGTTTGTGGAAATCGTTGCCATTATCTGCACAATTGGCCTTGGTCTATGGCATCATTTCATTTGCGATTGCGCCGATGCTTGGCAACACGGTTGGGCGTTATGTTGCGTATGCGTGGCCTTTATTCTGGGTGTTGTTGCCGCATGTGTATAGTGGCAATAACACCCTTACACCGATTGAGATTCCCCCCAAAATTGGGGCGATTTGCCATATTATCTTGTTGGCAATGGGCCTTTTGCTGACACAATGGGTGTTGTCACCAGCTTGGTTGCTGATCATTGTTATCGGTGCGACTGCGGCGCATTTTTTTGTTTATCGGGCGACAGTAATCAGTAGCCAGTAGTCAGATGGTTTTTGATCTAATTACTGACGACTGACTACTGGCTACGGTGCTACTGAGTTTTTACCCCAATTAACTCTTGTGCAATTTGACTCATGGTGGTGCGGCGTGAACGGGCGCGAATTTGAATTTCGTGGTATGCCTCGGTTTCGGTCATGCCATCTTTCATCAATACCCCTTTGGCGCGGTCGATCAATTTGCGTGAGGTCAGTTTTTCTTCTAATTCGTCTACCTTTTCCTTTAATTCACGTTTTTCACCAAAAGTAGCGACTGCCATGCGCATGGCAGCGATCAAATCATCACGTTTTACTGGTTTTACCAAATAACCTTGCACTGGAATTGATGCAGCTTGATCTAACAAGGCCGTGTCACTAAAGGCGGTTAAAATAATAATTGGAATTGGGCGCAGTTTAACAATTTCTCTGGCCGATTCTAGCCCATCGCGAAACGGCATGCGAATGTCTAATAGTGCGATATCGGGCGGGTCACGATGCGCTAACGTGACGGCTTCGACACCATCTGATGCGCTAATGACTGTATGCCCAAGGTCAGTCAAAATGGCTCGCAACCCCATTCGAATAATAGACTCATCATCCGCAATTAATACGCGCATCGATTTACTCATATCGTTATTTCTCCTTTTATAGGTATCTTCTTAATAAAATGGGGTAAAAATGGGGTAAAAATGGGGTAAGTTTTCGTCGAAATCACGCTATGGCTTTTGGGGCGGGGGCTTTGCTCCTGCCCAAAAAGCCATAGCATGATTTCGACATTATATCTTTTGGGTTTACCTCGAATTATTGAGAAGATACT
>JAGWYZ010000414.1 GCA_018969115.1 Chloroflexota bacterium | reverse complement strand
GTGTTACTCCACGAACACCGATCCCCTCAGCATTACGCTCAACTATTTGAGCAATATGATGTGCGGCAACACGAATAAACTCAGGGGCAAGTCGCTTGTCATCTTTCGAGACAAGTGCCGTAAGGTCTTGATTAATAGCATAGTCATCATTTGCAAATGCAAATTTCCCTACAGAAACACGAGTAATGATAATAGTCGAGCCTTTGGGAGCAACTCGTGTAGATGTTTCTTCAATCGCCTTTTTAGAAATAAGTTCATAAGCGGTAATTTGTCCGCGCTCATCAATATGCTTTGATGAAATCCATTTCACTGTGCCGTTTATCCAATATGATTCATCCTGTTTAGAGGGGGTTGCACCACCAATTAAATCACATACTTCGCCAAGCGAAACATTTTCGAAAAACGAGGCACGCTCGGTCCCCTCCCGATACCGCTCCCCACTCAAGTTATAGTCACCATTCGCCGCAAGCTTGGCTTTCGGCACAACCAACATAGACGAACCCGCCCCTAAACCATCCAGCCCATCCTGTCCATCCTGCCCATCCATGTTCATATAAGCCCTTAACGCCGCCTGCACCTGCGGCAAGTCATTCTTCTCAATGGCACGGCGCTGCGCCCCAAGACCAAAGCCATCATTCTCAATCTTAAAAAACGCAATACTATCGCGCTGCCGCGCCACCGCCTTATTGAGAATCAGAATACTGGTCTTGACCCCCGAATAAGGGTTAAAACAACCGGCTGGCAACGAAACCACCGCCACCAAGGCCTGTTCAACCAACAGCTTACGCAGTTCTTTATAGGCGGTTTGGCTTTGAAAGATGATACCCTCTGGCACAATAATGGCGGCGCGTCCGGTGGCGGTCAAGTGTTCGGCCATGTAATCGACAAACAGCACTTCGCTGCGCTTGGCCTGAATCGAAAACCGTTTGTGCGGCTTAATCCCGCCTTTGGGCGACATAAAAGGCGGGTTTGCCAAAATCACATCGGCAAATTCATTCCAGCGCTCCTCCGAGGTCAGGCTATCGTATTCGTAAATATGCGGGTCGCTGAAGCCATGCAAATACAAATTCACCAACGAGAGCCGCACCATATCGGGCGAGATGTCGTAACCCGTGATATTTTTGGCGAGCCGAGCGCGCTCGTCTGGGGTCAGGGTGCTATTGCCATCGGCATCGGTGTTACTGCGCAAAATATGCTTGTAGGCCGAGATGAGAAAACCCGCCGTGCCACAGGCCGGGTCGAGAATACGCTCGTGTTTTTGCGGGGCGATCACCGCCACCATAAAATCGATGATGTGGCGCGGGGTGCGAAACTGACCGGCATCGCCCTGCGACCCCAATACCGACAGCAAATATTCAAACGCATCGCCGAGGCGCTCGCTATGGTCATAGCTAAATTCATCAATGATCTTGAGAAAGGCCTTGAGCGTTTCGGGATCGCGGTAAGGCAAATAGGCATTTTTAAAAATATCGCGGAACAAGACCGGAATGCCGGGGTTTTCGGGCATTTTGGCGATGCCTTCGCCATACAATCCCAACATTTCGTGCCCGCCGATACCGGGGTGCATCAGTTTGGCCCAGCCATAGCGGGCATAATCGCCGGTAAAAAAAGAGCGTTCGCCGCCCAGTTCCTCGGCCTCAGCATCCATGTCGTCCATGAATTTGTAAATCAGGGCAATGGTGATCTGCTCGACCTGCGATTTTGGGTCGGGCACTTTGCCCACCAGAATATCGCGGGCAGTGTCGATGCGGCGTTTGGTATCGGTATCTAACATGAAATATTGAACGTTTAATGGTAGAACATGGATAGGCAGGATGGACAGGATAAAAAAATATCTTGTCTATCCTGTTTATCCATGTTCTATTGTTTTGGTGCAAACATAGATAAACAGGATAAACAAGATTAAAAAAATATCCTGCCCATCCCATTTATCCATGTTCTATTGTTTTGGTGCAAACATGGATAGGCAGGATAAACAGGATTAAAAAAATATCCTGCCCATCCTGTTTATCCATGTTCTATCATTTTGATAAAAACATAGACAGCAAAAATAAACAAGATTAAAAAATATCCTG
>JAGWYZ010000413.1 GCA_018969115.1 Chloroflexota bacterium | reverse complement strand
GGCAAGCAAACCTGAAAAATGCGGTGGTGCGGTATGGCGGGTCTTCCAATCAATCCGGCCTTTACAATCGAGGGACGTTGACGGTCACAAACTCGGTGATTGAGAGTAATGGCAGCAGCGGCATTTACTCATTGTCTAATATCGCTGGGGTAAAACTGCATGTGAGCGAAAGCCAAATTATCAGCCATACGAGTGGGAATGGGATTTATATTGCCAATTCAGCTGATTATCAAGTTGGGACGATAAGAGATACACAGATTCTCAGCAACAGCTTTCGCGGGAATGACTATGCGATCTTCCTCTCTGGGGAGTTGGCCAGTATGGAGCTAAGCAATAACACTGGGGTCAACAACAACAAAAATGGGGTTTATCTGGGAGGCGTGTCGATTACGGGCACAGTCACGTTGCCCAATCAACCCAACTTTCCTTACATTGTCGCTTCGGTGAGCATACCGCGTGGGCAGAAATTAATCATGGCGGCTGGCAGTGTGGCGAAGTTCGATACGTATGCGTCTATCCAAGTAAATGGCGAGTTGCTGGCGGACGGGACGAGTGAGCAGCCGGTGTATTTCACCTCAGTGAAAGATGACGCGGTTGGGAGTGATACGAATAACGATGGCACGAATAGCGCCCCAGCCGCGGGAAATTGGTATAACATTTATATTAATAGTGGTGGGCAAGCAAACCTGAAAAATGCGGTGGTGCGGTATGGCGGGTCTTCCAATCAATCCGGCCTTTACAATCGAGGGACGTTGACGGTCACAAACTCGGTGATTGAGCGTAATGGCAGCAGCGGCATTTATTCATTGTCCAATATCGCTGGGGTAAAACTGCATGTGAGCGAAAGCCAAATCGTCAGCCATACGGGAGGATTTGGGATTTATATTGCCAATTCAGCTGATTCTCAAGTTGGGACGATAAGAGATACTTACATTCTTAACAATAGCTTTCGCGGGAATGAATATGCGATCTACCTCTCTGGGGAGTTGGCCGGTATTGAGCTAAGCAATAACACTGGGGTCAGCAACAACAAAAATGGGGTTTATCTGGGAGGCGTGTCGATCACCGGCACGGTCACGCTACCCAATCAACCCAATTTCCCCTATGTCGTCTCTTCTGTGAGCATCCCAAGTGGGCAAAAATTGATCATGGCAGCTGGCAGTGTGGTCAAGTTCGCATCAGAAGGTGGGTCTATCCAAGTTTATGGCGAGTTGCTGGCGGATGGAACGAGTGGGCAGCCGGTGTATTTCACCTCGCTGAAAGATGACACGGTTGGGGGTGATACGAATAACGATGGCGCGAATAGCGCCCCAGCCGCTGGAAATTGGCGGCAGATTAATGTTGCCGGTATTAGCAATTTAAATTACGCGATCATCAAATATGGGGGATATTATGAATCGAAGATGATTCATGTCACCTCACCAAACGCACAACTCTATGTGAGCCATAGCGTTATTGCACACAGCTCAGGGCATGGTGTGTATGTTGAAAATGGATTAGCAAACCTACAATATAGCTCGTTTGAAAACAATGGTTATGGCATTTATTTTGCTGGCAATAATTATTCAATCAGCCACAATAGTTTTATTGGCAATGATTATGGTGTTTACAATGCCAGTGCGTTCAATGTGATCAACGTGCCATCCTCCTATTGGAGCGACGGTTGTCCTTATCACACGCTATCCACCAAAAAGGACAAAATCAATTACTACACCTTGTCGAATAATACAATTGTTTGGAAGGTAAACCCAGAACCATGTGTTGGGTCTCCCATTATTCCGGTTGACCCAACGCCAATCCCCCCAGATCCTATCCCGCCAACACCGCCCGGCGTTTTTACCAAAACTTATCCCAATGGGGTTATTTTCCCAACCCAAGCCGTGACATTGGCATGGACAAATGCCAGTGGGGCCAGCCATTTTGGACGCTGTATTCGTAAAAATATTCCGGGGCCATGTGCTGGTGAAAACTACGGTTTTGGCGGGCTTCAGCCATTTTCTACCAGCGAGCAAATTTTAGGGTTGGAACCCAACACCACATTCTGGTGGCAAGTGCGGGCCTATCCAAGCGAATTTATT
>JAGWYZ010000412.1 GCA_018969115.1 Chloroflexota bacterium | reverse complement strand
CTCGATTGCTGATGTGGCAGTTGGGCGACACAGTATTGGGATTGCGGGTAAAAATGCCGCCCAAACCGCCGATTTTGTGCGGGCCAGCATCGGTCATTTTGCCGCTTTTCATTCGGCCCAAGACACTCGGTTGTTTGTCGTTGGGCATCCGCATCAAAAACCGCAATGGGAATGGGCCAAGTGGCTGCCACATGTCGCCTCGCAAGAGGATAACGGCGTGGCTGAAGAAGACCGTCAATACGATCAACTGTGCTTTTCGGCACAAACCAGCGATACCCAAGCCTTTTGGGGGCGCATCAAAAAAGAGTTAGACCAACGCCAAGTGCGTTTGCGTGACGCAGATAATAGTAGTGCTGGCGCAGCCGGTATCTCTTTGCCCTTTCTACTGGTGGTAGTAGACGTGCTAGGGGACATGGCCGTAGCTTCCCCTTTGAAAGATGTTGCTTCTGAGGCCGTTGTTAATATCATTAATACACGTGGCCCGCAGTTGGGCGCATCGATTTTATTTGTTGCCAATAATGTCACCCAAATTCCTAGCGAATGTTTGGGCTTGGTTGAGGTCGAATCGGTGGGGGATCGGGTGGTGTTTCGCTATGCCGAAGTGGGGCTAAATTCACAACGTTACCTCGGTGAGGCCGACCGCCTGAGTGCCAATGATGCCCGCCAAAATTTTGCGGCTCGCATCCGGCGGCTCGAATTGCAGCGCCCATTTGGCTCTGATTTGCCACGTGCGATTGATTTGCTGTCGATGCACTCGATTATCGAAGGCAAGCGCATCGACACGGTTGATAAATTGCCATTGCCAGCCAATTGGCAACATAGCATTGTGCCCAAAAACCAAGATTGGCTCAGTTCACCCTTGGGTATGTTGAGCGGTAAAGAGGTGCGTAGCCTGATTTTTTCGGCCAAAGAAGGCGGCGATGGTGTGCATGGCATGATCGCTGGGACCACGGGTTCGGGCAAATCCGAATTAATTATGACGCTGATTTTGGAATTGGCGTTGAAATATGACCCACGTGTGCTTAATTTTGTGCTGGTCGATTTTAAAGGCGGGCAAACTGTCGAGCCGTTTCGTCATTTGCCACATGTGGTCGATGTGTTAACCGATAAAGAGGCCAATGCCGTTGAGCGCATGTTTGTGGCGATTCAAGCGGTGATGGAGCAACGCGCCTCGTTACTTGCTAAAGTTAACGCCAAAGACTTGGTCGATTATCGCAAAAAGATTGTGCCCAATTTGCCGCCCGATAGTTTGTTGCCACGTGATTTTCCGCATTTGTTTATCATTGTCGATGAATTTGGCGAGATGATTACGCGCAACCCCGACTATAAATCGAAATTTGAGAGCGTGACGCGGCTTGGGCGGGCTTTTGGCGTGTCGCTGTTGTTGGCAACTCAGCGCCCGTCTGGGTTTGTGTCTGATCAAATGCGGGCTAATATGAAGTTTCGCATTTGTTTGCGGGTTGAAACCCCCGACGATAGCAAAGAGTTACTTGGCACCGGCGATGCCGCATTTTTGCCAAACCTCGGTGGGCGCGGCTATATTCAAGTGGGCAATGATGTTATCACCCCAATACAGGTGGCATGGGCCGGCAAACCCTATAGCGATGAGCGCAAAATTACGCTAAAAGATGTGATTTGGCTGGATGAGGAAAAAATGCCGAGCAATACTGCTTCGGCTGATGCGCCGCTTTACTCGCGCACCGAATTGGCCGAGGCGCTAAAACTGAAACCGGGCGAATACCCGGGCACGGTGATGGATTGGCTGGTTGGCATTGCGGCGGCGCGGGCGCAGCGCGATGGCGTGCCTAAGCAAAATAAGCCTTGGCCCGACCCATTACCCAACTATTTATGTTTGACCCGTCCGATCGATACGCGGTATTTGAATACTGAGCGGGCTTTGCGTGACGATAAGACATTGGTGCTTAACCCTGATCTTGAGTCGTGGCTAGAGTTGTGGCAAGATGCATTGACCCCGACGGGCGCGGGGGGGTGGGGCGATTTTGATTGGAATAAGCCACGCGCATTAGCTACTTCGCTTGGTATTATGGATAACCCATATCAGGCCGAGCAGCGTGTATTGAGCATCG
>JAGWYZ010000411.1 GCA_018969115.1 Chloroflexota bacterium | reverse complement strand
TAGCCTTTGGTGCTGACTCTCACCCCAGCCCTCTCCCAGAGGGAGAGGGGGTAAAGCCCTCTCCCTCTGGGAGAGGGCTGGGTGAGGGTTTAAACCTCGCACTCGAAAAATACCAAGCCATTCGCCAAATTGATGTGCTAAAAATACAAAACGCGGCCCGCAACAGCACCGAATGGTTTGAAAACATAAAACTGTACACCCCGCTCGATGTTGAGCAATTTGCTTATAGCCTGCTGACACGCAGCCAACGCATTAGCCACGAGAATTTACGTGAGCGCGATGCCACTTATGTCGAACAGATCGAGACCCACATCGCGACCCAAAGCGGCTTACCAGCCAAAGCTGTGCCACCCATGTTTACGCCCTTCAAAGTGCGCGGGCTGACGCTCAAAAACCGCGTCGTCATGTCACCGATGGCACAATATTCGTGCGTGAATGGCACCCCCGATGATTATTATTTGGTGCATTTGGGCAGCCGAGCGCACGGCGGAGCCGCGCTGGTGTTTACCGAAATGACCTGTGTCTCGCCCGATGCCCGCATTACACCCGGGTGCGCTGGCCTATATACGCCCGAACACCAAGCCGCTTGGAAACGCATCGTCGATTATGTGCATACCCGCAGCAATGCCAAAATTGCGCTGCAATTGGGTCACGCCGGGCCAAAAGGCAGCACACAAGTCGGTTGGGAGCAGGCCGATGAACCATTGCCCAGCGGCAACTGGCCGCTCATCAGCGCCAGCGCCATTGCCTATGGCCCCAATAACCAAGTGCCACGCGCCATGACCCGATCTGACATGGATGCGGTAAAGGCCGATTTTGTGCAGGCCACCCAAATGGCGGTGAATTGTGGCTTCGATTGGCTCGAATTGCATTGCGCCCACGGCTATTTGCTGTCGGCCTTCATTTGCCCGCTCACCAATCGCCGCGAAGATGAATATGGTGGCAGCTTGGCGAATCGCTGCCGCTACCCGTTAGAGGTGTTTGCCGCCATGCGTGCGGTCTGGCCTGCCGATAAACCCATGTCGGTGCGGATTTCGGCCCACGATTGGGCGCCCGGCGGCAATACGGTTGACGATGCGGTTGAGATCGCCCGCTTGTTTAAGACCGCGGGCTGCGATGTGATCGATGTCTCATCGGGCCAAACCACGCGCCAATCCAAACCAGTGTATGGGCGCTTGTATCAAACCCCATTCGCCGACCGCATTCGCAATGAGGTAGGCATGGCGGCGATGGCGGTGGGCGCAATCTTCGAGCCAGATCATGTCAATACCATCATCGCGGCGGGCCGCGCCGACTTGTGCGCCATCGCCCGCCCACATCTGGCTGACCCGTATTGGACGCTGCACGCGGCGGCGCAATTGGGCTATACCGGCGAGGCCGGTCTCGATTGGCCGCCGCAATATCTGAGTGGGCGCGACCAGCTTTATCGCAATTTGGCGCGGGCGCGGGTGCTTGAGCCGGCTGAGGCGAATGGGTGAGCTTTGGGTTAGGGGGTGACAGGGTGGCAGGGTGACAAGGTGAGGAGCGCCATCGCTCTGTCACCGGCTGCGTGTAGCATCCGTCATCCCGATACCCTGAGCCTGACGAAGGGTATCGGGATGACGAGTTCCGTTTTTTCTGTGTGGTCGAATTTTAGGAAAGGTTTGCTTGATACTGGTTTTTAGAGCTAAAAATATTGATAAGTTTGCCCCGTCGCGGACGCACATTCGCTCAGACGACGGGGCGCTTTTATATTTCACCGATTTTCATCGGCGAGGACAATGACTGCGCCATCTTTCAACCGCGTTAGCAAAATCGTAGTCGTGCTAAATTTCTGGATTCGCATTGCGAAAGATGTGGGACACACACACGAAAACCGATATTATTGTTGTGGTTAGTAATGTTGTTGTAGTTGCGGTAAGCGCAACGCACGTTGTTATCGTTGTTGTTGAACGAACCGCCACGAAGCACACGCGCATCCATCAGTCATGCCCTGAGCCATCCGCCGAGCAAACGCCCTAATTCTGCCACCATTTGCGATGCATGCAAATATTGACCAGAATTAAGCCATTGCCAACGCTGACACAAGCGTAAGTATAAACGAATTTTGGTCA
>JAGWYZ010000410.1 GCA_018969115.1 Chloroflexota bacterium | reverse complement strand
GTACCAGCCCCGTAAGATTCTTGGTTTGGTGCGTAGGTTATAGCATTGGTCCAAGCGTTTGATGGAATATCATAATAATCCAAAACAGAACCGTTGCCACGAAACGAATAGATGCGCCTTCCATTCAAAATAGAATTCTCTACATTCCAATCATTTTCTTCTACGCTATGAACCCAATGCCCCGACATGCCAGCTACAGGTGCGGCGCCGCGCGCAACGCCGGGCGTCAAAGTGGACCATGTATTCGCCGTAATGTCATATCGGTAAAGTGTGACCGCGTTATTTCCGATATAGTATAGGAAATTGTCATTGCCCTCAATGGAATATTGGCTGGTCGCGTCAGGCTGCGTCGTCCATGCAGCGCTAACGGTAATCTGCGTTCCGGTGTTGGAAGAGATTGTGCGAATTTGACCAGCGCCAGTTCCGGCAGTCAAACGGATTTGAAAGTTAGCCCATTGGTTTGTCGTCCATGCCTTGCTGCTATTGTCAATGGTGGACGCACCACCAGCCGTTGCGGTTCCAGTGGCGAAAGCCTTGAACACACCATCCACAATCGAAGGTGTGGCAATCAGCTTGCCGTCCGTCCCAATGGTCGCAGCAAGGCCGGTATTTGAGAGCGTTGCCCAAGTATTTGTTGCGTAATCATAAACGCGGAATGAGCCTGCCGCCAAGGTTCCCGCGCCCAAGACATACCAGCGCGGCGTCAATAGGCGATAGACTGTAGATGCGGTAAATGCACTGGCTTGAGTACCAACGGTAATAGTCGCGTTGGCCCCGACTGTATTGGACACAATATCAATCACGGCGCCATTATTTGGCCCGGATAGAATATGAATTTTGTAGCCACGAAGATCGCGCGCAAGGGTTTGGTTGGTAACAATCGTGCTTGTTGTGCCGCCCGTCGCGGTCAATGAAGCAGCGCCAACCGTTGAACCAGTTGACCATGCGCCAGCGGTGGCAGCCGCACCGGCACCGAAAATGCCCGCTAGAGCGGGACTGGCAAGCTGCACCCACGCATCTTCAGCGGGATTATAAACATAAGCCTCGGTATTTGACCGAAGAAAAAGCTGTTGCTGACGAAAATGCCGACTAGAGGCTACAAGCGCCCCGGATTGCGTTGTCACCGGGGCGGGCGCGCAAAACTCCCAGCGTTTCAGGTCAAGGATTTTACGATTACCGTTTGTTGTTGGCATATCAGGTCACCGTGATGTTGGCGCGCAGACCATCAACTTGAAGGTGCATAAGCGCGGGGATTTGATCATTTGCGGCAAAGCCGCCAATATTGGATTGACCAGTCAGCGCAGTGACCGTGCCAATGTTCCAAGTGCCGGACTGGTTAGCGTTCATCACTAGGTTCCCCGCCGTGGCCTGCCGAACTTCCATAATGGGTTGACCTAGCGTATTCGGCAGCGCAAAGCCAATCGTCTTAGTCAGGCTTGCCACCGCAAATCGCAGCGCCTCAATGGCTTCCATCAATTCAGCTACGGCGGTCACCGGAAGCGGATTGTCAGCCGATGCGTCAGCCGCCACACCATCAGCACCCACGCTAATCTTGACGCGCTGATGTAATACACCACCGATATTATCTGCCGCTACTGTCGCGCCCGTTCCGGGGGTATAGCCTATGTTATCAGACATTTATTTCCCTTATGACAGCGTAATTGCAGCACCAGTGAAGTCAATCAAAAAAGTCTCCCCATTCGCCATTGTGATAGATGACCCATAGTCCAGCCATCCAACCAAAGGCTTTAGTGGAGAAGTTGGGGTATCATCATAAATAACGACATACCTAAAGGTGGCGACAGCGCCAGATGCCGTTAATGTCAAATCAGAAAAATTAAGGGTGAAGGTGCCGGAAGTCTGCGATGCGGAGGCGGTTGTTAAATTTCGGCTAGACAAATTTGTATAAGAAATCTGCGTAATGTCGGCCAATACACTATTGCTTGCAGATGGAGCCGTATTTGTTAGAGCAACAATGAATTGGTCAGTGCCAAGGTTGGCAACCTCCACCATATTCTCGGCCCATGCGTTAAACTTATTCCATGTGGCCATATCAAATCACCCCAAACCCAAAACAGAAGCCATGCCCGAAAGAGCCTTTACCTTC
>JAGWYZ010000409.1 GCA_018969115.1 Chloroflexota bacterium | reverse complement strand
ATGCCAATTCGTCAAAAAATTCACATTGCAAATCTTCTACTGTTGATACAACAAGTGCTCGGTCTAAAAATTCGTTGTGTTGTTCGCAAGAGGTTTCAGAAATAAGCACACAGCCATGACAAGCGCTGCCTAATAATGGTTGGTGGTCGTGTTGATCTGGCATATGATGCGCGCACACCGGATCATTTGAACACAAACCACCTTGTTCAAGCGCTTGCCGCACTAACCCTGCGATATTTCTGCCCGCCATAATTAAGCCACCCAGTGTGCCTTCGGCATCGCTGGCGCCAGTATAAATTAGTACACCATATTGATGTTGTGTCTGATTGCAATAGATGCGCTCACGCAAGGATGAAGCAGGATAACCACATTCGAGGGCTATGGACGACATCAATAAGTGCGAGAATGTGTGTAATAAGTAGTAGGCTAAACCTGAGAATTCGCGTTGTGTATTTGGGTGATCTCGTCGCCATAATTCGAACCCATTTGCCAAGGTTTGCCCGCGATTACTCACGTTGGGTTGACGTTGCCAATCTTCGATCTCGGCGGCTCCAAAGACAATAAAAATACCTTCCCCGCGATTCTCGATGGCTGGCACCCAAGTTTGATTTTGTGAAAGGCTGGCACGCTGGATGTCTAACGATAATTCGCCTTGAATATCGGCCCCAATGGCTTCGAAGCGGGTAAACCCAACTTGGGCCACCACTTCGCGCAGGCGATGCACCATGATAATCTTTTCGATCTTACGCATCCATTGAAAAGTGTTGGGGGTGGCGGCCCAGTGTTGGGGTGGCAATGCCCGCGCATAAAAATCGCCATGCGGCACATCATGCCCCATTTCATCACCGCTATTGGCTAAAGCCTCAAATTCGACGGCCTTAATAGGGCGGGCTGCATCGTCTATGTCTTCACGTCTACGCTCAATGGCGGACATGATGTCAGCGTCGCTTAGCCCCTGCAATTTGGCCGCAGGCGTGGGCTTGCGCCGCACTTTTGTCAAGTCCGCCAGTGTTTCAACATCGCTTAAAAAGTCATCCCACAATAAAGCCACAGCATCATTGGCCGGTTTTTGCAAATCGGGAATGGAGATGACGGACAGCTTTTCTGAAAAATAGGCATTGCTGGCACTGCGAATGAGCAAACGGTTGGGTTGACCACAAGGCTCATTGGCCCCAGCTCCGAGCCAAGGCCGTGCGCCATCGCATGATCCTAACCCACGCACATTGATATTGGCGGCGTTACTCATAGCGCGTTGACGACCACAATCACATGTCACCCAGATGGAATCAAGATCACCGCTGGTGCCGCGCTCTTCTAACCAAAGTTGGCGGGTGCAATCGGTTCTACCCATATGCACAAACGTTTTCCAATCAATATCGCCAATATGCCCGTGTTGGCAAGCCCTTACAAAGCGAACTGGCACAACATTTAATTTTTTACCGTCCAAGTCTCGATAGCGATTGCCGTCCACTGCTCTAATGTGAATTAAACGTCTATGGCGATACCCTCGTGTTAACTCAGCTTGTTGCACAATAAACCATTCGGGAAACTGCCACGCGGTGATATTGGGTTGGCTTGTATAACTTTGTTCTGCTGCTGGTGGCGGCTTGCGCATCGCTGTGATGGTTGGCAAGCTTTGCTGGATTTTTCTTAATAGCCGCGCTTCTTCAACTTTTACTATGTCAAGGTTCATATCGTCTGGGTAATACCAATGGTCTAGCCCACCAATAATGACCGAGGCATCGGGCAGGTCGAGCATGGCCCCCGGGCCAAATGCAGTGACCAGTTGGCTGATGCGTAATTCACCTTTAGTCATGTTGCCCCCAGCTATTGAGTCTCTTTACATACAAGTTAACCGTTGCTTCAACATCGCGCATTGCCCGATTGGCGCGAAATTCACGCCGAATTGGCTCAATCTCGCTGAGAGCGGGGTCTAAATAATCGTATAACAATTGGGTTGCACCGTTTGTTTCTTTTTGATATTGCAGTCGGACGTTATCGCGCCGCAAGTTTTGCGTAATGTTAAGCCAGTTGTCAAGCAGTCGCTCGCAGCGCTGCAATACATTGTTGCGCAAGGCGGCACTGGCCTGTGGGTTTGGCGGCCAAGCAT
>JAGWYZ010000408.1 GCA_018969115.1 Chloroflexota bacterium | reverse complement strand
TTATTTAGCCCCAAATATTTGGGGCATTGATGGGGCGAAGTGGCGCGCCCAATCAGGTAATGGGCATCAGAACCGCGCAACACCGGAAAGACAATCCGTTGACGTAGGGCCTCGCCATATTGATTGAGCAATCCCATTTGGGCCGCCCGCGTAAGTGACAGGCCATGTTGATGCAAATAGCGCGCCAACCCATTGCCCTCGCCATAACCCAGCCTAAGTTTTTGAATGGTGTCGAGGCTAAGGCCACGCCCTTGGGTTAGGTATTGCAAGGCAGCGCTGTGGCGGTGTAATTGCTCGGTGTAACAGGTCGCTGCAAGATTAAGCAAGCTCAGGTCAACATCACTCAATGGCAATGGGCAGGGTGGATGGGCTAAATTTCGTGATGGCTGGTGGCTGATGGGCGTTGGTGTCGGCGTGACGTCATCCAATTTCGTCAACGCGTGCATCAGATCGACCCCCTCGGCTAACATTACCAAATCGATCACACTGCCGTGTTTGCCACAGGCGAAACAGTGAAAATGGCCGTCGTTGGCATACAGCGTGAAAGATGGCGTTTTATCTTCGCGCTCGCCACACATACAGCGGCATACGTAACGGCCGGTGCCACTGCGTTTAACCTCGCGGTAGCGCTCGGCAATGGTTTCGATATGACAGCGCGATTTGATGCGCTCGATACGACTAAGTCGGTTCATCGCCCCTCCCCAAACACCAAGCCGCGTTCTTTGAGGCTGACATAGCGATGGGTGGTGATAATTAAATGATCGAGCACCTCGATGTCAAGTAACTTGCCAGCCTCGATAACAATTTGGGTTACCCGGATGTCATCGGCGCTGGGCGTAGGGTCGCCGGACGGATGGTTGTGCGTTAGCATAATTGTGGCAGCGTTGCGCCGGATGGCCTCACGGAACAGTTCGCACACCCGCAAACTGGCAGAATTGAGCGAGCCGCGATAGATCATTGGGATGGCGATGACGCGATTGCGAGTGTCGAGCAGCACCACGCGAATTTCCTCTTGTTCGAGCGGCCCCATGTCTTGCATCAGCAATTGCGCGGCCTCGGCCGGCGTGCGAATACAGAAGCGCTCGGCATCGGGTGTAAGCAGGCGTCGGCTTAGCTCTAGCGCCGATTTCAGCCGGATCGCGGTGGCTTCGCCGATGCCCGTAAAGCCTGCTAATTCTTGGGCAGGGGCGCGGCTGAGCTGGCTGAGTGATTGGTAGTGCGCCAATAATTCGCGGGCAATGCGTTCGGCTTGTCGGCCACCGATCAATGTCATTAGCAATTCGAGCGTGTTGCAGGCGTTGGGGCCATCGCGCAGCACTCGTTTATAGGGTTGCTCATATTCGGGCAACGCGGGTAGGGTAGATGTGGCAGCCGGGGTATAGGTGGCAGTAAACAGGGCATATTGTTTTGTTGTCATGTTGAGAAAAAACAAGCGCCTGTCAAATATTGACAAGCGCTTGTGGATAAGGGGGTTGAAAGGTGATTTAACGATGAAATAACCAACGTAAAAGCCGCGTTAGCCAGTCGGGTTGGTGTTTTGGCTGGCGATGGTCATCGGGATCGGGCAGATTGGTAGAGAGGGTGTGTGCCCATTCTGGGGCGTTATCGTGTGTCATGTTATGAAATACAAATGGCGCAATAGGCATTTAGCTTGCCTTTGCTCACGGCATGTTGTGTGTGACGAGGCATTTTTCGATGAGCCGACGCACCGGCTCGAATGCTGCGATATTCGGTAGCTCAGTGCGCATGCTCAGCAATGTGGTGTGGCTGAGGCTGCCCAGAATGTCTGGCAATGGCGGGTAGGGGGTGGCCGTTAACATGGGGCCTAATCCCAGATCGAGTAAGGCATTTAAGCCCGCATCCCGCCGTGCATGTTTGACGGCTTGAATATCGCCATGTTTTAGGGTGCCCGATTGATGCAATGGGACGAGCAGTTGTTGTTGCTGTTCGTGGGGCAACCCAGCACAGGCTTCGGCAACTGCAACAGACATTTGCCCATTGCTAAACGCCTGAAATAGAACCGGATTTAGCAGCCCTAGCTTCGCACGCCGCCGCAGTCGAGGCAGGTTCATGCCGGTGGCAGCGCAAATCTCTTTTTCATTGGCCCCGCGTT
>JAGWYZ010000115.1 GCA_018969115.1 Chloroflexota bacterium | reverse complement strand
GAGATAGTGATTTTGGCATTCATTTTGTCTAAATATGCTCTCTGATTTGATAAAATCACGTGATTTCATCTGACAAAAAGTGGAAATTGATTTAAGAAATACTCTCTTACAGATAATAATCACACCACGCTTGCCAAATTTGGTTTGGCAAAAACGAAGCCAGCGCCCGTTGACGGCCTGCCGCGCCTAACTGTTGCCGTAACTCAACATTTTCCAACAGCTCTAAAAGTGCATTCGTTAACGCGGTCACATCACCAATTGGAACCAGCAGGCCAGTCTTGCCATTGACCACCGCGTCAACCATACCCGTTGCCAATGTGCCCACAACCGGCACTTCACACATGCTGGCCTCGAGCGGAGAAATAGGAAAACCTTCACGATACGTTGGCAGCGCCAGCACATCCATTACCGCGTAATAAGGCGCAACATCAGCCACCCAACCAGTGCCATATACGCCCGATTGTACCGAATTGGCCAATGCAGCTTTCAGATATTGCACCACTGCCAGATCTAACGGGTCACCCGTTTCAAAAGTGCCAATCAACAACAAACAACATTGCAGATGACGCTTGCGAATGACTTGGAAGGCCGCCACCAATTCGCTAATGCCTTTGTCGCGCACAAAGCGCCCGACAAAACCAATCACCAGCGCATCGGCAGGGATGCCCAATTGTTGGCGCAACGCTAGCCAATTTTGATCAAGTGATCGTGGCAAATGGCGTTCGGCGATGACCCCACTGGCCGAACCTGATGCCAGCACCAAAGTTTTGCTGGCATCAGCAAAGCCTTCGTCAATATATTTTTGGCGCAAACTTTGGCTAACACACACCACTTTGTGCGCACACGCCACACAAATATGTTCGGTAAAGGTCATAATCCGGCGGCGCAGCCCATGCAATGTTTCAAGGCGCAGCCCATGCAAAACATAGGTGCGTAATGGCACACCCAATAGCCACGATGCGATCATGCCCAACAAACCCGCTTTGGGCGTGCCAGACGTTACCGCATCGGGCTTAATGTCGCGTAACACCCGCCACAATTGCCACAACGATTTTGCATCTGCCAACAGCGATATTTCACGCTGCATCGGCACACCAATCACCGTTACGCCTTCTTGTGCCCTAACTTGGTCAAGCAGTGGGTCAGGTGATGTAATGAGGATCACTTCGTGCCCATGCTCACGCAGATAAGACAAATGCCCCACCAAAAACGCCTTGGCAGTAATAGGGACGGTGACGATGTAGACGATTTTCATCAAACAAGCAATCTATTGACCTGACTCGGAAATAAATAATGGTAACAAATTAATTGTATCTTTACCTAAATGGAACAAGGCATCTATGATACTAAGTTTTTGGATAAAATCGCCATGTATTTGTTTATATTCCCATATAGGGTATTCATAAACCATTAATTTTATTTTATTATCCAAAAATTTTTGCGGGTTCTGGTACTTCTGACCCCCTTTACCTGAAATATAGATACAAGCATCTAACATGGTAGCAATTGATATTAAGCGATCATCACTCACACCCACAGGAGCTAATTCACTAGATCTATAAAACTGGCAATTAATTCCCATATAATTTGCGATTAGTTTGATCAATTCAATATTAAGATCAGATAATTTGTCAAAGTGCCTTTTGTAAACAGGTTCAACAATATGAAATACTTCATCAAAATACTTACATTTAGAATAAATTGTCTTGAGTGAATTTAGGTGTTTTTTAACCCAATCTTCGGAATATGAGATATAAACATCTTTAATCAAATCGTGAGTTTGGCGATTAACGGGAACAGACAACCACATTGCATCTTGTTGATGCCCACGAATTTCAACTCGATAGCAAAAATTCCGCCCCTGTGGAATTTCTGCGTCGTCTAAAAACACAAATTTGTCACATAACCTCATTTTTGCAAAATAACCTCTCCAAGGCAAATAGTTGGGTTGATGAATTGCGACTTTCATAATCTTATTTCATAATCTTATAAGGAATAGTTCAATGCGAATTGCATATATGACATTGGGATACCCTGACCCAGGAGATGCCTCGAGCGGGGTTTTTCGTAAGGTAAACAATCAATTAAAAACTTGGAATAAATTGGGGCATACAACCCATTGGTTTGCAATAAGCCAGTTACCCAAAACATCAGATGAAGCCGCACATTTAGAATTATCACGCTATCAATGCGGGAATAGTCGAATGTCGCGATTTCGTGTTTGCAAAGATGTATTTGCAGGCGTACTTGCATGGCAACCAGATATTATTTATACACGCTTTGGTTCATATTATCCTGGATTAAGCCAATTAATGCAAAAAATTCCAACAATACTCGAAGCCAATACAAATGATTTATCTGAATACCAATTGATGTTACCAAAATATCAATTTATTTTTCATAAATTTACCAGAAATTGGACATTAAATAATTCTGCTGGAATTGTTTGTGTTGCATCCGAATTATCAGAATTATTTTTGTCTTACCATAAACCTTCATGTGTTATTGGAAATGCAATCGATATAAGTGATTATCCGATTTATCGTGCACCCAACAATAAACATCCTCAAATCGTATTTATTGCCTCAAATGCATCCCCTTGGCACGGCACAGAAAAATTAATAACCATTGCTCAAGCATACCCAGATTGGGGGATCCACCTTATAGGAGATACAGGATTGGAGGATAAAAGTAACCCACCTAATATATACTGTCATGGTAAATTAAAACATCAAGATTATACAAAAATCATGCAAACGGCAGACGTTGCCATTGCTGGCATAGCAGCTTATACCAAAAATGCAAATGAAGCATCCGCACTCAAAGTTCGGGAATACTTAGCCTATGGCATCCCCGTCATTTTAGGCCACATAGACACCGATTTCTCAGACAAAAAGCCTTTTATACTAAATTTACCAAATACCATTGATAATGTTGATGCAAACCTTGGCGTTATCAAAAATTTTATACTTAATTGGATGGGAAAACGAGTTTCGCGTGATGATATTAAGCATTTAGATGTTTTAGCAAAAGAATCAAAACGCTTAGATCTTTTCACGCAAGTCTTAGCTCAACACCGATCACGAACGATGTAAAAGATATTTCCGCCGATTTCCCCTCTCACACCTCAAAATTAGCTTAAAATAGGAAAGGGAAATCGGCATTTCTTCAATTAGTGATAATCATTACCGAGAGATCGCTTTTTCATCACCATTGACAGTTTTTTGCATCAATAATAAGTTGTCTTCTTTATATATTGCCGCAACCTCAAAATTAAGTTTGCAATAAAAACCAATTGCAGAATAATTTTTCACGTCTACTTTTAACGTTATCCTCGCAAGGTTAAACTTTTGTATCTGCTCCTCTAAATTTCTTATCAATGCGGTGCCTAGTTTTTTCGATCTCCATGTCGGCGCAACGATAATTCGGTGAATATGGGCTGCCCCACCCTTAACTGATGCAATTAAATACCCTATTGGTTGATTCATCTGATCAACCGCATAACTGCTCATCACCCATTTATCTGGTAATTCTTGCAAAAAATTATCAAGTTTCCAATTTCCCCAAACAAAATCCCTACCAAGTTCAATAAGTTGTTTTCCACGAAGTGTCACATCATCTAATGTTAACGGCAAGATTTGGAATTTCTCACGCTTATTGTCTATTACCAATTTTCCGATCTGACTACCTAGATTGATTCTTACCACTTCAAATGACTCGGCAAATTGCATTTTAATTTGAACCCCACGCACTCTCGCCAAACCATTTATAAAATCCCAATCAAAATAAGGTCGCCCTAACGCTATCTGTGATTTATATGCTTGTAAAGCGAGCCATTTTTGTTTTAAGTGATTTACCTGCAATGGCATAAATGCTTGCGCTCGATAGGTAATGTGATTCCAAGGTAATTCGTACCCTAAAATTGTAATGTCCTTAAACGCTCTTAACCCTTCTGCATAAACCACATGATGATCTTGATGAACATCATGTTCTGAAGGTAAAAATACCGTATCCGGTTTTAGTTCTTTTTTTAACGCAATCAAACTTTCAAGTAATTCCTGCCGAAATGCCGTTAATCTTCGAACTGGATAATCATAAATTCTCAGATTTTCCTTCGGAATACCCAACATATGCATGGCGTTTTTAAATTCTTCAGTCAATAAATCCGGCGATGCATCAGAAGGTAATGATTCACGTGCAATCGAAAAAGACGCAATGTAAACCTGTTTGCCGGCCTCTTTTAAAAACGCAATGGTTCCACCACAACCTAGCTCAGCATCATCTGTATGCGGGGCCAGAATAAGAATCCTTTCCATATTTACCGCACCACTTCCCACGCCAAATGTTGAATTTCAGGCATAATTAACTTATCCATCGCCACCTGCACCGCATTAGGCGAACCCGGCATCGAGAAGATCAGCCGCCCACGATAAGTACCGGCAGTAGCTCGTGACAACATTGCGGCCGCACCGACCTCGGCAAAACTTAACATACGAAACAACTCACCGAAACCCGGCATTACCTTTTCAAGCTTACGCGACAATGCATCATAGGTTGTATCACGCGGGGCAATGCCAGTGCCACCAGTAAATAGCATCATACGCGCATCCGTTTCATTCACAATTTGATCGAGCAAGGCCGTAATTTGGCTTGGCTCATCTTTAACAATAACACGAAAAGCAACGCGATGACCACCAGTGGCAATGCGTTCAGCAATTAAATCGCCGCCCGTATCATTCTCACGGGTACGGGTATCACTAACGGTAATAATGGCAACCGAAATTACCCCCTGTTTGGCGGCAATTTCATGATGTTGTTGGGTTGATGGGCTTGACATAAAAAGGATGAAGGATGAAGGATGAAGGATGAAGGATGAAGGATGAAGGATGAAGGATGAAGGGTGAAGGATGAAAGATGCCTTTATCCTTCATCCTTCACCCTTCATCCTTTGCTTAGGGTTTCTTTAAATTTTGGAATACGTTCTTCGATAATTGGATCGAGGCCACTAATGATGGCGGTGTAATAGGCCACCCAATCGCCAAACATAACCAACAAAAATAATTGTGCCAATGCACTATTGCCTTTGCCTCGCACCGTGTCTTGATTAACCCCCGCCTCGAGCAAAAATTGCGTGGTGAGGTCAAAACGTTGCGAAACACGCACAGGGTCATAAGCGCTGCGCAATTGCAAGACAATACTGCGCCGCCACACCTCGGCGCTATGCTCATAACCTTCAATCGCGTTATGATTCAATTCTGGCAATATATCAACACTTGCTAACATTTTGGCATAGCTGTTCAACATAGTTTTCCAGCGCTGCGCCACGGCTGCGGTCAAGCCAGCCCCATAAATAATGGGCAAACGATCCATAAATTGCCCTGCAATACGCTTGGCCGGGTTACGCCGTGCTGGCGATTCAATATTAAGCACAATATTTTCTTGATTTAAGACAGTCACGGCTTCAGCGACATCTGCATCCATATCCGCCAGCAATCCAACTGCCACCAAAATACCCAACAAGCCTGCTGTCATCCAACCAATCACCTCACCTGCCGGGTCATCTGAAACAATCTTTAGTAAAGGCAAATGATGAGTCTCGGCCAATTGTGCCAATTTGCCCCCTTTTGCTATTACCACCACACGGCAATCTTTGGCCAGCGCCTGCGTTGTCGCGCTCAACACTTCCTCGGTATTGCCAGAATATGAACAAGCGATAAACAATGTGTTGGCCCCAGCGTAAGCTGGCAAATCATAGCCATGCAATACTTGCATAGGAATGGGTAATTGTGGTTGCAGCAAGCTACATACCAAATCGCCGCCCATGCCAGCCCCACCCATCCCCGCCACAATCACATGCTGAAAATCGAGATTTGGCCACACCACCGGCACAGCTTTACCTGCCGCATAAGCCATTTCAATTTCGTGGGGCAAATCAAGTGCGCGTCGATAAGCCCGCTGCGGGTCTAGCGTTACATAAGTTTGAAGATCGTCGAGGTTTTGCATTAGATTTTAAATATTGCCTAAACAATTGGTAAAACTGATTTCGGCATTGCGCTTTTAGAATTGACTTTATGCGCGCTCAATTATGTGCTAGATCATGGGAATTTTTCAATTTTCGCACTCGATTTTAACTTATTCATCCATTCTTCCAACATCACTTGTTGCAGCTTAGCCGCATCATCGGTGCTTAATTCACGGGTTTCTTTCGCTATCACTTTAATAATATGAAACCCAATTGGGCTACGCACCACTTGGCTCAATTGATTTGGCCCTAATTTAAACGCGGCATCTTCAACTTCGGGCCAAACAATGGCCCCTGTACCACGCGCAAACCAACCCAAATCGCCACCCGACCCGCGTGATGTCATATCGAGCGACAATGTTTGCGCCAACTGACCAAAATCTTCACGGGGCAAACGCGCCAAAACACGCTTCGCCTCAGCATCGCTCGCCACAACAATATGCGCCGCCCGCACATATTCAACATTGGTCTTAAAATCTTTTAACACCCAATTTCGCACCGCTTGCGCCAACAACTGCCGTTGCAATACGTCTTGCATATCTTGCTCGGTTTGCCGATAGGTCTTAAGCCACGCCTCAAAGGCCTTGCGCCCCCCGCGTGTCTTAATTAACGCATCTAAGGCCTTATCGACATCTTCAAACGTTACCTTAATCCCATTTTGGGTTGCAATATTTACAATCAACGCTTGCTCAACCAATGAATCAAGCACAGATTCGCGTAACCGTGCAGCCAATTGTGCATATTCTTTGCTGTCGCTACGGTACTGTTCGGGGTTGGCAGCAATTTGGCGTTGTAGTTCAGTCGCCACCCGTTCTCTGGTAATCCCAATGCCATTCACCCGCACCACATATGGTGAAATGGTCGCCGTAGGAATAGGCGTATTGGTTGGGGT
The DNA here is from genome assembly GCA_018969115.1 of Chloroflexota bacterium. GTDB lineage: Bacteria > Chloroflexota > Anaerolineae > J036 > Brachytrichaceae > AQU-03. Next base: position 6,405 of record JAGWYZ010000115.1, on the reverse strand, counting down.
AGCAGTTGGCGGAGGCGTGCGAGTGGCGGTTGGGATCGGGGTGGGCGACTGCGGGCGAGGTGGCGAAACTGTAACAAACAAAGTCGCGGCAACGGTTGGGTAAATGGTTGCACCCGGGCTAACATAAACCGTCACCTGTGGAATCAAAATATCCGGTGTGCTAGGCAATGTCTCAAGCGAACAAGCCGACAACACAAGCCCACATACCATTACCAAAACACACCAACCACGCACAAACATTCAGCCGCAATTATACGTAATTGCCAGATAATGAACTGATTACCAAAGCCAAAAGCCAAAACAACCTCAATCATGGCTATCAACCACAAATACGCCGCAATAGACCTTCTAACCGCATACCATCGGTTGCAATTAGACGGGTCAGCTCGCGCCCGGCCCGCACTGTAAACGCATCACGGGCGCTATCACTTGGGCGGGCCTCTGCCGCAAAACGAATATTGGCCGCCAATAATTCATCGGTGGGGGCATCACGGGCTTCGAGAATAAGCCTGAGATAGCGCAAATGCTCGGTAAAAGCCACCATTTCAGCCTCGCTACATTGCTGCACTTCATCTAAAATAATCGGCGGCTGGGCCGGCAGGCTTTGGCGAATGGGTTTTTCGCCCTCTTGATACCCCACGCACAACACACTGGCCTCGACCGGCACACGCCGATTGCGCTGCCATTCAATATCTTCAGGCCGCACATCATCGGCCACCGATAATAATTTGGTCATGCCATCATCTTGAATCACGATGTCATAAACCAACCCAAATACAGTAGCAGCACGATATTGAATACGGGTCTTGACCAATGAGCCAAAAATAGGCACATCGTTACGGGGCAACTTGGCCCCAAATACAAAGGCACGCGTATTTGCACGCAAAATTTTGCCAATCATCAGTTAATGGTTAGTGGTTAGTGGTTAGTGGTTAATGATTAATTTGCAATTAACTACCAACCATTGACTATTAACCATTATTAAGAGCGGGGGAGAATGAGAGTCGAACTCACCGCAGCCTGCCGAGCAGGCTGCCACCAGTTTTGAAGACCGGGGCATCCACCGGGACACATTCACCCCCAAGACGATATCGTATCATACTAGCACAATGAGCAAAAAACAAGAAACAAAAGATAAAAAATTTTCGACCAGCGATACCGGGAATATCGCTGAGTTAAGCTTTGAAAGCGCCTACCGCGAATTAGAGCAATTGGTAGCCCAAATGGAACAAGGTGATTTACCGCTTGAGCAAGCACTCGAATTACATACACGTGGGCAACAATTGGCCGCCCATTGTGCCCAACATCTCGACCAAGCCGAATTGCGCGTAAAAAAAATCACCTCACCTCCTGCTTAAATTCTTAATCAAAAGTCTAAAACCAAAATCCCCATGATGTTCACCCCGCATGTCTCATTAATTGGCGCTCATGTGCGCCTAGAGCCACTCAGCCTAGCCCATGCCGAAGGGCTGTTGCCCCATGCCCTAGAGCCAGAAATCTGGTTATATATCCCTTACGGTAATATCAACACCCTCGAAAAATTGCAAAATATGATTTCGGGGTTACTACGCAAACAAGAAACCGGCAGCGATTTATGCTATACCGTCTTTCATCAAGCCAGCAACCAACCCATCGGCATGACCCGTTATATTAGTGTCGATCGCAGCAATTATGGGGTAGAAATTGGCGGCACTTGGTATGGCAAAGATTACCGTCGTAGTGCCGTTAATACTGAGGCGAAATACCTGTTGTTACGCCACGCTTTTGAGGTGTTTGCTTGCCAACGGGTGCAAATTCAGTCAGATGTGCGCAATGAGCGTTCACAACGCGCCATCGAACGGCTGGGGGCGGTGCGCGAGGGCATTATGCGCAAAAACAAACGTATGCCCGATGGTCATCAACGCAATTCGATCATGTATAGCATCATTGACAATGAATGGCCTGCCATAAAAGCAAAATTAGAAGGTTGGTTACAAAAATCTCAACTTTAAATTTTCTCAAAATGGCTTCGGCTATGGTATACTTCTTGCCGCTAGTAATCATGGGCCGCTAGCTCAATTGGCAGAGCAAATGACTCTTAATCATTAGGTTAAAGGTTCGATTCCTTTGCGGCTCATATAAAAAACTCGACTTGATAAGTCGAGTTTTTTATTTTTCTAGTTTCCCATCAAAAATGGGGGGGGGGCGCCGATTTCACTATCTGTATGGACAGATTAAGTTAGCATACGGCAGTAAGTATGAGCGTCAGTGTGTCGTCTCATATTTTATATGCCAACATGTTTTGTTAATACACGTGGCGCATAGGCGGCGTGGCATACAGATATGAGGCAGTGGCATTCAGCCAGCCCGAAAGCGATAGGTTAGTCAAGATCACACCGCAACAATTCAACTTCGTGCTGCTGGGTGTCGGCGGCCCAATCAGGCGCTCGCCTGCGGCCGCCGCTCCGTCGCGGCGCGGATGGCGTCAATTTCGCGCTTCCGATAGGGCGTTCCATCAGGGTGAAAGATGTCGTGGAACCAGCCGTTCACGGAGTCCGCTTCCCCACCGGGCAAGCTCCTCCAGTCATACTGGCACTGCGTCCGACCATTGACCAGCCCCCACTGAAAGCAATCGACTCCTTCGGTCTTGAAAAGCGGCAGATCGGTCTCGTAGTTACCGCCGAGGGAGCGGGCCATCCATTCGGTGCAGATCACGGGCCTGCCAAAGCCTTTCAACATCGCGATCCGCGCCCTGAGTTTATCGAGCGGCAGGTAGCCATGAAACGAGATCACGTCTGACTTGTCGAAGATTACCCCGTTGTTGGGGCTATCCGGAATATGGAAGCACACGGTCAGGGGTTGCGTGTTGCCGGCCTCCCGCGCCCAGTCAAAGGCCTGGGACAGAAACTCCGGTGTGCCAACACCGGTGGCGTCAAGCGGCTCATTGAAGAGGTCCCACGCCAGGATGGCCTCGGCGCCTCGATAAGTCGAGACAAAATCCTGAACATACTGTTTGAGCCGAGGACGTTCCTCAAGGCTGGCCCCCAGCAGACGCCCGGGGCTGGGTGTCCAGCTCGGGAGGATCATCCCCGGGACAGGCTCGCGTTGAGGGCCAAGGAACGGATCGAGTTGATGCGGCCAGCCGAACACACAATCGTCGAACAGCACCGGCATCACGCTCATGCCCATGGCGCCGGCCATATCCAACAGGGTATTGAAGCGCTGCTTCAGCCCAGCCGCATCGTCCTTCCATACAACGTACTGGATAAATACGCGGATCGCGTTCAGGCCGATATCCGCCGCCCAGCCGAGCTCGCGTCGCATCGTCACAGGATCGAACGTCGCGGTCTGCCACATTTCGGTCGAGTTGCAGGCAGTGCTGGGAATGAAGTTCGTCCCAACAATCCAGGGGCGGAGGCGGCGCCAGTCCCAAGCCTGGGCCGGTGTCCAGCGCGGAGGGTCAGACCGAGTGTTCAGTACCATCTGGGGAGTGTTGCCGCGGTCCGGCAGGTGAACATGTGGTAACGAAGTTCTTCGCCATTGTCTTTCGCCTTTCGTTCCTGACCGCGTCAAGTGAACGTGGCCGACAGAACACGCGGAGCCCCGAGCTCATCGACGGGCACGCGCGGATATGTTCTGAGCACATAAGAGACAATTGTACCCCGGAAACACGATTTGCGCAAGGTCTGGCGGGGCGTGTGAAGCGATCCCCATATGATGTGACTCCACTTTTAGGGGGTCACATCATATGGTTAGTTGTATGCGAATGCTAGTTAAGCATATGTTTGCAAAACTAAAGAAATTTAACACTCTTGCCTTTCGTTATCGTGGGAATTGGAATGCCCATGAGGATACTTTTGCCATCGTTACTGGCATCATCAATTTTCGGGCTTTGAATCGCCTAACTTGGTAGCCAAAATCACTGATTTTCGGTACAAATTTATTTTAATTGCCATTACATTTTTTCGGGCATACAATGTATAAAGTTAAAAATAGCGAAAAATGAGGTGATGCGATGCGATGGCAAAAATTTAAAAACCGCTGCCAATATTTAAGTGTGGTGCTAATCTTAACCAGCGCCTGCAACCGCGCCGAATTGCCCTCTGGCTTGCTGCCAACCCGAACCCCAGCCCCCCAACCAAACCCAGCGCTAGCCACCGCCAATGCCTTGGCCGAATGCACCCAAACCAAATTAGACCTCACCGCGCCGCCCATAGCTACTGGCCCAGCGAACGGGCAAATTGGCTATATCACCATCGATGGCAATATTGCGGTGATGGATGCGACTGGACGTGGGGTTAAAGACATCACCACCGACGCTAATTTGGACGACCGCAGTCGCGATCTGATCAGTTACCGATTTCCGACATTTTCAAACGACAGCAAAAACATCGCTTTTGTCAGCATTCGCAGCTCGGCCCGCACCCAAGGTATGACCCAAACGGTTCACACCGCCCCAACCGAAAACCGACCCAAAATCACTAATTTGTTGTCCACAATCGAAGACAATATTCCTTATTTTGATTGGTCACCCGATGACCAGTCGCTCGCCATCCTAGGCATTAACCCTACTGTTGGCAGCATCAAAGTGATTAGTAGCACAGGTGGCACAGCCCGCATTTTTGACAACGGCACCACCGTTTATTGGCATTGGCGCAAAGATTCTGCCGCGCTATTTGCCCATTTGGGTGGCTCAACCGGTTTTAACCGTGATGCAAAAATGTCGGTAGGTGATGCGCGTAACGCCACCGCCCGTAAAATCACCCTAGCCCCCGGCGATTTTCAAGCACCACAATTCTCACCCAATGGCAAATATGTATTAGTGGTGGTTAACACCAATAATAGCAACGAGCTTGTTTTAAGTGATAGCGATGGCAACGCCATTTGCCGTGTAACCACTCTAACCGATGGCGGCTTTTTTGCATGGTCGCCCGATGGCAAACGGATTGCACTCATGGATACAGCCTCGCCAGTGTTTGAACCTGCCCCCATCGACATCATCGAAATTGCGAGCGGCAAACGCACCCGCGTGCATGAACAAGCCACGGCCTTCTTTTGGTCGCCCAACGGGCAGCGTTTGGCGATTTACTCGGTGCGTTCGGCGGCAGAATCTGGCGGCGTGCCTAACGATTTGGTAGGGCTAAAACAAACTGCCGACCCTGACCTCGATATGAATACTGTGCCCCTCTTACGTATTGAATTTTTTGATATTTCAAGTGGAAAATCGACCCTAATTGCCGATACATTGCCCACCCGTGATTTTGTATCATTGCTGGGTTATTTTGATCAATATTCACGGGCGCTTACGCCTTGGTCGCCAGACAGCACAAAACTGGTGCTGACCGGCTTATCATTGCCGCGTGAAACCACCGATATCGCCGTTGCCAACATCACCAGCAGCGGCAATATAGAGATAAAACCCATTGGAGGCGGCACACTGGCCTTTTGGTCAACACGTTAACTTGACAATGTCACATTTATTTTTGCCGATTTCGTATTTTCTCAATAATGAGGGGTAAACCCAAAAGATGTAATGTCGAAATCACTATATGACCTTTGTGAGAAGGGGCTTTGCCCCTTCTCACAAAGGTCATATAGTGATTTCGACAAAAATTTGTTTTATTCATTTCGTTTTATTGAGAAAATACCAATTTCAATATCCCTCTACAAGCATCGTTTGTAGAAGGATATTGAAATTGGCATTTTCTCAATTTTTACTTTTTCTTGGTATATACCCAAAGATTAGATATTTTCTCAGCGCTCATTCAGTAACGAGGTCATAATATAACCATGCTCGACACGTATCGCCAACGTTCCAATTTGCCTCACAAACGGCTGGTCTCTATCGCCATTGCTGTCAGTGCCGTCACACTATCGGCTTGCACCAATACGCAAACGGCCAATGGTGACCCACGTATCGAATTGCCTCAAAAATATCGCTTATCGCAAGAATCTTTGCTCAGCACCTTTGAACGGCGTTCAGGCAAAATTGCAGTCGTTCAAACCGATGGCAATTTAAGTATTGTTGATCAAACTGGCAAAGGCAAGGTGCAACTCACCCGCGATGCCGTTACCCGCCCGCGCCAAGGCAAACCATCGTTGTTTTATCAATTGCCAGTATGGTCACCCGACAGCACCCAGATTGCCTTTGTCGAAACCAGTGCCGAGCGCCCAGTCGTTTCGACCGTACTTGAAACCAACCCCGAACAAGTAACCATTGAGCGCGGGCCAAATAGCAACAGTGTCGAAGTCGGTGGTGATCGCGCCCAAATTCAAGGCCAGTTACAACAACAACGCCAAGTTCCACAAACCTCTGTCGAGAAAAACCCGCGCCGGGTATTAATTGAACGTAGCTCGGGCAATTCAGGTTTGTTATCGAGCGCCATTTATGTTGCGACAGTCGATGGTAAAAAGCCATTAAATGAA
>JAGWYZ010000114.1 GCA_018969115.1 Chloroflexota bacterium | reverse complement strand
GTTGTTATGGGGCGGCAAAGCCGCCCCATAACAACGCTGAGATAGTGATTTCGGCGAAAAATTGTTTTAAGAAACACTGTCTTAGGGCAAAATCACGATTTAATCGCTATTATGAAGTGGCCTTGTCATAGCTTAGAAAATATGAAGCATAAAGAAGGTAAAAAAACGTTTATCAAAATGATTATACGACCTTGGGTATATGACTTTGTGCATGATACCCAAGATCATATCAATGCAATTAACTCACTGATCAACTTTTATTGTCAGGTGCTTTAAGATCAGAGGCTAAGATGATTTCGCGTTTGAAGATATATTCTTGAGCAGTGTTATCTGCCGAAATTAATTCCCAGCCTTCGCGGCCTTTTTGGTTGGCAAATTCTGAGATAGACGATTTTTTCTTCCATTCGTCAATCTCTTCATCATTAATATAGCGTGGCATTGCCAAGTGTTTACGATAATCACAAATTACAAATAAATATTCCCAAGTTTTCATTTTACATTGCTCCACAATCAAAGTGTTTGATGGTTATGCAAATGAGGATTTTGATATTACAGAGTATTTGTTCTGTTGATCCCCATGCATCTTTAATACTACCAAACTCGGTATTTAACTTTTTATTAATATTGTGACTTTTTGTAGCATCTAAAAAAAAATCGTGGGAAATAAAACTATTTTTTGTCAAACGCACGATATGACATTACATCTTTGGGGTTTACCCCGAATTATTGAGATGATACCTATTACTAATGACAGGCTCTCGTTTTTGCGCTTTATCATTTAAAACAGGTGGATTGTAATAGGTTGAGTGGCCAATTTTGACGTAAATTTATTTTACTTGCCCCATTTTGTTGAGAAGATACCCTAAAATCATGAAAAATAAAACAAATGACACCAGCATAAGGACGGTGTCATTTGTTTTTAACCGACAAAATAATATTTTGATTTATTTTGTTGCACTAATCCAATTGGCTTTGGCGACATTCAGTTCAGTGGCTGGGGCTGGGAAATAAGCCACTTTCTTAAGTGCGCGGTCAACATTTACAATGTAAAAATTGATAAAGGCAGCGACTTGAGGCTTGTCTTTCATGATCTTGGCGGTGCTATAAACAAATAATGGGCGAGCCACAGCATACTTATTGGTGTCAACATTGGCTTGGTTTGGCTCAATATCATTGACCTTAACCGCCCGCAATTTGTTAGCATTTGCGACAAAATAAGCATAACCAAAATAACCAATGGCGCCTTCGTCGCCCGTAACACCTTGCACGAGCACGTTGTCATCTTCGCTTAGTTGTGGCTTGGCATCCAAAATGGGTTTCTTGTCTTTCTTGTAGAAATGTTCCACAAAATAATCGAATGTGCCGCTATCGGTGCCGGGGCTATACAAAATGATCTTTTTGTCGGGGTAAGCCGCGTCTACTTCTTTCCAGGTTTTGGCTTTGCCAGAGAAAATATCGCCAATTTGCTTTTCGGTTAACGATTGTGCCCAAGTGTTTTTGGGGTTAACAACAATGGCCAACGCATCGGTGGCAATGCGAAATTCGACTGGGGTAATGTTGTTCTTTTGGCAATCACCAAGCTGCTTTTCACTAATTTTGGCGCTGGCATTTGAAATATCGGTTTCGCCTTTGCAAAAACGCTCAAACCCGGCCCCAGTGCCGATGCTATCGATGGTGATTTGGCCCTTATAGCCTTCATCTTTAAACAGTTCTGACACACGTTGGGTCAGTGGGAACACGGTGCTGCTGCCAGCACTGATGATATTGCCTTGTACTTTGCTGGGATCGACATCGGGCAACCCTGTTTTGGGGTTAATGGCCGCGCTTGGGGCTGCTGCGGCAGTTGTTGGGGCTGCCGCGGCAGTTGTTGGGGCTGCTGCGGCGGCTGTTGGGGCTGCTGCGGCGGCTGTTGGGGCTGCTGCCACTGGTTTGGCTGGGGCCGCAGTTGGGGCTGGTGTTGCGGCTGGGGCGCAAGCGGCGAGCATGATGATTGCTATCCCCGTTGAAATGGTTAATGTTAGATTCGTCTTCATTTTTTCCTCTTAATTTCTGATCATCAACGCAACACACATTCTCTTTCATGGGTGTTGCTAATAAGTTGAATACTAACAAAGTACTGTTAAATCTGTGTTGAATATATGTTAAGTCTGTGTTAAAAAATTAAACCTGCACCAATGGCAATTTGCAGATCGATAACTTCTTGTCAAAAATTGATTAATCATTTCGGGAAAAAATGATTAAGTGACGACTTTAACCCTAAGTCGTCACTTAATCTTTCGCAAATAGGAGGAGAGAGCAATCGAACATGCGTAAACATAAACGATTAAAGTTAAACTTAGATGGTGTTATGGTTAAAAAAATTTAATCTTGATCACGAAAAATTAAAACACCGATGACACGCATAGGCTGAAATACCAAAATCACTATCTTTTGCCTAGTAAAGCGAGGCAAAAGATAGTGATTTTGGCGAAAAATTGTTTTAAGAAACGCTGTCTAAGCCAAATTGGTTTTAAATAAAGCGACGGCCCGCGCCCATGCATCTTTGGCAGATGCTTCGTGATAAGCACCATGATCTGGGTTAAGAAAGGCATGACCTGCCCCAGCATATACCCGCACTTCAGCGTTTTTGCCTGCTTCAGCCAATGCACTTTCAATCGCCTGTACTTGTGCTAATGGAATACCCCCATCTAATTCACCATACACTGCCAACATCGGTGCATTGATCTTAGAGATATCTTCGGTGCGTGGGTCGATGCCACCGCCATACCAAGGTGATGAGGCCCCAATATGTGGGTAGCGGCAAGCCATCTTAAAAGTGAGGAGGCCCCCAACACAAAACCCCATAATGCCTAGTTTTTTTGATGATACACCTGGGTCTTTGCGCAAATATTCAGCCGCTAGTTCTACTTCGCGCAAGGCAATTTCAATATTGCTGCGCAACATCATAATCAGCTTACGGGCATCATCTGGCTCAGTAGCAATTTGCCCATGATACAAATCGGGAACCATTACCACAAAGCCTTCGCTGGCAAGGCGTTGGGCAATATCACGAATATGAGGCTCAATACCCCACCACTCCTGGATGAGTACAATTCCGGGATAGGCTTGACCGTCGCTAGGGCGTACAAGATACCCGCGTGGGCCTTTGTCTTTTGGATCGGTAAATACGGTATCAGATTGAACTATCATACTGTAAGTATATTATGAGAACTTATTGGAAATTTAGTGCCGCCGAACAAATTTTATTTGGTCAAAACACAGCACGGCAAGTGGGCAGCGAATTAGCGCTGATGGGGCTGCGCTCGGCTTTTATTGTGACCGACAGCAACCTGATAAAAGCCGGCGTGGTCGATGTGGTGCGTGCCAGTTTGAGCGAGGCCGCTATCGATAGCATCATATTTGAAGGGGGCACACCTGAGCCGAGCACTGATATTGTGTCTAATGCCGTTGCTGCTGCCCGCAAAACAAATGTTGATGTCGTCATTGGCATCGGCGGCGGCAGCAATATTGATGTGGCAAAAGTGGTTGCTGCCATTTTGACGCACGGTGGCACCCCATTTGATTATTTTGGCGAAGACAAAGTGCCGGGGCGCACCATCCCTATCATTGCTGTGCCCACCACAGCAGGTACAGGCTCAGAGACTACTCCTGTAGCAGTGTTAGAGGATGTGACCCAAAAGCTAAAGCTTGCGGTCTCATCTAATTATTTGTTGCCGCGCTTGGCCGTTATCGACCCATTGTTAACTGTCAGTTGCCCAGCCAAAGTGACGGCTGAAAGCGGCATGGATGCGTTAACACACGCTGTCGAGGCATATACACTGATTGAGCATTTTGCGCTCCCCATCCCCGCCGATATGAGGGTGGCTTTTCCGGGCAAAAATCCACTCAGTGATGCGCATGCCACCAGGGCCATTCAATTGATTGGGGCCAATTTGCGTACAGCGGTGTATCAGCCGCACAATGTGGCAGCGCGTGAGGCCATGTCGCTGGCAGCGTTAATGGCAGGCATGGCTTTTGCCAATTCAGGGCTTTCGGCGGTTCATGCTTTGCAATACCCTGTAGGGGCGCTTACGCATACCTCGCATGGTTTGGGCAATGCTATTTTGTTGCCTGCTGTTTGTGATTATTTGCTGCCAGCCCAAACCCGAGAGTTTGCCGAAATTGCCGACTTGTTGGGTGAATGTGCCGATGGGACCTCGGATCGAGATGCGGCGATGTGGGCGATTGAGGCTATTCGCCAAATCAAGACCGATGTCGGGATACCCAATGGATTAAGCGATATTGGGGTGACAGCCGATGATATTCCTGCGATGGCACAATCGACTTTACGTTATCAACGGCTTATTCGTTGCAGCCCGCGCCCTCTCAATGCCGAAGCCTTTGAATGGATTTTGCGTCGCGCTTTGTAATAAAGATACAAAAATATCTGCTCAACAAGTTGACAAAAGGTTTTGCCAATTTCACTACCGCTCCCTCAAGCATAGATTGAGGGAGTGATAGTGAAATTGACCCTGCATCTTTTAGGAATTTGCTCTGTGCTGAAAAGGGTATGCAAATTTTTAATGATTGTTTTTAGAATCTGCTAAACTCTAAGCACGAATGAAAAGACTTGTCAATAGTATCGCGATATGTGCGATTGCTGCGTCACTATGGACCCAGCCAACGATTCACCTTCAAGCCAATAGTTCACCGGACAATATGCGTCATGATGCAGATGCAAATGAGACTGTTTCATTGTTAGGGTCAGCCGATGCGAGCAAATCGGGCACAACCCAAAACGCTTCAGGTATTACCATTGGCGCTCATGTCATTCCAACTCATAACTATGGGACTGAAATTGCAAACTTCAATAACCTAACCGGTAAAAAGCTAGGTGTTGCTCTGTATTATCTCGATTGGGCTTTGACTTATCGGGATGGCGGGTGGTTTTTAGGGATTCAAATGGATTATCAACTTAATGCAGTTGATCACCCTGCCATCATGTTGGCATGGGAACCTAGAAATGGCAAACGCGCTTTGGGCTGTAACCAAGATTACAATGGCGGCATCCCGCCAGCCTCAATTGCAGCTGGCGGTTGCGATGGGTATATTCGCAATTATGCCAAGGCGCTTAAAGCTGAATCGAAACGTCGCTTTATTTTAAAGCTTGCCCATGAAATGAATGGTGCCGCCACCTCTTACTGGCCAGGCCATTTTAATCAAACACCGGGTGATTACATCAATATGTTTCGTCGAGTGCGGGCCTTGTTCCGCGAAGAAGGCGCGACCAATGTCGAGTTTTTGTGGGCACCCAACTTTGATTCATACCCTGATACTCCGGGCAATCAACCCACCGATTATTACCCGGGCAATGATGTCGTCGATTGGGTTGGCATCAACGCCTATAACTATGCGCAAACTGCGCCGGGTGGGGCATGGCCTTGGCGATCGTTTGATTCATTTGTAGGGAATCGGCTAAAAGATTTTGCTTGTCGTTACCCCAAACCCCAAATGATTCATGAATTTGGCACGGTTGAGGGTCAAAACAAAGCTGGTTGGATTTTAGATGCATATAACGCAGTGCAAAATTATCCGTTTGTAAAAGCAATTGTGTATTACAACGACCGTGACTCGTTAAACGCCAATGCTGATTTTCGGATTACCAGTTCAACCGCGAAAGATGGTGGTGTAAGGGCGCTTAGCAATTGGACCAGTGCATATCAACAAGCGGTGTCATCGCCTGCGTTTAATTCTAAATTGCCGAGCTTAGCTGAGGCAAACCCGGGTGGGGTGAATTGTGGCAGCATACCGCCGACGGCAGCCCCAACTGCCACCCCAATACCGCCGACGGCCACGCCATTGCCGCCGACAGCAACGCCCATTCCGCCGCCACAAGCGACAGCAACGCCCATTCCGCCGCCACAAGCGACGGCAACGCCCATTCCGCCGCCACAAGCGACGGCAACACCCATTCCGCCAACCCCCACGCCGCTGCCCGAAGCGACACAGGCTCCGGTTGACCCGACGGCAACCAGCATCCCGACCGCCACCCCAGAATCTATTCGCCCGACAGCGACCACTGAGCCAGTGCCTTTGTCACCTTTTGTTATTTCGGCAACGGGTGAAAACCGCAAGATTATTTTAAGTTGGCCTAGGATTCAAAACGCCTATTTTTACAAAGTGCATATTGAATGCCCTGCTGGCGCAAGCCCACCGGCCCAAACTGGCACCTGTGATGAACCCGCCGACACCGGCGAAACCAATTATGTGTTTAGTGGGTTAACCAATTACGCCCGATATAAGGTGCGTGTAGTGGGGATAAATAGTGATGGTAACCCTATTTCATCCTTAACGCCGGTCATCGCCATGCCTTATAATAAAGAATTGGCTGTATTCATGCCGTTTATTAAATCACGGCAGTAGTCGCGTTCTTGCCCATTTGAGGCTTTATAAAACTAATTTTGCCCCTTAGTAAGGGGCAAAACCTTTCACAAAGTCGCAAAGCACATAAAGAAGGTAGCTTTATAAACCTTTTGTGTGCTTTGTGAGCTTCGTGAGAGGTAAATTGTAGTGTTTTTATACAACTTCTTATCTTTGATGTAGAGCGAAAGACGGGTGAAGTTTTAAATTTCAGGTGGAGATTAAATTAATCAGTTAAAATCAGCCACAATAAAATCATTTTCGTCCAAGATCAGACGGCGGCATTCATGCAAGCCGTTTTTTTTCGCCCCATGCCCCATGTTTTAGAAAACACCCTCATTGTTATCGACTTTGATAGCACCATTACCCAAGTAGAAGGCTTAGATGAATTAGCCGACATTGCCATGAGCCAGCACCCCAACCGTGAGGCGGTGGTGCAGCAAATTCGCAAGATTACCGAACAAGGGATGAACGGCGAAATATTATTTGCTGATGGGTTACGTCGCCGTATTGCCCTGTTACGGGCGCATCGTAGTCATATTGATGCCCTTGTGCAGCGTTTGCACGGCAAAATTAGCCCGTCTTTTGAACGCAATCAGGCCTTTTTGCGCGAATATGCCGATCAAATATTGGTCGTTTCGAGCGGTTTTAAAGAATTTATTGTGCCAGTAGTGGTTGCATTGGGTTTACATGCCGACAATGTGTATGCCAATGAATTTCATTTTGACAGCGATGGTAATGTTATAGGCATTGACGAAAACAATGTATTGGCGCAAGATGGTGGCAAAGTAAAGTTGATGCAACAGCTTCGGCAGGTTTCTTGCGATGCATTCGCTCAACATTCAAAATTGATCAAAAACAACACCGAGGTTTTTGTCATTGGCGATGGCTATACCGATTATCAAATTCGAGAATCGGGGCAGGCTACGCGGTTTTATGCGTTTACCGAAAATGTTGAACGCCCCAAAGTAACGGCCAAGGCCGATATGATTGTGCCCTCGCTCGACGAATTTTTATATTTTCATGGGTTACCACGTAGTCAATCCTATCCACGTAGCCGCATGAAGGTGTTGTTGCTCGAAAATGTGCATCCAGTCGCGGCTCAATTATTTCGGCGCGAAGGCTATAGCGTCGAAAAATTAAAAGAGGCTTTAAATGAAGCTGAATTGATTGCTAAGATTAAAGATGTGTCTGTGTTGGGAATTCGCTCAAAAACGGAGGTGACACGTCGTGTCTTGGAAAATGCGCCTAAATTGCTTTCCATTGGTGCATTTTGTATTGGGACGAACCAAATTGACCTAACCGCGTGCAGCGAACATGGGGTGGCAGTGTTTAACGCGCCTTATAGCAACACCCGCTCAGTAGTCGAGCTTGCCATTGGTGAAATGATTATGCTTATTCGCGGTGTATTTCCCAAAAGTGTAGGAATGCATGAAGGCAAGTGGGATAAATCGGCAAATAACAGCTATGAGGTGCGTGGCAAAAAGCTGGGTATCATTGGCTATGGGCATATCGGCACCCAACTTTCGATCATCGGCGAAGCGCTGGGGATGGAAGTGTATTTTTACGATCGTGTCGATAAAATGCCGATTGGCAATGCCAAAAAATGTCGCACTCTCGATGATGTGTTGCGCGTGGCCGATGTGGTGAGTGTGCATATTGATGGCAGCCCCGAAAATACTCACCTTTTTGGCGAAAAACAGTTTGCACAAATGAAAGATGGCGCAATTTTCCTTAATTTGGCGCGTGGGCATTTGGTCGATACCCCAGCTTTGGTCGCGGCCATCAAACAGGGTAAAATCAGCGGGGTGGGGGTTGATGTGTTCCCAACTGAGCCAAAAACCAATCATGAGGTGTTTGTAAACGAGTTGCGCGGTTTGCCCAATGTCATTTTAACCCCGCATATTGGTGGCAGCACCGAAGAAGCCCAAGAGGGTATTGGCAATTATGTGCCTGAGCGCTTGTTAGAATATTTGAATAATGGCAGCACTACTGGCAGCGTCAATTTGCCGGCGGTGCAATTGCCAGTGTTGCACGATGCCCATCGACTATTGCATATTCATCGCAATGTGCCGGGTATTTTGGCCAAACTCAATGCGCTATTTGCCAAATATCAAATTAACATCAGCGGGCAATATCTTAAGACCAATGAGCAAATTGGCTATGTGATTGTTGATCTTGATAAAAATTACACCGATGCATTTGTGAATGAAATTAAGAACATCGACGACACCATACGGTTTCGCATGTTGTATTAATTTAAATCGCCCCAGTATGATGAAGATGCGTATCTTGTATCCTAGTTATCATTTTGCTGAATTGCACACGCATATCAATCATGATCAGGCGCTGCCAGTCGGGCGCACTGTTGTGCATAGCAGTGGGTTGGGTGATATTGGGGCTTATGCTACCGACCGTGATTTGTCATCTTATACTGGATTTGTCCCCGAAGGTGATTTGGCGCGTTATCAAAGTAGCGTGTCGGCAACTGATGCGGGGTCGGCATTACAAGCGCAAGGCAACACGGTTGGGTTATGGGTCGATTCGATGACATCACCATCGGCAGAGCGTTTTAAAGTTGCGCAATGGGCATATTGTTGGCAAGAGTCTGTTTTTCCATGGGCTGGTGAACATAACACACGCTTGTGTATTGAGCTAGATGCAGCTGTGCCCTACTGTGATATGTACGGCGGGGCCATTAGCTATGCTTATGTGGCAATCGCGATACGTGATTGTGCCAACCAAACCGTTTTTTGGCTTCAGCAAAGTTTGTTTGATACACGCGGCAAACGGTATCGTTTAGAAGGGATTTTTCCATGGGCCGAAATGAATAGCCTAATTGCTTTGGGCTATTTTGGCGGCAAGTATTATTGCTCGCCTTTGCCCAAGACTGCTATGCTTACCGATCAAATTTGGCGTGATTGGCGCTATTTTGGCGTAAGTATTAGCATCACCCAATTGTTGCGGGTCATTGCAAGTGCCAATACCCGCTTGGGGCAACGTTGGTCTGGCAACCCAGAACAATACCGGCTCGAATTAATTGGGGTGGGGCCAGAAGTTTGCACCGAGGGGACGGGCGGCTTTAATGAACGACATGGGCGTATCGGTATGAAAATACGTGACCTACGGGTTAGCCTGCAATCTGAATAAAGCGTTTGCCGAAATCACGATATCGCCACTCCCGACGGAGGTGGTGATATCATGATTTCGGCATTGCATCTTTTTAGACAGCCACTGTTTACAAATGAATCATTTGTCCTTCGATACCATGCGCGGCTTCCATCAATGATTCACTCAAGGTTGGGTGGGCATGAACAGCGTGTGCAATTTGTTCGGTGGTCAGCTCGGCTGACTTTGCTAACACAAATTCGGGCAGCAATTCAGTGACATCTGGTCCTACCATATGCACGCCTAAAATTTCGCCATACTTTGCGTCGGCAATAATTTTTGCAAAGCCTTCGGTGTTGTTTAATGCCAACGATTTGCCATTGGCTTGGAATGGGAATTTGCTGACTTTGACGCTGTAGCCCTTGTCTTTGGCTTGTTGCTCAGTCAGACCCATGCTCGCTACCTGAGGGTGAGTATAAGTGCAGCGTGGCATGGCATCATAATCCAATTCGGCCAAATGTCCATCATATTTGCCCATGCTGGCGGCAATATGCTCAGCCGCCACAATGCCTTGGGCCGAGGCCACATGAGCCAAGCGCAACAGCCCGTTAATATCACCAATGGCATACACATTTGGCACGTTGGTTGCCATGTGGGTATCGACGGGGATATAACCGCGTTCGTTGGCTTTGACCCCAGCCGCCTCAAGCCCAATGCCTTGGGTGTTAGGGGCCACGCCCATCGCCATCAACAGCCAATCAGCTTTGAGCGTTTGTTTATTACCGGCTGTGTCAGCCACGCTGACGCTCACGCCATCGGCTTCGGTTTTGGCATCTTCCACCTTGGTGGCGGGTAATAATTTGACCCCGCTGCGGGTAAATGAACGCACGACCACTTGGCTCACTTCGGGGTCTTCAAGTGGCAAAATTTGGGGCAAGGCCTCGATGACGGTCACTTGCACGCCATAGGCGTTAAAGACATAGGCAAATTCCATGCCAATGGCCCCGCTTCCAATCACGATCATGCTTTTGGGCGTGATCGACACATCTAACAACTGGCGATAGGTAAACACGCGCTGCCCATCGGGTTTGAGCATGGGCAATGAAAACGGGCGCGCACCGGTTGCCAAAATAATATGGCGACCGATCACTTCGCGGGCGCTGTCTTTTAATTCAACCAGCACCGTGTTGGCATCTTTTAACACACCTTCGCCTTGAATGACGGTAATGTTGTTTTTGCGCATTAAAAAGCCAACGCCTTTGACCAAGCGCCCCGACACATCGCGGCTGCGTTTATGGGCTGTGGCGTAATTCACCTTTAAATTGTCAAACGAAAAGCCATAATCTTTGCCTTGATGCAACAAATGCATCACCTCGGCATTGCGCAGTAACGATTTTGTGGGGATGCAGCCCCAATTTAAGCAAACGCCACCTAAATTGTCGCGTTCAATAATGGCGGTTTTTAACCCCAATTGTGCCGCACGAATGGCAGCAACATAACCACCGGGGCCTGCGCCCAATACAACTACATCGAACGTATTGTTTGCAGCGGCGCTGGACACAGCTTCTGAATTATTAGATGTCATAGTTATTTTCAGATAATTCGTCTTTGTCAAAGTCGACGATGAACGAGAAACGAGTAAGGGGATAATTGTAATCCTGATGGAAGCGACATTGCGTGAAAGATTGCGGCGGTTGGGATTACAAAAAGGCACAGCCCACCTTAAGCCGCCGGTAACAGCGGACCCTGTGTCACCCGCCGTTGCCCCATTGCACGGCGACAGACCGCCGAACGATGCCCAATTTACAAGGCCTGAAACTCATAATGAGCATCAATTGTGGAATATTGAGCAGCGCACCCCGTTTGGCACAGCCCGTATTCGCCGCACTGTTTATCATCTTGACCACCAACATGGCGACCGCCCATTACATCATGCACTTCATAGCCCATTGGCAGATCAAGATTTTCAGCGTGCTTTGTTTCTTGATACCGAAACCACTGGTTTGGCTGGTGGGGCTGGCACATTGGCATTTTTGGTGGGAGTAGGTTATTTTCAGGAACTGGAAACTGGAAACTGGAAACTGGAGGGCAGGGGGACTGACGATTTTTCATTTTCAACGCATGGCCTGCACTTTGTCATTGACCAATTTTTTTTGAGTGACCCGTCTGATGAGGCAGCAATGTTGGTTTGTATTGATAGGTTGGTGAATGGGCACGATAGCTTGGTGACGTTTAATGGTAAAACGTTTGATGTGCCATTATTAGAAACCCGTTTTATACTGGCGCGTATTGCGCCATCGTTTGGCGACAAAGTGCATTTAGATTTGTTGCAATATGCCCGTCGTGCGTGGCGGGGGATGCTGAGTTCGCTAAGTCTGGGATCACTCGAATTTCATTTGCTGGGTGTGCGACGTGACCAACAAGATATTGCCGGGTTCCTCATCCCACAACTTTACCGCGATTATTTGCAAGCTGGTGCTGCCGCCCAACATGAAGAAATGAGCCGCGTGATGTATCACAATTTGTATGATATTTTGTCGATGGTGACTTTGGTAGCGCGGCTTTATGAGGTATTTGAGCGCCCGACTACCCCTGATGAACATTTGGCGGTTGGGCGTCATCACGAGCGCAATGGCGATTTGGATCGAGCTATCGCGGCCTATAAATTGGGGATAGGGGAAAAAGATGAAGGATTGGTGGGAAAGGATGAAGGATTAAGGATGAAGGATGAAGGTCGTCAATCCTCAATCCTTCATCCCCAATCCCGAATCTCTACTATGCATCACTTGGCACAAAGCCTAAAACGGGCTGGGCGGCGTGATGAAGCGGCCGGCTATTGGGAGATGTTGGCAGATAGGGATGATGTTGATGCCTTGATTGAGTTGGCAAAGTATTACGAATGGCATGCGGTTGATCATATGCGGGCGTTGATGGCGGCACGGCGGGCGCTTAAATTGGCACGTGACCCCATCACCCGCCGCGAATTTGAGAAAAGGGTGACGCGCTTAACGAATAAGGCTCATCCTACTCAAAAAAATCCTCATCACCTGCTGGCAAATACTTAACTGCTTCATTGACCTTGAATGTAAGGCCCAAACCCGGCGCATCCCATACATCGATCATGCTGTTGTTGACAATTGGGTCAGGCAAGCCATCCACAATGTCATACCACCATGATGGGCGTGCGATGGGGTATTCGAAGGCGATGTAATTATCGGGCATGGCTGCGGCGCAATGCACATGCGCGGCCAAACCAAACACGCCATCAAAAATGCCATGCGGGGCCATGAGAATGCCGTGCAAATCGGCATATTCGGCAATCCACTTCATCTCGGCAATGCCGCCTACATCGGCAGGGTCGGGGCCGATCACATTCACCGCGTGTTTTTCGATCAACTCACGAAAATTTTGGCGCAAATAAATTTGCTCGCCGGTGTGAATGGGGGTGCTGGTCTTGCTTGTGATATCACGCAAGACATCGGCCAGCACATACGGTACATAATCGCCCGTCACCAAATCCTCTAGCCACATAATGTTATATGGCTCCAATGCCTTTGCCAAGCGAATCGAATCGGGTACCGTCCAGCCCGGGCCGCAATCGAGCGCGAGGCCGATGTCGTCACCCAATACCGATTTCATGGCGATAACGCAATCGATGACGTGCTTCAAGCCTTTTTCGGTCAACAAGCCACGATTCGGGTGGCTAGGGCCTTTGCGCAAATCGCCATAAAAAAAATTGGGCACATGCTCAGGCATGGGGCTATGAAATCCAATTCCTTGCTTGATGATGCTAAAGCCTTCTTTGGCGGCTTTCATTTTGCGCATATT
>JAGWYZ010000113.1 GCA_018969115.1 Chloroflexota bacterium | reverse complement strand
TGCCCCACATGAGCAATGTCAAAATCATTTTGAAGTCGGGGCGTGATAAGCCAGTGCGTCAACATCATCCACGTTTGTTTTCGGGTGGCATCAAAGCCATCGACGGGCGACCAAAGTCGGGTGAGGTGGTTGAGATTTTTGATAATCATGGTGAATGGGTTGCGCGTGGGGTGATTAACGAAGCCTCACAAATAGCCATTCGCTTGTTGACGTGGAATGTAAACGAAGCCATAGATGAAGCATTTTGGCAACGGCGGGTGGCTCAGGCGGTGGCGCGGCGCAAGATTGACCCATTGCTGCGTGATACCAACGCCCGACGCATCATTTTCGGCGAAAGTGACGGCTTGCCCGGTGTAATCGCCGATGATTATGCTGGCCATATCGTGCTCGAGTATTCGGCTTTGGTGGCGTTGAATGCGCGTGATACGATTGAGTCTGCCATTCAATCTGCCTGTGCACCCGCCCAGATTCACATTCGCTATGATGATGAACGGTTGAAGGGTGAAGGAGTATCAGCCAAATTATTTGGCCCAAGCGCCCCCGCCTTGGTTGCCCCCCCAAAAAATGCTACCTTGCCAATCGAAGCTGCGGTCATTATTCGTGAAGGCACATTACAATTTCGAGTTGACCTCACACGTGGGCAAAAGACTGGTTTTTATCTTGACCAACGCCAAAATCGTCAACGAGTAGCGGCCTATTGCACAGGCGGGCGGGTGTTAAATACGTTTTCGTATACCGGTGGTTTTGCCATCTATGCCGCCACCGCTGGCGCCACCGAAATCATCAATGTTGATTCATCGGCAGATGCACTGCGGCTAGCGCATGAGAATGCGTTATTGAATGAATTGGGGCTTAAGGATTATGGATTAGGGATTAACGACAATCCCCAATCCATAATGACCAACATACAGGCCAATGTATTCGATGACCTGCGAGTGCGGCGCGAGGCGGGTGAGCTTTATGATGTGGTGGTGCTTGATCCGCCTAAATTTGCACACAACCCCAGCCAAATTGAGCGGGCAGCCCGTGCTTATAAAGACCTTAACCGCGTGGGAATGCATTTGGTGAAGCCCGGCGGGGTCTTGGCAACATTTTCGTGTTCGGGCGTGGTCGATGCCTCGTTGTTCCAAAAAATCATCTTTAGCGCCGCGATGGAAGCCGAGCGCGAGGTGCATATCGTCGAGCATTTGTCACAGGCCAGCGATCACCCGGTCTTATTGACTTTTCCAGAATCTGAATATTTAAAAGGTTTAATTTGTCGGGTTTATTAAAATCGTTTGGGTATGCGTGGCAAGGCATTTTGCATGGCCTGCGCAGTCAACGCAATTTTCGTATTCATATTGTCGTGACGGTGGGGGTGGTGATGGTCGGGCTATGGCTGCGGCTGATGGCAACCGAGTGGGCCATCATTGCCGTAACGATTGGCTTGGTGTTGCAAGCCGAGTTGTTTAATACCGCCCTTGAGGCCATTGTCGATAAAACCACGCCCGAAGTTCACCCATTGGCCAAAATTGCCAAAGATTGTGCGGCTGGGGCCGTGTTTGCAGCGGTGATTTTGGCAGTGGTGGTGGGCTTGTTTATTTTTGTGCCGAAGTTAATTTAGCCCCATTTCTTTTTAAACTGAGCACTGGCATCTTTGAGAATAGCTTTGCCATGCCCAAAACAAGCAATTTCAAAATTGAGTTGTGCAATTTGGCCAAGGCTGCGTTGGCCTGCGGCAAAATCTTCATAACCCAACGACCAATTTAAACCCATTATGTTTTGGCAGGTGTCACCCGCAATTAAAACCCCGCCATGTTGCGGCCACAAGTAAACCAAATGCCCACCCGAGTGACCGGGGGTGTGAATAGCCTTTAGCCCGCCCGCAACAGGCAAATGATCGCCATTTTGCACCACATGTTCAACCGTCGTCGCCTCAATCTTGGGTGGTTTGTCTGGGTTAATAAAAATACGAAACAAAATACGATTCATCAAGCTGGGTGCTGGGCGAATGGGGCGAAAGCCTTTGCCGCTGCTGGCGATTTTGTGATCGAGCGGATGCACATAGGCTTGTGCGCCAGTGGCTTGTTTTAGCACGGCTAGGCTGCCGATATGGTCTGGGTGGGCGTGGGTTAGAAGAATATGACGTATGTCGCTGGCTTTTTTGCCCAATTCGCCAACGGCCTGAAGAATTTTATCGGCGCTGCCCGGAAATCCGGTATCGATTAGGGCACAACCATCGGGTGAATCGATTAAAAATATATTGACTACCCCGACTGGGATGACATAAAGCCCGTTTGTTATTTCTTCTGCAAGCATGGTTTCTCCTTATTTACATCAGTTTGACAATGTCACGTTAAATGAAATTGGCAAAACCTTCATTATGGTGATCATATTATTTTAATCCTTGCTTTCTCATCACATTCACAGCATCAGCATTAAAATAGCCTGAAAAGCTAAATTTTAAAAACGGAAAATAAATATGTCAAAACGTCGAGAATTACAACAACAGCGCAAACAACAAGACCGCAAGCGCAATCTAATTATTATGGGGGTGATTGCCCTCATTGCCATTGTCATCGTAGGGACCGCTATTATTGCAGGCAATCTTACCTCTAGCACCTCATCAACCCTTCCAGTTGTGTCTTCAACAAAGCCTATTCCAGTCAACCCAGATCCATCCTTCCCAGCATGGGGGCCAGCCGATGCACCCATCAAGATTCAAGAATTTATCGACTATCAATGCCCAGCCTGTGGCAATTACAACAAAAATTTTGAAGCAGGCGTGATTGAGGCGTTTGCCAAGACCAACAAAGTGCGTTATGAAATCAAGTTTTTTCCATTTTTAGAGACCAACCAAGCGGGTGGACGCGAATCACGTGACCCCGCACAGGCCGCTATGTGTGCCCTTGAACAAGGCAAATTTTGGCAAATGCACAACTCGTTATTTGAAAATCAGGCCGGTGAAAATCGTGGTGGTTTTACCAAGGCTCGCCTAAAAGACATTGCGGCCAAAGTTGGCTTAGACAAAACCCAATTCGACACTTGTCTCGACTCAAATCGTCATGAACCTACAGTATTGGCAGGTCTAAATGTTGCACGTGATGTCAAAGTGCAAAGCACCCCCTCATTTGTCATCAATGGTAAATTATTCCCCGGCGCGCTCAGTGTAGCCGATTTCCGCAAGCGCTTTGCCGAAATAGCCCCAGATATCAAAGTAGAGTAACAATGCTAAGAAAGGCTTAAAAATACGGTTGTGCCGATGTCAATATTCCCTAGCAAGCGATGATTGCTATACAATTGAATACCCACAAACGTATCATCTCAAAAAATTGGGGGAAATAAAACTATTTTTTGCCAAACGCACTATATGACCATTGAAGTTAGGGACAAAGCCCCCAACTTCAATGGTCGTATAGTGCGTTTGACATTACATCTTTAGGGTTTACCCTAAATTATTGAGATGATACCCACAAACCTTAAAAAAGCATCATGTCTTTGAACCGAGATCAATTCTCAAATGCCAAAGCGCCCAGCGCATCTCCACGTCATCATTATTGGGCCAATGTGCCAGATGTCCAATGGCATGATTGGAAATGGCAATTGTCTAATCGCCTCAATAGCGCAGCCGAGCTTGCGCAAGTCATTCATCTGACCGCTGAAGAATTGGCTGGGTTAAATGCCCCTGAAAAATTTCGTGTCGATATTACACCCTATTTTGCGTCATTGATGGATGCTGATGACCCAGACTGCCCGGTGCGATTGCAAATTGTACCGCGAGCGCGTGAATTGCAAGGGTTTGAGGCCATGATGAGCGATTCACTGGCCGAAGATGAACATTCACCAGTGCCCGGCTTGGTGCATCGCTACCCAGACCGTGTGCTGATGTTGGTGACTACCCAATGCGCTTCATATTGCCGTTATTGCACCCGCAGCCGCATCGTGGGCGACCCACACGCCATGTTTAACCGCCATGACCACGACAAACAAATCGACTATGTTCGGCGCACTCCGCAAATTCGGGATGTGTTGCTCAGTGGTGGCGATCCTTTAACCTTGCCGCAACGGGTGTTAGAAGACTTGCTGCGACGTTTGCGCGATATTCCACATGTCGAAATTATCCGCATCGGCTCGCGGGTTCCGGTGTTTTTGCCACAACGCATCACCGACGATTTGCTTAACATGTTGCGTCAATTTCAACCGATGTGGTTTAACATTCATATTAACCACCCTAAAGAAATTACGCCCGAATTACGCCACGCCTGCGCCAAAATTGCCGATGCGGGTATTCCCATCGGCAACCAAACCGTGCTATTGGCTGGGGTGAATGATCACCCTAACACCATGCTAAAGCTATGCCACGAGTTGGTAAAAATGCGTGTGCGGCCTTATTATTTATATCAGTGCGACTTGGTGCAAGGCAGTGGGCATTTTCGCACCACCATCGCCACCGGCATCGAGATCATCGAGCATTTGCGTGGTCATACCAGTGGGTATGCCGTGCCAACATTTTGTGTCGATTTGCCGGGTGGCGGTGGCAAAGTGCCGGTGATGCCCAATTATTTGCTCAGCCAATCGCATGATCGTATGGTTTTTCGTAATTTTGAGGGCTATATCAGCACGTATACCGAGCCAACCGATTATCAACGCCCCAAGAAAACCCGCTGGGTGCCCGATTCACCCACCCAAACAGGCCAAGGTGGGGTAGCCGGGTTGTTGCGCGGTGATCATATGGCAATTAAACCAGCCGGGTGGGATGATACCCATGAGCGTGAACCGAGCGCGGCTTTAAATGACGATTTTGAGTTGACGATCCGCCAAGTGGCGGCTGAATTGCGGCAAATGCCAGATGTAAAAACCACCGAAACTGGTCAACCGATCTGGATACAAATTTAAATGATGGACATCGATATCAATACATTTAGCAATTTTAGTAATCTGCCTGACAGCATTTTGTAGCTTATGTTGACCTTTGGCAGCCGCGTTTTTAGCTAACTTCTCTTCGATACTTGCTAAGGCGTTCTCGCCACCTGCACCCACAGCACGTTGATGTATTTCACCTTATTTATATATAGTATCTTGCTCGCCGCCTTCAATTTCTGTTTTTAAGGTGATGTTTATCCGTGATAAAGTCTATTCATTAACCTGCCAATTTGGCAGCACTGGGCTGGCCATTAGCAAGCAATTGGTCGAGTTGATGAGTGGGAAAATCGGCATGTGCAGCGAAGGCATTGATGGGCGCGGCTCAACATTTTGGTTTACGGTGCGCTTGGGCATTGCGGCTTAATCGTAGTTTTTACTGCACCCGCAAACGTGTTAGTTCAATTTGATCGCCCATAAATTGTTTGCGGCTGTCATAAGCACCAATTTTAGGGAAGCCTTTTTTCGCATCGGGGGTATACATGACTATCAGTAATTTATATTCGCCGGGCGGGGCATCTTTGGCAATGTCTAGGGTCAGGCTACGGGCGGTGTTTGCAGCCAAAAGCTCAGCGCGGGACAATGTTAGATCACGTTGGGCCACTTTACGCGCCTGATTATCGAGTAATTGAATGGACACATTGTCATCGTGTTGTAAGGCATTGCGTTGTTTGGGCAATATGGCTAAATCGACCGTGACCGTAAATTTTTCGCCGGGGTGCAAGATGGTTTGGGGCACTTCGTAGCGCTGTAATACAACCCCATTATCAAAATATAACAAGCCGTTGTCATCAATATTAGCGTTAGGTTGATTGGGTTTATCTTGCAGTTGTATTTGTCCAAATTCAACAAAATCGTTGCCATTGGGCAATTTAAGCCGCTGACCATTTTCAAAATCATATACCCCAATTCGCCAGCGCAGGGTCTTTGGGGGTGGGGCTAAAGATGATACGCGCAAGGCATAATGATCGCTCCAGAGAAAACCACTGGGATGTTCACTGAGAGCGAGGCTGCCTTGGCCGGGGTACATATCACGTTGGGCTAAGATCACATTGTTTTGATCGACCAAATGCACAAAAACACTATAGTTTTTAGTCGGGGCAGCAGTTAAGCGCCAATTGAACTGAATGATTGGCTCTGAATCGGGGGTGACGCTGCTGGGGCCGACACTGGCTTCGACCAATTCGATTGTGCCGCCAAAATTGGCATTGAGGGCGATGGGTAAGCGTTCGCGCCAACCATTGGCAGGCTTGGCATAAGTGGGCGCAATATAAACGAATGGGGCGGCAATGGCGACACACATCAGCGACATACAGCCCAGCCACAACGCGATGCGATGAATTCGCCCCAAGCCATAGGCCATTGCCGCCGCCAAAACCGCAATACATGGGAACATCAAACGGCCTTGTGAAGCCGGGGTGAGGGTGGTCCAACGAATTAACCCGCCAAACGTGAGCGCCAGAAAAAATAAACATAACAAAATGGCTGGCTTAAAGTGAATATGGTTTTTAGCCTTGGGGCGGCGAATATCCTGAACGATGGCTGACGCCAACCCAATTAAGGCCAAAACTGCAAACCCATTCAGCATGTAGTAAATCCAAGTCGGCATAATGACATTGAGCGTGCCAAATACACCCCAATAGGCCCAAATAAAGCCTTCGCGTTCGCTCCATAGCTGGCCCAAGGTGGCAGGCGGCACTCGTCGCCCCACCACATCTAAAAATGCCGTCCAGCCCAATAGATCGCCATATAGTATTACATTGCGCACAAACCACCAGCCGCTGATCAAAGCCGTTACCGTTAGCAGAATGAGACCCCAGCCGATTACAGTGCGGACTTTGACCATAAGCCGATCTTGCCAGCGAGGCCAATCCACAGCAGCGAAGACCGCTGCCAGCCCAAACAAGCCGAGCAACCCCAACGATGACGACTTGCTCAGTGCGCCAAGCCCTGTAATTAGCCCAGCAATAATGGCATTTTGAGTGGTGAGGGTGCGAACACGCATCAAACGCAACGCCCACCATAGCCCCAAACTGCTAAACATGACGGCGGCATTGTCATTATTGATTGAGCCACTGATAAAGGCAAACATCGGCACAAACGCAGCAAAGATCATGCTGGCAAGCCGAAAGGTGAGCGGGGTGAGATGTGCAGTGGCAACCATGCCCTGCGACAACTCACGCGCACTCAGATAGACAAAAAAGATGGTGCAAGTTGAAAGCAAAATCGAAACCAAGCGTGCAACATGCGCTGCCAAAGCCGCGCGTGACCACGGAAAAGCTTCGGCTTGGGTGTGCAAAATAGCATTAGCATTGCCATCACGGGTCGGCACGCCCATGTCACCTTGAATATTCACGCGCCGAATTTCACGCCAATTGCTGCTATCGAATGGCGCACTGGCCAAAGCCGCCAACCCATAATAAAGCGGCGGCTGGCTGCCCTCTTGCCGCCAAGGCGATTCAGCATCGGTTTGGTCTTTGTGTTGAATGGGCAGCCCCCCACCTATGGCTAAATGCTGCACAAATGGGTAATGCCAAAGCTCGTCGGAGGCCTCGAATAAAGGCGTAGCAACGCTGTATAGGCTAAATAATACAAACGATGCAATTAACAATAATGTAACAGATATTCGCTCTCGACGAGAAATTTGGCTCATTAACTCAATACATCACCTTAGACAGTATTTCTTAAAACAACTTTTTACCGAAATCACTATCTCAACGCTGAGATAGTGATTTCGGTATTCACTTTTTCTCAATATACTCTCTGATTTGATAAAACCACGAGATTTCAGCTAACAAAAAAGTGGAAATTGATTTAAGAAACAATCTGTTAAATAAGTTTATGCTTCTTCTGTTTCCGTGTGATTCGCTTCCGACTCATCTCCATAGGCTTGAAGGCGTTTCTTCATCGCGGTTCGGTCACGTTCTAAATCGGCGACCCCGTTATTGGCCAAGGCCAATAAATGCTCAAGTTCATTACTCAGCCGGCGCAAGGTGTCAATCGAGTAGGTATCGGCATCGAGCTTTAAGCGATCTGCTTCTTGCCTTGCACGTTCTTCTAAATTGCGGGCGCGGTTTTGCGCCACCAACACAATATTATGTTGGTCTGTCACGCGCATAACTTCATCTTCTGCAATCTCACGGGTGCGCTCAGCCTCACGGCGTGCGCTTTCTAAAATTCTATCGCGCTCGGCCTCAATATTTTTAGACCGTTTTACCTCTTCGGGGATGGATAAAACCATCTGGTCAATTAAACTAAAGCAACGTTTAGCATCAACCACACGGTATTCAGTGCCCGGCACTTTACGTCCTTCTAAAATTACAGCTTCAAGCCGCTTAAGAAGATGTTCTATATCCACAAAATCACCGTCAATTTTATCATTTGTTTGCTTTTAGTCTTAATGCCATTGCGACACAAGGCGGCACCAAGGCTGACATATCGCCGCCTAAAAAGGTAATTTCGCGCACCAACGTGGCGCTTACAAAATGGTTCGGGGCATTGGCAAACATACACACAATTTCGACTTCTGGCACCATCCAATGATTGGTTTGTCCCATTTGCAATTCAAAATCAAAATCGACACTGTTGCGTAAACCCCGCACCACCACATTGGCCCCAATCTCTTTGGCAAATGTAACCGTGAGGCCGCTATACCCCAAGACACGAATATTTCCCTTATGATCTATCTTACTAAGTGCTTCTGTTGCAAGACTAACCCGCTCTTGGTGGGTAAAAAGTAATTTTTTGTTTGGCAAATCATAGATCCCCACAATAAGCGATCCCCAAAGCCGAAATGCGCGTTCGGCAATATCCAGATGTCCATTGTGCATTGGGTCAAATGTGCCAGGATAAAGGGCAGTGATTGTCATTAATAATATTTTACGCGGTTCAGAAGATGCTGAGGTTATGTAATATGTGATGTTGGTATGATTAGCTTTATGCGTTATAGCATTATGTCTTTTTTTAAACGGTTTGATAATAACATTCGTTTGCGTTGGGTAATTTTGTTCTTAGTAGTTGTCACAATTGCTGCTCATGGATTAACGCTGCTTAATGATGGCTTTGCCTATGATGCTTGGCTAATGTACATTAACCGGCAACATAAACGATATGATTTGCTTTGGCGTTATTACACCGAACATCGTATTCCACATATTGCATTGCTTCATTGGTTTATTGGCTATACTCCAAACCTTGCGCTAACATATGCGGCATTATCAGTTGCCACGCTATTGTCATGTTGCGTAATGGTGTTTTTAATAGCACGTCAATTAAGTGTTGGGTTTCGTGACAGCTTGCTTATGGCTGTGTTTAGTCTTATCTACCCTAGCTATCAAACATTAGCTGCGAGTGGAACTTATATTTATCAGGTTCATTTATTATTTTTTTTTGCTGGGGCGTTATGTGCTCTGTATTCACAAAAATATTATTTTTCACACAAGATGCTTTTTTACAGGCTGAGGTTCTTAGCATTGGTGCTTTTTTTCTTTAGCTTTAATACAGGATCGCTATTAGTATTTTATGTTGCATTTATAGTTTTATATATGTTCCTAATCTCAAAGCCATTTCGGCCCATATATTTACTAAAAAATTTTGATTTATTTCTTTGCCCGATGTTATTTTGGGTAATGACCCGCTGGGTATTTTTCCCGACACCTCCCATTTTTAATGTTGCTTACAATACACCAAAATTAGAATATATGTTAGATTGGTATGCTGGATTACGTTTTGCAGTCAATAGTATTTTGGGGGTAATTAAATGGTCTTTTGAGCAAACGCCAGCGTGGTTGCCGCTATTATTTGTTGTTTTGTTATCAACTTTAAATTTAGGCGTGTCAGCCGAAGCTGTTAGTCAAAAGTATAAATATGCCATTTCTTTCACGCTTTTTGGTGTTTTTTGCTGGGTTTGTGCCACTTTTGCTTATATAGCAGTTGGCAAAATAGCCACACTACACGGACATGACACGCGATTTGCCTTGCTTGTTAGTTATGCAATGGCAATCATGGTTACAGGGTTATTGAAAATACTTCTGGATGCTGTTTCTAACCAAGTAAAAATAGCAGGTTGGGTGCTTACTTTGACTTTGTGTGCCTCTTTTATTTTTGCAAATAATGATAATAATTTGGCATGGCTGGCCCGTTGGGTAAAAATGAACTCGGTGATTGTCAACTTACCCGTTGTGCCAAATATCTCAAATGTGTCAATCTTGATTGTTCAAGACGAATTTGTTCCAATACAAACTGAATCAGTAGGCTGGAGTTTGATGGAAAGTTATTTTGATTGGACAGGTGTGTTGCAATTGGCGTTGGGGCCACGTGTGGTCAGCGCCGATCAACTGGCATTGGTTGATTTAGCCGAAAAAATGAACACGCCCGAAGATCGCGCTTTCATTCGCCAATATTATTTGGTCGATCAATTTGACCCACAAGGTTGCCGCGCTAAATTGACCATTCAACGGGCGGCGGCGGCAGGTCAAATGGGTCAATTTGGCATGGTGCGTCGTTATCTTTATTATCGTTATCTCGCCCCTGCTGGGCTAAATTCCTTTCTTCGCGGGTTATCGACCTTAAATATGAGCAATCTTAGTGCAGCATGTGGATCTTCGCAATAAAACGGGGTAAGTCAAACTAATTTTCAATAGCAAACGGATGCCCATTAAAATGGAGCGCATGAGCACCCCCAATTTTGATTTTGATAAAGAAGAGGCCTATCAGCTTTTGCGCCAACTGGTTGCCATTCGCAGCTACCCGGGCGAAGAAGCCGAGGCACAACGGGCTTGTGCAGCATGGCTAGCGCAAAATAATATTGCCAGCCACCTGCAAATCACCCAAAATGGCCAGCCCAATGTCATTGCCCGCATCGAAAATGGCCCCGGCCCAACCTTGATGCTGAACGGGCATATGGATACAGTATTGCGGGCACAAGGCTGGTTGCACGACCCTTGGCAAGGGTGGCGCGAAGGCGATATTTTTTATGGGCTAGGCACGGCTGATATGAAATGTGGGGTTGTGGCAAATATGCTGGTGGCACGCGCCTTGGCGACTCATAAACACCAATGGCGTGGCACACTTATTTTTAGTTGCGTAACCGATGAAGAAGCTTATTCATATGGCGCCCGGGCATTGGTCGATGTTAATCGCGGTGGGGTGAAGGCCGATGCTTGCTTGGTTAGCGAGCCACATTATGTGGGTGGGGCCATTGGCGCAGCCGGCAAAGTATTGGTGCAAGTGGATGTTACTGGCAAAGCTGCTCATGGTTTTTTGCCGTGGCAGGGTGTCAATGCTGGGATTGAGGCGGCCCGTTTTGCCGCCGAGGTATGTAATGCTGTGCCTGAGTTAAAACACCCACAGGTGCCATCTTCGCAAACGGTCTTGAGCATTCATGCGGGTAGCGAACAATATGTCATTACCCTGCCTGAAACAGCACGGGTGTTGATTACGCGCCAAACTGTGCCGGGTGAGACCCGTGATTCGGTGCTAGACAAAATGCGTGGATTTGCAGCGTCACTCAATTCACCCGCTAAATTTGAATTTAGCAATCCGGCTCCTTATTACGCACCTTGGGCTTTTGACGACCCGAATCATGCTTTTACGCAAGCCTTTAATGCGGCTTATCAGGCCGAGCATGGTAGTACCCCCAATTTGCATTACATGTTTGGTATCAGCGATGCCAATGTATTTTGTGGCGAGGCTGGCATTCCCAGCATTGTGTATGGGCCGCGTGGCGACAATTTTCATCAGTGTCAAGAGTGGGTTGA
The DNA here is from genome assembly GCA_018969115.1 of Chloroflexota bacterium. Classification (GTDB taxonomy): domain Bacteria; phylum Chloroflexota; class Anaerolineae; order J036; family Brachytrichaceae; genus AQU-03. The sequence continues at coordinate 1,726 of JAGWYZ010000113.1, read as the reverse complement.
TTTGGCGAGCATTCCGGTGTTTTGTCGGGTGGCGCTAGAGATGGCTTTGCGGTTTTTCAGGTTTTCTTAATTTGATCATGTCACATTTGCCCAAGATAAGGGCACGGCATGCCGTGCCCTTATCTCTCACTTTTAGCGTTAGCCTTGTATCAATCTGTTATAGTTAGAGAACAAATGTCCTATGAATGGAGCGAACACATCTGTAAACCCCAATGCAAACCGGCTGGTGTTATTGCCTGATGCCGACCCGCAACGGTTGGCCGAAAAATTAATCTTATTTGCCAATGCTGAGGGCGGTAACATTGTGTTGGGTTATGATGAACGTGGTCGTCAAACAGCTATTGTTTTGCCAGACGAGTTAGATTCGGCGTTACGTCAAGCTGTTGGCATGTGTTTACCATTGGTGCCAGCCAATATACAAAGCAGCGAGACTAATGGTGGCCCTGCGCAATATATTCACGTGCCCCCCAGTCGGTTACGGCATGTATTGGCAATCGAGCGCAATTCACGTGCCGATGCCCCCCCAATCGATCTTGCCTACGAAGAACAAACTGTACCGGGCGCGAGTATTGAAGATTTTGATACAGCCGTATTGCAAGAGTTGATTGCGAAACGCGAAGAACGCACCCGCCGAAAAATAAGCGGCGATGTGAACGAAGTGCTGCGCGAAATTGGCGCTTTAGATGCCAAAGGTCAGCCGACTGTGGCTGGGGTATTGCTATTTGCCAAAAACCCCAGTATTTTTCTTAAAAGTAGCGGCATTACCTTTGTTAAATTTCCGGGCATAGAGATGCGGGCCGATGGCGGCGCAATGGGCTATGGTCGCCGTGAAGAGATTGTTGGCCCTTTGGCACGGGTGGTAGAGCGGGTATGGCAAGTGGTGTTTGAGGAGATGCGCGTGGGGGCAGTTGTGAAGGGGAAACAGCGCGAAGATGTGCTGGAGTATCCCGAATTAGCGGTGCGTGAGGCACTGGTCAATGCCATTTGCCACCGCGACTATGCGATACATGGGCGGCGAATTGAAGTGCGTAAATTTGCAGATCGGCTTGAAATTCTCTCACCGGGTGGGTTGGCAGGGTATATGACCCTCAACAACTTGATCGAGGAACATTATTCACGCAACCCACGTGTCGTGCAAGGGCTTTATCACTGGGGTTATATCGAAGAACTTGGGCTTGGGATTGACCGGATTTACGAAGAAATGGCGGGCGCAGGCCACCCAGCCCCGCGTTTTGAGGCCACCCAATATAATTTTAAGGTGACGTTGTCGAATTATCGTGAAAAACGCAGCAATATGGTCATTACGATGCCAATGCCGGTTTCGCCGTCAGCCAATGTCGCGGCGGTCTTGGCTTCAGATTCTATATCAAGGGGCGAGGTTTTGCCGCTTGGTGAAACTTCGCCGCCTGTGTTGAATGTGACCGAGCGTCAGGCTCGTGCAATTCAATATATGCGTGAACATGGGCGTATTACCAATGGCGATTATCAAACGTTGTGTCCTACTGTCAGCGGCGAAACCCTACGCACCGATCTGGCTGATTTGGTCAGCAAAGGCGTGTTGATGCGGGTAGGTGAGAAAAAGGGCACCTATTACATTATTAAGTAATACACCCCGTCTATTCTGAAACACTAAGCTGGGCACAAAAGTGGTTTTCGCCGATTTCACAATCTCTATGCTTGCGCAGAGATTGTGAAATCGGCATTTCCTCAATTTTTACCCTTTCTT